>NZ_BAAARY010000005.1:0-419972 GCF_039532605.1 Pilimelia columellifera subsp. columellifera
CGGCCAGCCCCCGAAACCTCGGCGACATCGTCCGCGCAGCCGTCCACCTCACCCACTTCGAATACCGGTACCTACCGAACCCTCGTTGAGATCACCTCATTGTTCACGATGAAGAACGCTCATCGAAGGTCGGTACGCGTTCGCCAAGGGTCTCGCGCGGTGGGCGACCCCCTTGCCGATGGCAGGTAAGGCCGGAACCACAGATCAAGAAAGCCTGCCGCAGAGGCGGTAAACTTCAAGGTGATCGGCCGTTCCTTCACCGACTAGTCAGCGTCTTTTGCGACTGTGGCGGCGGATCCGGCCGGCGATTGTCGGGCCATAAATTGCCACTAATCCCAGAATCCCGAGACCTAATCCACCGGCGGTTCGCCAGGGGCTAGCTCCGTCGAAGCCCTGAACGAGGCTGGCTAGACCTGTCGTCACACCGAGGGCGGCAGCTGCGTCGTTTCGTATTGCGGTATCCGCGGACGCGGGGGCCGTTGCTGCCTCGCGGTCAGCTTCAGAGCTTTGAGTTGTAGTCGTTGTGCCGGACGAAGTGGGGTCGCCAAGAGCGGCCATCTGTGGCGATGTCGCGCGTGGAGGCCCATTGGTTCCTGGCGAACGGACAGCTCTATAAAGCCCTAAACAGGCTGCTTCGATAATCAAAAAACCTAGAGTCAAGAATAGATAGGTTGCCACTAGTGCTGCTGCGGCCTCATTCGTCAGAAGGCCGTCCTGGTACGGCCCTTCGACTTCTGGCGTGCCTCCATTGACTGCACCAACACACATCGCGAAAACGATGCCCGCAACATTCGCCGAGTGAACCAACCGGCGTCCCTGGCGTCTGGAAAGCCAAAGCTCAATAAGTGCAGACGGGCCGCGTAGTAAAATTGTCACACAAAGTGCACCAGCCACCCCCGCAATTAATGAATCGCCTTCCTGTCTGGCGATACTTGGGGCAATCACCGCAGCCGAGCAAAGTCCGACTACAGCGTTTGTGACGACTAATGACCGAAGCTCGTCGTGCCCGATGGCAACCAAAGTTTCTCCCTGGAGTCGGGGCTAACCAGCGAGGTAATGCGGAACTGTGGCGTCGTCGTGTCGCTCGGTAGCGGGGTGGGAGCCGCGGGTCGTGGTTCCCGATGCACGAACGGGAGCGACTAAGTCGGCAGCGCCGAGCTTCCCCCCGCAGGGACCCCGGGCCGCGTTCGACTGGCAGCGGACAAGGAGACAGGAGTGATCTTCAGCGGCGACACGACGGCCCCTCGATCCCAATGACGAAGTCAGGGCGAAAGGGACGCGGCCTAGGGATTAGCTGAACCGACCGGGAAAACGGCTTCGAAACGGATCTTTGAGGGGTCGTCTTTCCTGTTGGGTGGGAACCGGTCCTCAACCTGCGACGCCTGGGTCACGAGCAAAGGGCACCCAGCCCTATGCGACAACCATTGCCACCTGGGTCCTCTCCGGTTCGTCGATCCTGCCCGCCTCGTAGCCGCTCGGCCATGATCGCCCAATCGGTTTCACCCGATCACGGCTGCGACCTGGCTGCATTTCGGCAGCCAGCCAGCGCGCATCCTGCTGGCAGCGCGGGCTACCCCAAGTCTCCTAGCTTGGTGAGGTTGGTGCGCACCGGCTCGGCTCGGGTCGAGTCTACAGTGGCCGGTAACGTCTACGGTGTAGGCGTGCAGTAGTTCTGCGTGTTCGTGCAGGTCACCCAGGAGGGCCCGTGGCTGGTCTCGGAATGCTTGACCCCGCTTCACAAGTTAGCCAGCCATTCTCCCCGTATCGAATAGCTGTCATAACTAGTGATGGCGTAGACGATTCCCGGATTCTCTGTGCCCTCGGAAATTCGCGAGTTAGGGTGCATTATAAGGTCGGCCCAGAGCAAGTAAGTCATTGGCTTGCCGATTGTCAAGCTGAAGCAATCATCATTGTCGTCCGCTCACTTACGCTTGGGACAACTCAGATGTTTGCCGACATTCGCAACACTGGCTCTCCTTTTCCTCCACCTATCTTGATGCTTTCCGAGGGACCAGTAAATCGCCTGGAGTGCATTACTGCCGGGATTGACCTCATCTACCCGTTAGATGACTTCAGACTTGCCCTAACGCATTTAAGCCATTTTATTCAACGCCGCGACAGCCTATTGGACTTATCTCCGTCGACCGAACTGCCCGGGACGCTAGTTTTCCCCGGCAGAGCAAGGGGCTACGTCAATCGAGGAAAAGCATTTGCAATCGCTTACGCCGATATTGATCGAATGAAGCCGTTCTCCGATACTTACGGACCAATCCGAGCAGGCGAATTGATCCGAACTCTATCCAGCACTTTCGTTGAGGCAATCCAGGCTTCCCCGGGGAAAGCAGACGCTTTTCATATCGGCGGCGATGACTTCTTGATGCTTTGCGACGCGGACGACGTTGTCACTTTATGTAGGCACGTTGTATTGGAATTTGAAATCCGTGCAGATAAGCTCTATGACCCTGTCGATGCGCGCAGGGGCTACGTCGAGTTAACAGATCAAAGGGGACGCCTACACAAAGCCGCGCTCGTAACCTTGTCGATCGGCGTGTCGCCTCATTTCCCGCAGGACCCCTGGATCTTGGATCGGGCCATTGCAGTTGCTTGCGAAATGAAAGGCGTAGCGAAAGGTCAGCCGGGTTCATATATAGCAATCGACAATCGCCATAAGCGAAGAAACTGGTTCACAAATGACTATCACTGAGACCGTGCTCTTGATTGCCGGATCTAGTGCGTTCGGCGCGCTCGTCAGCGGTGGGGTGGCCAAGTTTCAGGCAGCCTCCGACATGCGGCGTCAACGCTATGCCGATATGGTGGAACTGCTCGCAGAGTGGGTCGAATACCCATACCGGATTCGCCGACGTGTCGACGATGCGCCCGAAGTAATTTCCGCCCTGGCGGAACGAGGACATCGCATACAAGAAAAGCTCGCGCAGCATCGAGCCTGGGTCGCCACAGACAGTCGCGTGGTCGCCGAGGCTTTCGATCGTTGTCATAGAAAACTGTCCGTAGAAGTCGGCACGTCCTGTCGGGAAGCCTGGTCTTCACCGCCGATCCGATCCGCGGGAGAGATGAACCTTGGAACTTTTGGTCCTCGATCCGCCGCAGCAGCACTTACGGAAATGAACGCGGTCGTGGCACGTCGGTTTGGTCGCCGTAAGGCGAGACGGGCACGTATCGAGCTGGGTGAATAGCAATTACATCGGCGGACGACGGATTCTGTCAATGATAGTGTGCCGAAAGGGCTACAGGCCCTGCCTTCAGGCATGCGCACATCCCACTTACCACGGTATGTGAACCGACTACGCCCTCCCGACCACGGTCGTGTCGCCAGGGAGCATTGGCGAGCCGTCGGATAAGGACGGCGAACCGATGATGTCTGGCCGCGGCTACCACTGGATCGTGCTGGAGGCCCGCGGCGGGGGTTCAGCGCTTTCACCGAAGGGGCGCATATCCGCGTTGACGCGTTGAAGGACGTGCCCGCAGGTCAGGGGGCAACTGAACAGCGTTCTTCACCTACATCTCGCCCGTCTAGCCGTCGGCGCTGTAGGCGGGGCGGGGTCTGCTTTGGCCTGCGCTCCGCTCGATGGCAACCGGCCCCGACAGTTGGCGTGGCGGAGCGGCCAGAGAATCAGCCGATGAACTGTGCAATTGTTGCGTCGTCGTGGCGCTTGGTACGTGAGTAGCGGACGCCGATCGGATCGTCATTCTCAATTGCTCGAACGTGGGCGAGCAGATCAACCGGACCGACCTTGTCCAAGAGGTCGAGATACTCTGGCCAGGCATAGATCCCCATCTGATCGACCGGTCTGGTCGCACCGTCCGAGATTGCCAGCATTCGGCGCACGTCAGTCCGCGCAAAGGTCCGGGTATGCGCGTAGTCCGCAGCCGCGGGGTTCTCCGCGGCCACCCACCATCCGTCGGGTCGGTTACGGGTAGCGGTCTGACGCGCTACGAGCTGGGCAAGTGCGTCCGCATGCTCCGCAGACCCGAAGTGCATTCCACGGAGCGAGTCAGGCTCGGTGCCGTTCAGCTCTTCGATCGCGAGGTCACAGGTAATCTGTGGGCCGTCGCCTGTCTCAACCACGATGGTTACATCTGAGAGGGCGAGGGTGTCCACCGTCTCTGCGCCTATACGGAGCACGCCTACGGCGGCGCAGGGTGTCCCGGGGTTGGTGAGGTCACAGGTGTCGGCGTGCATCGCTGCCGTGTCGGCGAGTCCTTGGCGGAGTCCCTCGGTAAGCGGCATTTCCGGGGAGGTCACCAGAGCCGCGAGTGTGCGGGTGCCCAGCTGACGCGCGTACCAGGCGACGCCGTGCGAGCACCCGCCGAATGGGATTCCGGCACCGTCGACCACCACTACCAGGTCGGTGGTCGCGATCACGAAGTCTTCGTTGGGTCGTCCCGGTGCGCCATCGGTGGCGATTGCGAACACGTTCGCACCTTCCGTCGGGGGGGTTAGACCGCTGCGGTCTCTAGCCTCTCACGCAACTGCGAGACGGTCGGATATGTGGCCCATCGATCCAGGTAGCCGGCGATGCCGCGCAGATCGACTAGCGTGCGAGACGAGCCCGTGGCCAGCGCGATCGCGAGCGATTCTTCCGCATTGCCGCACGCCTCATCCGGCTGCCCGGCAAGGGCGTAGGCGTGGGCCAACCTGGCGAGGTACTGCCCTCGGTCCCGGTGGTAGTCGGCAGGCAGCGCGTTCAGAACAGCCGTGAATCCGTCGATGGCAGCGCCGGCCCTGCCTAGCTCAAGCTGGCACTTGGCCGTCGAGATGGCCAGGTAGAGAGGCATCTCACAGTAGCGGCCTGCCGACGGATCCCCTTCGTACGCTTCGCCCTCGGAGTCGACCAAGGCCGCTGCGCGCTCCAAGGCATCGTCGACGCCGTTAGGGTTGCCGGCGATGGCGTGGCCCAGGGCCTCGGTCTGCACGGCGATGGCGCGAACGCGGGTCGTTAGCGGGGAATCGCCACGTTGGGCGGCACGAGCGAGTCTTGCGGCGTAGTCACCGTCCCGCGCGCTAACGGCCTGAGCAGCCCGCCGGGTGAGCACGAACGATGCCATCCTGTCGTCGCGGCCGCACTCAGCCCATTCGAGGGCTCGGCGGTACCAGTGTGTAGCCGCGTCGAGTTCGCCAGCGTCCTGGGACAACCACCCCGCAAACTCGGCGTAACCAGCTCCGATGCCCAGGAGGTCGTCTAGCAGCTTCCCGGATGCATTCCGACGGACCTGCTCCACGGTTTCCGCGTATGCCGTGATGACTGGCAAGAGAGCGCGTGGGCCTAGCAGGTTGTCGGCCGTGTAGTGATCGCGGAGTGAGCGCCGCAGGCTCTCCACCAGCTCGGGCGTCGGTGTACGTACGCCGCCGGCGGAGACTCGCTGTCGCGGGATCAGCATCGCCTGTGGCTCGGGGACGATGAGGGTTGGGCGATTGGGCTGCGGTTCTGTCTCATCGAGGAGCTGAACAAAACGAGCGCAAGCGTTGGCATCGGTGCGTTCCAGCGCAGTGTCTAACAGCTCCTGGCTTCTCAACGCCAGCTCGGCGTCCGGTGCGGCTTCCCACTTGACTACACCGCGGCCTGACGCACCCAACATGGCCGCGAAGTCGTCGCCGCTCATCCGTAGCGCGAGCCGGAGCGCGCGGGCGCTCCGGCCACGCCATGTTGCGACGACTGGCAACTCGCACCCCCGGCAGTGATGACAGTAGATCGCAGTGTATCCGCGTGTCCCGGGTGGCCTCGGCGGTCAGAGTGCGCCGCCAGTTCGGTGCGAGTGCTTGACCGGTTCGTGGTTGAAGGGGAGCCGAGGGAGTTGACTGGTCACATCAGCGAAGAACGCCGAACGGAGGGTGCGACATGACATACGTGAGCACGTTACGGTCGGGCCTAGGCGCTGGCGCGGCCCTCCAGGACCGCGACGCGGCTTTCGAGTCGCTGGACAGTAGCCGCGAGGCGGTCCAGTCGGTCCGCGATTCCCGGTGCCGCATCACCTCGGTCGTTCGGGAGCTGCTCGACGTAGACAGCCTTGCCTGGCTGGCCGACTGCCACCCCTTCTGCCTGAAGCTCCTTGACGGCCCCGCGCGCGACGGTGATGGACACGCCGAACTCAGCCATGAGCGCGGTGGTTGACGGGAGCGTCCCTCCGATGGGGTAGGTGCCGTTTTGGATGCGTTCCCGCAGCTCATCTGCGATTCGCATGTACGCCGCCTGCCTGCTCAAGCTGACCCCCAGAGATCCGTAAGCACTATCTGCACCTAGTCCAAGTTCATCACGGAAGTTTTTCGAGGTACAGCTCTTGACAATCCATATGCACCATGAACACCATGTACATATGGAACGCCGGGACATGGAGGACCGCAGTGATTATCGGGAGAAACACCACAGACAGTGCCAGCAGAAAGCGGTTCTACGCCGTGGCTGAAGCCGCCCGACTGCTCGGGCTGTCAGAGCCGACGCTCTACCGCGCCATACGAGGCGGCCAGTTTCCTGCGATCCGGGTGCGTGGCCGTTACGTCGTCCCCGCCGCGGCCATCGATCAGATGGAAGCGGAAGCGCTTGCCCTGGGCGGCGTTGACAGCATCGGCTCGGTGAGCGGCCGCACGGCCTAGCTGCTCGGTGATCAGCCCAAACCGCCCACCGGAAGCCGGGGAAGGCGCTGCAAGACGCGGCGCGCGCCTCGCAGGTCAGGCACTTGTTTATTGAGAACTCAACAGCGTGGGGGCAGTGATCTCCCCGAGTAGCAAAAGGTCACCTTGCGGGGCTCAGGTTCCCGTTGCTCGACTTGTTGTTTGCCCTGCTCATGGGGCTGATCTGGCCCGGTGTTGGTTGCCGGGTGGCGGGCCCTGGCCGGTGTTGACGCACCGGCCGGGGTTCCCGCTGGCCACCCCCAAGTCTGGGGTGGTGGTGCGTGGGTTGGCGTTCGAGCGCCGCCCACGCCTTCTGTTTGATCATTCGAGAGGAACGATCGATGAAGCGCGTTAATCGTACGTCCCACACCCCGCCGATCCCGGTAGTGGTGCTGGTAGATGAGACACAGCAGTACCTCAACGACCCGACCCCGGCCGACCTACAGGCCATCGAGGATGAGTGGCCGCTGATCGTCGCTGAGCTGGCCGTGGTCGACGCTGAGTGCGTCATGGCCCACCGCGAACACCCGACCGAGCTGGACCGCCGCCGGCTGCGGCGCGCTACCGATCAGGTGTTGCGCGTCGCCGTGGACCAGGCGTCGCGGACCAACGTGGTGGTGTCGCTGAGCCAGACCCGGGCCGCCTGATGGCCGCCCGGACCGCCCGACCGCTGCCGCGGTCGACCTGCCTGCCCGCTGACCTGCGGATCGGCGACGAGGTACTCACGCCGTCGCGGCAGTGGGAGCGGGTTACCGACTTGCTGGCTGGTGACCGGTTCACCCGCTCCACACAGGTCATCACCGCTGAGTCCGGCCCGGGCTTTCCGTGGCTACTGACCGCTGGGCATCTGGTCATCGTCCGCCGACCGGTGAGTGTCCCGGCCCAGCGGGCGGCGTGATGGGTCGCATACGAACCCAGTTCCACGACCCGGAAGGCGTCCGGTACGGCATCCCAACCTTCTGGTGGGGAGGCGCTCCGGCTGGCTACGCCACGGTCCGGCAGTTACGCCGCGATGGTCTACGGCCGGCTGGTCAAGACGTTGCCGCTCAGATCCGCTGGCGTGGTGTCGGCGGTGAGCGGGTCGCCTACCTCTACCGGGTGGCGCTAGCCGCGCCGAAGCGAACCGCGACCCCTGCTCAGCGCCGCGCGATCGACGCCGCGCTGGCGGCCCGCCGCACCTGCCGAACCTGCGGCGTGGTGCGCGACTACTACATCCCCCGCTCACTTGGTGAGTGCCTCGACTGTGCTGAAGGAGCCCGCTAATGGCAACGAAGAAACTTCACACCAGCGTCCACGTCGGTGCGTTGACCTACGATGTTGACCTGCCCGCAGGAACGATCGCGGTGAAGGTCGACCCGGACGCCGACCGGACCACGGTGCGGGTGTCGACCATCGACGACATCGGGCAGGCCGCCGACATGGTGACCGGCGCGACGTTCACCGAGACCGCCGGTCGGCTGACGGTGCGGCTGCCGAAGCCCCCCGCCGTCACACACGTCAACGGCGGCTCAATCTCGGTAATCCAGAACCTGGGCATCGTCACAGGGTCGGTGACCGGGGTGGTGATCGACCGGTTCGGCAACGTGCAAGCCGGTGGCGGAACGGCGATCGTGGGAGCGGTAGCGCCGATCGTGGTTGAGGTCACTGTCCCGCCCGGTAGCGGGCTGGTCGCCGCCGGGCAGTCCTGCGACGTCATCGCCGTCGGCCAGCTCCACACAGCGTGGGTGAACACGATGTCCGGGAACGTTCACCTGGACGCGGTGTTCGCACCGGAGGTCAAGTCAATGTCCGGCGATATTCGGGTAGGGCACCTGACCGGGGATGGGCGGTTCTCGACCATGTCCGGCGACATCCACGTCAACGCCGCCGCCCCGGTGAATGTGCGGGCTAGTTCGATGTCGGGGGACGTGACCGTGACCGGCCCGGCCGCCACCGTCCACGCCCGGTCGATGTCCGGCCGAGTCCGCACCCGGGACTGACGGCGGTGCGGCCCCACACGGTGGACCGGCACGTGACCGGAACAACAACCGAGGTAGCCGCCCTACTACGCCGCCACGCCCAAACCGGTGACCTGGTGGCCATGACCGCCCCGAAACCCACGGCTGATGGTCGGGTGTCGTTGACCCTGCGCGCCCGCACCGCCCTGCCAGATGCCGACCCGCCCCGGTTGGCGAGGGCTGTCCCGGCACCGGTCACGAAACCGGCTGGCGGTTCGGCTGGTTGGGTGCGGCCGGCTCTGATCGCGTTCGGTGCCACCGCTGGCCTGGCCATGGTCGGGGCGTTGGTGTGGCTGCTGCACCTGGCCTACCTGTGGATCGCCACCCACCTGGCGCTGCTGATCGGGGCGCTGGTCACCGCCGTGGTGCTGATCGTGGTGGTGCTGCGGCTACTCGGCGGCGGTGGCCGGCACTGCCCCGGCTGCTAACCCACCCCCTTCTGCTTCCCTTTCCCAATTTCTTCTTCCCCTTTGTGGAGGGTGTTTCGTGCTGCCCAACAACAAGATCCCTGAGCATTTGCGGTCGTGGTCGGTGCCGTGGCCGCTGTACATGCCGACGTTCGCTACCCCGCCGGAGCTACAGCCTGGTCCGGGGTTGGATGCCTCGGTCGCGGCTGGCTGGGCTGAACCGGCGTTCTTCCCGGCAGTCAACGACTGGCCGCAACGTCAAGCCGCCGCGCTGATTCCGTTTCAGGTGGTCGGGGGCCGTCCGCGTAACCCGTCCGGCCGCACCGGATACACCGGCCGCCGGTTGGGCCGGTGGGGTGAAAACCAGGCCGCTGACCCGATCGTCACCACCGGCGCCGGAGCCGACCGGCGGGTGCTGCTGATCCGCCGCGACGACTGCGGCCAGTGGGCCATCCCCGGCGGGATGGTCGACCCGGGCGAGACCGTCCCGGCCGCGTTGGTGCGGGAGCTGCGGGAGGAAACCGGCGTTGACCTGGCCGGCTACCGCGCGCAGATCCTGACCACCACCTACGTCGATGACCCGCGCAACACCGACGAGTCGTGGGTGGTGTCGACCGTCGCCCACTACCGCCTACCCGAAACGTCGCCGGCTACCGCTGGCAGTGACGCGTTGGAGGCCCGGTGGTGGCCGTTCGCCGATCTGGACACCCTGCTGGTGGCGGTCGCTGACGGCGGGGGTCGGCTGTATGCGGCGCACCGCCGGCTGCTGGGCCTGTGTGGGGGTGGCCGGTGATGGGCACCCTGACGGGTTGGGCCGGCTGGCTGTCGGCTCACCGTGAGGGCGTTGTGTTGGCCGCCGGGGCCGCAACCGTCCTGCTGCTGGTGGTGGCAGGGGTGGTGCGGCACGCCCGTAGAGGACGCCCGGACCGGTGGGTTGATGGTGTGGCCCTGGTGCTGACGTTGGCGTGGTCGGCCGAAGGCATGTGGGAGGTGTCCACCGGCACCCTGGATTTGGGTGCCGCGTTCGCGGTGCCGGCCCTGTTCGTGTTCACGTCGCTGATGGCATCGGCGATGCTGCGCGCCCAACGCCACCAGCGTGTTCACGGGAACCCGGGCAAGCACGGCCGGTTCGCGTGGGCGGTCGCGGTAGCTGAGGCGTGCGTGGTTTCCCTAGCCGGGGACACCGCCACCGAAGGGGCGCTACGGATCGCGATCCCGCTGCTAGCGGTAGGTCAGTGGTGGCTGGGCATGACCGCCGACGGCACCACCGAGGAACTCGGTCGTACGTCGTGGCGGTGGACACCGCGACGGCTGCTGTTGGCGGTGGGCGCGATCGAGCCGGGCGAGCGGGACGCGGTGACGCTGGATCGGGACCGGTTGATCGCCCGGATGACCCGCATCGAGCACCAACGCCGACACGCCACCAAGAAAACCGCCCGCCGGCACGAACGGCGTCTGGCCCGGCTGTCGCTGACCGCCGACGACGACGTCATCGCCGAAGTCAGGCAACGCGTCGACCGGGCCACCTGGTGGCAGCACCCGGCAGAGCTGGACACCGCCACGCAGGACACCGCCGAACAGGCCGTGACCGCTCTACGCGCCGGGCTGGCCCGCGCCCGAACGTGGGTCGACACCCGTCAACACGCCACTACCGCACAGCCCACCGGACCGGGCACGGGGCAAGACACCGGTTCGGGCACGTCGGCGGGCCTGCCGGCAGATGCCGGCACCAACCCTGCCGTGCCTGCCGGCGTGGTGGCGGCGTCTTCGGTGCGGGTGCCGCCGGCACGGCGGGTCCAAACCCGGTCGGAATCGGCGCAGAAAGTGGCCCGTGCCGCCGCCAAGTTGCCGGCAGGCACCCCGGCGCAGATCGCCGCCAAAGCCGGTGTCTCCGAACGCACCGCCCGCCGCTACCTGCCTACCCCGCCGCCGGCACCAACCGACACGGCACCAGCAGAAACACCCAACAAAACGACCGCCATCGGGGAGTCGATGGAGGTCGCCGCATGACCGACACCCTGACCGCTGGTGCCGGCATTACGGTTCCGGACCGCCCATTTCGACATGAGGAGTCTGTGTTGAACGCCCACAAGAACCGGCGCGCGGTTATGGCCGAACTGTTGTTGCTGGCCAACCCGAGCGCCGTATATGTCCATACCCCTGGGGTGTCGCTGTCGGTGACCTTCGACAGCATCGGTGAGCTGAAGTCGTGGCTGGATCTGGCCGGACTCAACGACCCGGAGATGCTGACCGGGGAGCACGACGGTACGACCGACGACGGCCGCGCCTACCGGTCGATGAACGCCTACCCGACGTGGCATGGCTGGGAGTTCTACGCCAACGCCACCGACTACACCGACAACACCGCGCAGCTCGACACGGCCACCATCGAGCAACTCACCGCCCTGACGGCTGCCTGATCGCCGGCGGACCTTGGCCCCACTGCGGGTGCGACCGTTGCGGCGCGCCCGCAGTGGGCTGCCGCCGCGCCGCCTACGGCTGCCGTGGGTGGGGCGTTGAGCGACGAACCGCCGTTCTGATCTGACTGGTTGGAGAGCTGATGAAATCCAAGTTGTTCGGCCTGATCGCTGTTGTGGTGGGCGGGTTTTACCTGTTTAACAACCCCACCGGGGCCGCCGGAACCGTGAAGTCGATTGTCGAGGCGGTCGGAACGTTCCTAGGGGCGCTCACCCACTGAAACACCCCATTCTTTGACTGAGAGGACTTGTTATGTGTCGCAGTAAAGCCAATGGCGGACGTCGCTGCTCCGGGGCCGGTGGCCACAGCGCAGGCGTCACCAGCAACGACACCACCCCCGAGCCGGTGATCACCCCGGACCCGGTAACCACCCCGGACCCGGTGGCCGCACCGGACGCGGTGGCTGTGCCGGAGGGGGTGCGGGGGCCGGTGGTGGTGGACCGCAATCACGGCACGGTGATCGAACGCCTTGAGGGGACCATCCACATCGACCGCATTGGCACCCCCGCCCCCGCCAACCCGGCCGGGCAGGTTCCGTCCCAGCGTCCGGCTGGGGCCGGCAACGGGGAGAGCGTGACTGTCCGCGACGCCGACGGCAACGTGCGGATCACGGTCGGTCAAAACTTCGGTGAGGTCATCACCCACCTCGACGGCAACACGCACATGGCCACGCTCGGGAACCTGCACGGTATGACGTTCACCCCGTCGCCCGAGAACTGATTACGCCCGGCGGCGCAGCCCACCGGCTACCAACCTGTGCTGCGCCGCCGGCTCAACCCCTTATGACGGGACCTCAACCATGCGGTTGGGGTCCCGCCCCCTTTTGAGGTGAGGACTTCCCATGCTGTCAGATCCACACACTGAGCTTGCTGCCATCGGCGGGGTGTTCGCGGCGTTGTTCGCCGCCCACCAGGTCGGTGACTACTGGGTCCAGACCGACCACCAGGCCGTCACTAAGGCCCGACCGGGGTGGGTGGGCCGGTTGGCCTGCGCCACCCACGTGACCACCTACACGCTCACGGCGTGTGTGGCGTTGGTGTTCCTGGCCGCCGCGACCGGGTGGCGACCCGACGTCGATTCCGCGGTGACCGGCCTGCTGATTTCAGCGGTCAGTCACTACGTCGCCGACCGGCGCGCGGTGGTCGCGTGGTTGGTCGAGCACGCCAACCTTGCCCGTTTCTACGTGTTGGGCGCGCCGCGTCCAGACCGTGATGACAACCCCACGTTGGGGACGGGGGCGCATGCCCTGGACCAGTCCTGGCACATCGGGTGGTTGTTCCTGTCCGCCTTGTTCATCGCCGCCTGACGTTGGAGGGCAGACACTGTGAGCACCCCTGATCCGAACGCTGAGGACTTTGACTGGATCGCCGCTGAGTCTGACTTGGGCGAGGTGGTCGATCTGGAGGCCGCGCGGCAGCGCCGCGACAACGCGACTGTTGTCCCGTCTGAGGTGCCGAACGATGCGGTGCCGGGGCCTACCGGGCCGGCGGGAGATGCCGGGCAGGAGGTGTTGGAAGGCGAGGTCGTGGCTGCGAAGGTCACGGACGCGCCGCCGGAGTTGAAGCAGTGGGTATGGGCGGTCGGGTGGAAGCACAAGACCCGCCGCTTGTGGACCTACAAGTACCGGCATGCGTGGAACACGATCGTGGTGCTCGGCGCGTGGGGTGTGCGCGCGTCGGGCTGGTGGTTTCGGGGGATCGCCCGATCGGTCAACGACTTCTTCAACTACGTCGACGACCGTCAGGCCCTCACCATCGCCGACCAGACGGCCGGCGCTGTCGACGGTAAAGCGGATGTGGACGCGTGGCTCAAGGCCCGCGCTGAGCGGCATCGGGAGGTCAAGGACCGCCGCAGGGTGGTCCGTACCCGGACTATCTTGCCGCTGGCCTGTTTGGTCGGGCTGGTTGGTTTGCTGATCTGGCTCGGCCGGGGCGACATGATCCGCAGCAATCTCGGGCACGCCGCCCTGGCCGGGTGGGTGGGGTTGGGGTGCTGGCTGGTCTGGTACGGCCGGGCACGCACCGCGCCGTTCTTCCCGCAGTTCCGGGAGCCGTCCCCGTATCCGCCGGTCACCAACGACACCATCACCGGCGCGTTGCTGGCCACCGGCATCACCCAGTTCCGGGAGGTCGTGAAGGCCGGACACTCCCCGGTCGATGTCATCTTCCGCGACGACGCCGCGGGCGGGAAGATCGCCGAAACGCACCCGATCCCCGGTGTGACCACGCAGATGGTGATGGCTAAGTCCATCGTCATCGCCGGTGGTCTCAAACGCCCACCCGCGATGGTGCACCTGTCGCAGGCCCCCACCGGGGTCCCCGGACACGTCGAGATCCTGGTGTTGGACATCGACCCCGGGCAGACCAAACCCAAACGGTTCGCCTACCTCGGCAAACCGGTCAACGTCGGCGCGCCGTGCACCATCGGCTACGACCCACGCAACCGCCCCGTGCGGTGGCCGCTGCCCGGGGCGAACGGCATCACCACCGGCACCCCCGGCTCAGGCAAAACCGCCTACCTGATCGGATTGGCGTGCCTGGGCTGCGCCGACGTCGACGGCGCTCAAATAGCGATCTTCGACTTCAAGGGCATGGGCGACTACGCCGAACTAGAACCGGTCTGCTTCGCCTACGGCGCGGACGCCGACCCCACCGAAACCGCACGCATGCTGGTCGGGTTCCTCACCACCCTCAAACGGGAGATCATCCGCCGCCGTCAAGTCCTCACCGACCTGAAGAAAATCGGCTCCGAGCTGCTGGACAACAACGCCGCCGCCCTCACCGACCGGCTCGCCCGCTCCAAGAAACACAACATGCCATGGATCCTGGTCATCATCGACGAAATCCACGAAGGTCTCGGCGACCCGATCCACGGCAAAGACATCGCCGCCCTGCTCACAGACCTGATGAAGATCGGCCGGGCGTGCGGCATCCACGTCGAGATCGCCTCGCAGCGCACCGACACCGACTCCATCCCAACCTCGATCAGCTCCCTGCCGATCGTGCGAGTCGCGTTCCACCAAAACGGGCAACCCGGCAACGACATGATCCTGGGCACCGGAGCCTACAAACGCGGCGTCGACGCGACCGCGTTCCGCCGCGGCGCGGCCGGCACCGCCGCCGACGACCGAGGCTCCTGCTGGTACATCGGCTCCGAAGGCGGCGAACCCGTCCGAGTACGCACCACATTCGTGCTCCCCGACGTCAAACGGATCGTCGCGTCCGCGCTGACCGAACGCACCAAAGCGGGGACATTGATCGGGGCGGCGGCAGGCATCGTCGAGCAAACCCAAACCACACCCGCCTACAGCGCCCTCGACGACGTACGCGCGGTGTTCATCGGCGACGACATCGCCCTGCACGGCGACGTCATCTACGCCCGGGTCAACACCCGCCACCCCGGCCGGTGGAAATCACAAGCCGCCCTGATGGCCGCGGTGAAAGCCGAAGCGCCAGGCTGGAAAACACCCACCGTCGACGTTGGGCAGATCCGCCCAGCCGACGCCCCCGTCGACGCCGGGATCGAAAAGACCCGCAAAGGCATCCGCCTCAACCACCTCGAAGCCGCCATCACCGAGCGTGACAACAAACGGGGCAACTAGCACCCCACGGCCGGGCTGAGACAGGCCCGGCCGGACCCCCGCCACGACTAGATCGGACCGCGAGGCCTAGCGGGTGCCCCCGCGAGGCCTCGCGGGTCCGCTAGCCCCCACCCTCGCCCCCCAACCACACCACCACCAGCCGACTCGCTCCTAGCGCCCGGCACGACCCCGCACACCCAAAAACCGGCCCGGAGGCCCTCATGAGCACCCCCACCCACAACCCGCTATGGGCAATGTTCACCCTGCTCACCGCCCTGCTCTGGCTACCCGCCCGGACCACCCCCGGACTCACACTGATCACTGTCGGTAGCCTCGCCGGTCTCCTCGGACACCCCTGGTGGGGCCTGACCGCCGCCATCCTCGGCGCGATGGTCTACGCCCAACAGTGCTCCCGCACCCCCTACGCCCGCTGCCCGCGATGCAAAGGAACCGGCCACCACCACACCCGCCGCAACAAAGCCTGCCGCCCATGCCGAGGCAAAGGCGTGCGAATGCGATGGGGACGCGCAGTGATGAACACCTACCGCCGCGCCACCTACACCGCCCCCACCGCCCCCCGCCCCGCCCCGGCCCGGCCGTTCACCCCGAACAGCTACGCCGACGCCCTACGCGACAACGCCGATGGCAAGTGACCCAGTGATCACCACCCAGACGATGACCCGCATCACCCGGAGCGCGCCCGAGTCCGCGCCCTGGGCAACGCCGTCGTCCCCCAGGTCGCCGAAGCGATCGGCCGCCTGATCGATGACGACCACAACGCCGAACGGCACCGCCATCTACAACCTGCGCGAAAGGAGATCGATCATGGGTGACCTACTCGACGCCGCGCTGACCGCCGCCGGCCGTGGTTGGTACGTCTTCCCGCTTCGGCCTGGGGATAAGCGGCCCGCCTTTCCCGGGCACTCCGCGGCCGGGTGTGACCTGTCGGATCGGTGGTGTCGACTCCACGATGGGCACGTCGGTTGGCAGGACCGGGCCACTATCGACCCGGACCGGATTCGGCGGGCGTGGTCGGCCCGCCCGTACAACGTGGGGATTGCGTGCGGGCCGTCCGGGCTGCTGGTGGTGGACCTCGACCAGCCCAAACCAGGCGACGACGCGGCACCGGGAACCGTAGCGTTCGCGGCCGTGGCCGCGGGTCGGCCGGGGCCGGCCACGTTCACGGTGACGACCGGGCGTGGCGGCACCCACCTGTATTACCGGCAACCTGCCGGGCCGGGGCTGCGTAACAGTGCTGGGGTGCTGGCTCGGCTGGTCGACACCCGCGGCCACGGCGGGTACGTCGTCGCGGCCGGCTCGGTGGTCAACGGCAACCCCTACACCGCCACCGGGGCGGGCGACGTTGCCGAGCTGCCCGGGTGGCTGGTCGACCGGCTCCGGCCTGCGTCAACGCCGGCTTCTGGTCCGGTGCGAGTCGCTCTGGCCGCGCACGACCGGCAGAGCAGGTATGTTGCCGCCGCGGTGCGGCGGCAGCTCACCCACCTTTCTGGCGCTGCCCAAGGGCAGCGCAATCACGCCCTGTTCGTCTCGGCGGTCGCGTTGGGTCAGTTGGTCGCCGGTGGCGCACTACCGGAACACGACGCGCGGGTGCTGCTGGAAGGCGCGGCACGCGCGGTCGGGCTGGGTGAGTCGGAGACGGTTCGGACGGTCGCCTCTGGTCTGCGGGTCGGTGCCATGCGTCCCCGGGCGGTGGCCGCGTGAGCGCCCCGCGTCGGTTGGAGATCGGGTCCGGTCCCGAATCGATCCGTGTGGTGAAGAAAGCCCTGGTCGATGGCATCCTCCCGGATACCTACGTGTCGGCTGGGTCGCTGGTCCACATGGAAGAGGTGTCCGGTGGTCTGGCCAGCGTGGCGGCGGATGAGGATTCGCCGCTGCCTGTTTCAGCATCGACGGTCACCCCGCCGGTGCTGGCGGGGCTGCTGGCCGGGCACGCCTACGTGTACCGGATGCGGGCGCGTAAGAACGAGGGCGGCAGCGTCGAAACGTATGAGGAGGAGATGACCCCGCCGCGGGAAACCCTGTCGGCTGTGCTGGCCGGTAAGACGTGGCCGGGCGTGCCGCCGCTGCGGGGGGTGATCGGTGCGCCGGTGCTGCGTCGTGACGGGACGCTGTTGCAAAAGCCCGGTTACGACCCGGCCACCGGCCTGTATCTGGCCGCGAAGGTGGCGCTGCCGCCCGTGCCGGACCGGCCGACGCCTGAGCAGGTGGGCGAGGCGCGTCAGTTTCTGCTGCGCCGGTTCCTGCGCGACTTCCCTTGGTCGACACCGGCGGACCGGGCCAACTACGTGGCGTTGTTGGCTACGCCGATTCTGCGGCACTACACCCGCAGCCTGACGCCGTTCGGGGTCATCGACGCGACCATGCCCGCCTCCGGCAAAACGATCCTGACCGCAGGCCCCGGGATGCTCTACGGGCAGCGAGTGCTGCCCTGGACGTACAGCGAGGAAGAGCTACGCAAGTCCATCACCGCCGTGTTGGCCGAGCAGGTCGGGGTGGTCATCTTCGACAACCTCGCCGAAGGCACCGTCATCGACTCCGCGATCCTCGCCCAGCTCGTCACCGGCGGAGTGTGGTCCGACCGGCAACTGGGCTCATCACGCACCCTCGCCGTGGTCAACGACCGGCTGTGGATGGCCACCGGCAACAACCTGCAAGTCGGCGGGGACATGGCCTCCCGAACCGTCCGCGTCCACCTCGACCCCAACATGCCCCGACCCGAGGAACGCGACCAGTCCGGATTCGGCATCCCGCACCTCGACCAGTGGATCACCGTCCCGGCCAACCAACTCACCGTGCTGTGGCACCTGCTGGTCCTGGTCCTGGACTGGACCGGGGCGGGCGCGCCCAAGGAGATGAACCTGTCCATGCGCCAGTTCACCCCCTGGGCGCAAGCCCTCGGCGGGTTCCTCGCCCACCACAACATCAGCGGGTTCCTCACCAACACCGATGAGGTCCGCGGGGTTGACGAAGACGAAGTGCGGTGGCGGGCGTTCCTCGGCTGCTGGCACGACCGCCACGGCGACCGCCGCATGACCGCATCCGAACTACGCGTCGACGCCGAACCCGACTTCGGCGGCGGCCGGGAGATCGACCGATGGGAAGGGCAGTTCATCACCACACCCAGCGGACGACTCCCCAACGCCCTCGGACTCGGCCGGCTGCTGACCGGGCAGATCGGCCGGTGGCGAGGCCCCTACGTGCTGCGGCAGGCAAAGAACGAACGCGGCGACCGCAACGTGTTCTGGGTCGACAAACCCGCCACCGGACCAACCGCTGAAGAAAACCGCTGAACCATCTCCGCAACTCCGCAACTCCGCAAACCGCCCCTTGAGCTGCGGAAACTCTTGCGGAGATAGAAACAGTGACGATCTTCCATCTCCGCAACTCCGCACGATCTTGAACCCGAAACTGCGGAGATGCGGAGATGGAACATCATCGATCCCACCATCTCCGCACACAAAACCGCAGGTCACAGCCATGTTTGCGGAGATGCGGAGATGCGGAGATGTTTCAGCCCGTTCCCACAACGCCACGCAACACCTCCCGCAACCATCAAACGGCCCGCCCAGAAGCCCTGAGCCAGTTCCGCCTATCCAATCCCACCAACCCGCCATAGATCTTGGCTCTACGAGCCAATCAGCGGGCCATTCAGCGTTCGGCCACGCGGCTCTCCGTCGTGCCCACCAATCGAAATCCATCCGGTCCCGAAAGGCCACCACCGTGCAAATCAGGCTTGCTGGCAACGCTGCTATGTGGATCCCAGAGGAGGACGTCCGATGACTGTGAGCCCGATCCGTCGGCCCAACGATCCCAACACGCTCCTGACGGTTGCCGAGATTCTCGCGGAGCTGGACGTGCCGAAGTCGACATTTTTTCGCTGGAAGGCGATCGGCAAGGCACCCCGAACGATCAAGTACCCGAACGGGAGTCTCCGTGTTCGTCGCCGCGACCTGGATGCCTGGCTTGAGTCCCATACGGAGGCAGCCGCTTGAGCACCTATGACGTTCGTATCTGGGCAATCCGCGAGTTCAAGGGGAAGGACCCGAGGACCGGCAAGGCGCGCAGCACCTTCCGAGTGCGCTGGGAGGTCGCCGGCCGGGAGTTTGGGCGGACCTTCAAGACCAGGGCGATGGCGGAGAGCTTCCGCAGTCAGCTGATAGTGGCGCAGCGCGAAGGCACTGCGTATGACGAGGCCAGCGGCCTGCCCGGGCCGATGGCGCGAAGACTCAACGCACGCAGCTGGTACCAACTAGCAGTCGAGTTTGTGGACATGAAGTGGCCGCGGGCGGCGGCGAAGCAACGCATGAGCATCGCCGACGCTTTGACTACCGTGACGCCAGCGCTGATCGCCACGCACCGAGGAATGCCAGCGCCCGACGTCCTGCGTAAGGCGCTTTACACCTGGTCCTTCAACAAGGCACGCCGTGATGAGGGCACCCCACCATTGGACATCGCGTCTGCCGTCCGGTGGTTGGAGGCGAACACCATGTCGATGTCGGAGCTTGCCGAGCCGCCGGCGTTGCGGAAAGCGCTCGACCGGCTGACGGTGCTCATCAACGGCAGTGCAGCCGCTGCCAACACGGTCGGACGAAAGCGCGCCGTCTTCTACAGCGTGCTCAAGTACGCGGTAGAGCTGCGCTACCTGGACGCGCATCCGATGGACTTCGTCCAGTGGACTGCGCCGAAGAGCGAGGAGGAAGTAGATCCGAAGGTGGTGGTGAATCCGACCCAGGCGCGAGGGCTGCTCGCGGCTGTTAGGGAACGAGACCCGGACCTGGAGGGATTTTTTGCCTGCATGTACTTCGCAGCCCTGCGCCCGTCAGAGGTAATTCATCTACGAGACGATGAGTGTGAGCTACCGAAGGACGGTTGGGGCTGGCTGCGGCTGAGCGGCTCTACCCAGCAGGTGGGCGAGGATTGGAGCGATAGCGGGGACGGCCGCGAGGACCGGGAGCTGAAACACCGTTCAAAGTCAGCAACGCGCCAGGTGCCTGCCTGCCCCGACCTTGTGGCCATCCTTCGCCGCCACCGGGAGGAGCGGCGACGGAGCGGAAGCCCACGCATGTTCTACGCCCGCAGGGCAACCGCTGGATCCGTGACGAAGAGCAGCTACCTCCGTGCCTGGCGGCAGGCACGTGAGAGCGCGCTCACCGAGGCCCAACGAGCGACGCCACTCGCTCGCAGACCATACGACCTGCGGCACGCTGCGGTGTCGCTGTGGCTGAATGCAGGAGTTCCGGCCACTCAGGTGGCCCAGTGGGCTGGACACAGCGTCCACGTCCTTCTCAAGGTGTACGCGTCGTGCATCGACGGGCAGGACGCGGTGGCGCGCAAGCGGATCGAGAACGCTCTGAAGCCGGACGAGCCGGAGGAGCCGAAGTAGGCGGCCGGCAAACTTTGCCGCGTATTTGCCGCAACCCGTGAGATCGAGCGGGTTTCCATGGGAACAAGTGAGAACGGCTCGCGATCAGCGGAAACGCCCCCAACTGCTGTTTCAGCAGGTCAGGGGGCGTTTCCGCTGCTTGGGTGGCGGAGGGTGTGGGATTCGAACCCACGAAGAGGTTGCCCCCTTACCGGTTTTCAAGACCAGCGCCATCGGCCACTAGGCGAACCCTCCACGGCGTGAGCCGGCACCCAGTCTGCCAGACGGCCAGCGGTGGGGTCGTTTGGGTGAGTCGCCCGGCGTCCGGTAAGAGTGAGCAATGCGCGCGATCACAGTGACCAGCCCCGGTGGGGCGGAGAATCTTCGTTGGACCGAGGTTCCTGACCCCGGGACTGGCCCCGGGGAGGCGCTGGTGAGGGTGGCGGCGACTGCCGTCAACCGTGCTGACCTGCTGCAACGCCAGGGACTGTACCCGCCGCCTCCGGATGCGTCGCCGTATCTGGGCTTGGAGTGTTCGGGCACTCGCGTCGACACCGGAGAGCCGGTGTGCGCGTTGCTCGCCGGCGGCGGGTACGCCGAGCTGGTGGCCGTACCTGCGGGACAACTGCTGCCAGTTCCGCGTGGCCTCGACCTCGTTCAGGCGGCCACGCTTCCTGAAGTCGCCTGCACAGTGTGGTCCAATATGGTCGATGTGGGTCGACTTCGCGCGGGGGAGACCCTACTGGTGCATGGTGGTGGAGGCGGGATCGGGGCGTTCGCTGTCCAATTTGGTCGGGCGCTGGGAGCACGGGTGATCACGACGGCACGTACAGCCAAGCACAAGCGGCTCCGGGAGCTTGGCGCCGACGTCACGATCGACTATCGGACGGAGGACTTCGCGGGGACGGTGCGGGACCTGGGCGGCGCGGACGTCATCCTCGATGTCGTGGGCGCGTCGTACCTGCCCCGCAACATCGCCGCGCTGGCCGTTGGCGGGCGGATCGTGACGATCGGCCTACAGGGTGGGCGGCGGGCGGAGTTGGATTTCGCGGCGCTGATGGCCAAGCGCGGCTCGGTGTCGGCAACGACGCTGCGGTCCCGTCCGGTCGCGGAGAAGGCCACGATCGTCCGATCAGTTCGGGACCAGGTGTGGCCGCTGATCGAATCGGGTCAGATCACCCCGACAGTGGATAGCGTTTTCTCACTGCCCGACGCCTCGGACGCCCACCGCCGAATGCAGTCCAGCGACCATCTCGGCAAGATCGCGCTCACCGTGCCCGCCTTCCGCGTTGATCACGGTCCTCCTGCGTGAACACGTGCGGATTCACCCTGACAGGTCACAGCCGGCAGGGTGTAGGGGCCCGGTCAGAGGGGCGGGTCAGGGGCGTGGGGAGGAGCGGCGGGTGCGCTCGCGGCTGAGGATCCAGAGCGCTTCGACGCCGTCCCGCCAAGTGATCTTCTTGCCTTCGTCGCGGGTACGGGCGCGGTAGCTGATCGGCACCTCGTAGGGCCGGATCCGTTGGCGGAGCAGTTTCGCCGTCACCTCGGCCTCCATGCCGAACCCGCGCGAGCGCACGTCCAGCGAGCGGTACAGGGCCAACGGCATCAGCTTGAAGCAGGTCTCCAGGTCGCCGATGTACGAGTTGAACAGCACGTTCGCGGCGAGAGTCACCGCGCGGTTGCCCATGACGTACCAGAACGAGTACGCGCTGTGGCTGCCGAAGGTCCGGTTGCCGTAGACGACCTCGGCCCGCCCGTCGAGCACCGGCGCGAGCAGTCTGGGGATGTCCTGCGGGTCGTATTCGAGGTCCGCGTCCAGGATCACCATGTAGTCGCCGGTGGCGCTGTCGACGGCGGTGCGGATCGCCGCGCCCTTGCCGGCGTTGCGCGGGTGTGTGATCACCCGCAACCGCGCGTCGTCGAGCGCGGCGAGCGTGGCGGCGGTGCCGTCCCGGCTGCCGTCATCGACGACCACCAGTTCGATCTCGCACGGGTAGTCGACGGCCAACGCCTGCTTGAGGGCATCACCGATGCGCTCGGCCTCGTTGTACACCGGCATAAGGATCGAGAGCTTCACCGCGGGTCTCCACTGGTGGGGGGAGGCGAATTCGGCCCAGCCTACCCGGCCGGAGTCCCGGAGGTTCGGCGGCGACCGGTCAGAACCCCGCGTAGACCGGTGCGGGGGCCAGCGGCTGGCGGGCGGAGCGGGCCGGGTCCGGTCGCTGCTCAGCGTTCGGAGGCTGGTTTGCGGGGCCGTGGGATGCCTGGGTGGCGTCCGTGGCGCTGCGCGGTCGGAAGGCTTCGGTGAACAGGGTGTCGAGCCGCCAGACGTGCTTGGCGCGCGTTCCCCGGATGCAGAAGCGTTCCCGCACCCCGTCAATGGCGGTGGCGGCCAGCTCCACCTGGGAGTAGTGCGGGTCGGTGGTCCAGCTCACGTGGCGCAGATGCCGCAGGTCGCTGTTGAGGTGCAGGCGCAGCCGTCGCAGCGGCCAGGTCTCCCGGACGACCACCAGTCGGCGGTGGGTGAGCAGGAGCAGGAACTCGCCGCCGAGCCGCCGGTCGGGGCGGACGCAGCGGGCGAGGAGCGTCACCGCGTCGTCGCCGGCGACACACTGGCGCAGGATCGGCAGATGCCGGCTGACAGTGGAGCGGGCGAGCCCGCTCTCGACGGCGGCAGGGAGGAACGTGCGGGAGAAGACGTTCATGTCGGGTAAACGACAGAAAACTTGACAGTGAAACGGCCGGTGACGCAACTTCCACGCCCTGATCCGGTGAAATCAGGTTGACGACCACCGGGCCGCACGGTTAACCGGTGAGCAACGTCGCGCCGACAGCGGTCAGCGCGGTCAGCGCGATGAGCACTGCCCCGCAGCCGGCCAACTGGAATCCGTTGCGGTGGCGATGCGGCGCGTATACCAACACCGCCGCGACGACAGCGCCGGTCACCAGCCCGCCGAGATGGCCGGCGATGGCGATGCCGGGCACCGTCAGGGTGAGGACCAGATTGATCACAATGATGGGGACGACCCCGGAGGTGTCCCGCCCAAGCCGCCGCAGCGCGATGAAGAGCGCCGCGAACATGCCGAACACCGCGCCAGAGGCGCCTGCCGCCGGCGGCGCGTTGGGCGCGTGGGTGAGAAAGACCGCGACCGCGCCGCCGAGCCCCGACAGCAGGTAGAGCGCCGCGAACCGGAGCCGCCCCAGCCCGGCTTCCAACATTCCGCCGAGCACCCACAACGCCCACATGTTGAGCGCCAGGTGCAGCAGGCCGTAGTGCAGGAACATGTTCGTGAGCAGCCGGTAGAACTCTCCCTGGACGATGCCCCCGTAGACGGCGCCGTCCGGGAACAGGATCGGCACGTCTGACCGCCCGACGAGGACACCGCCCCACTCGATCACCGGGGTGATGCCGCCGAGCAGACCGCCCCAGCCGCCGCCTACCAGACCGCCGCCGCCGGCCGAGATCGCTGAGATCACCATGGCCAGGACGTTCAGGCCGATGAGCGCTTTGGTGACATGCCCGTGCTGGCCGGCGGTCGTGCCCCCGAACGCTGTGCGGGTCTGGCGCTGGGTCCGTCGACCTTCCGCTACGCAGTCCGGGCACTGGTGACCCACCGCGGCCTGACGCATACAGTCCGGGCAGATCGGCCGATCGCACCGGGTGCAACGTACCCACGTCTCCCGCGACGGATGGCGGTAGCAGGTGGGCACGGCCGGGGGCTGCTCGGTCATTCCCCCAACTTACCGGTGCGCGGCGCACGCCCCCAACGACGCCGGGCCGGCGCCGAGGCGTCCACGGACGCTCTCGGCGCCGGCCCGCGACCAGCTGCGCCGGCGGCCCTGTCGGATCAGGCGCGCTCGATCTCCACCCGCTCGATGACGACGTCCTCGCGCGGCCGGTCCATCGCCGCGGTCGACGTGGTGGCGATGGCGTCCACCACCTTCGCCGAGTCGTCGTCCGCGACCTTGCCGAAGATGGTGTGTCGGTTGTTCAGGTGCGGGGTCGGGCCCACGGTGACGAAGAACTGGGAGCCGTTCGTGCCCGGTCCGGCGTTCGCCATCGCCAGCAGGTACGGCTGGTCGAAGCGAAGATCGGGGTGGAACTCGTCGGCGAAGGTGAAGCCCGGACCGCCGCGCCCGGTGCCGGTCGGGTCACCGGCCTGGATCATGAATCCGGCGATCACCCGATGAAAGATGGTCCCGTCGTAGTAGGGGCCGCTGCCCGGAGCGCTGGTGCGCGGATCGGTGTACTCCTTGGCGCCTTCGGCGAGCTCGACAAAGTTCCGCACCGTCTTCGGAGCGTGGTTGCCGAACAGCTCGATCCGGATCGGGCCGAAGTTCGTGTGCAGGGTGGCGTAAAGAGCCTCAGCCACGGGTACTCCTCAGTCGTTGGTGAAATCCCGACGATCATCCCATGTGTCAGTTACCGCACGTCGTGGGTATCCGGCGGGGCAGGATGGAAAACAAGACGTATGCAGGAGGTGGCACTGGTGGGAATTCTTCGGCGACGTTCGCCCAAGTCGAACGCTGCGCTAGTCAAGTCTGAGCTGGGTGAGACCCTGGAGCATCTGTCCCGGGCGGCGAGTTTCGCCGCGAACGGGGTGGGCGCGTCGGTCGGGCCGGCGGTCGACGCGGCCCGGGGACGGGTGTCGCCGGCGGCGGATCGGGTCCGTGGGGCGGCGACGGCGGGCCTCGGGTCCACCGCGGCCATGTTCGCCCCGATCGCCGCGGCGGCGGCCGACGGCGCCCGCAAGGCACGTAAGTCCAACGCGAAGCTGGCGAGGCGCAAGTCCCGACGGGGCGTGCGGATCGCGGCGTTCGCGTCCGCGGGCGTGTTGCTGGGCGTCGCCGCGGCGGCGGCGGTCCGGCGGCGGCAGCAGCAGCGAGACTGGGACGAGTACGACCCGGATCGCGTAGGCGTGGGCGGCGTGGCTGACCCGCTGAACGAGCCGGTGAGGGCTGGCGGCCGGTCCGGCTCGACGGCGTCGACGGTGAGCGGCACGTCGACCTCGGCTGGCCGGGCGGGAGCGGGCGGTGGTGTTTCGGCGCCGCCGTCGAGCGGTGTCTCTTCGGGCTCGCGTCCGGGTGAGCCGCAGCCGGGCGTCACCCGGGTTGGGGGCGGGTCGACAGTGAGCGGTTCGAGTGGCGCTTCGTCGACGGTCCGGACCGCCGGCGCGCACAGCGCTCAGAGCAATGGCGCTGTCAAGCCGGGCGATCTGCGGGCCAGCACCCCAGGAAGCTGAATCTGAGACTCTGGAAACCGAACGACGCTGATGGCGCGGTCCCGTGAGGCGGCCGTGCCATCAGCGTGTCGCCGTCGCTCAGTGCCAGCGTCGCTCAGAGCCAGCCGGAGCGGCGGAGCCGCCAGTAGAGCAACAGTCCGGCGCCGATCATGACGCTCAGCGCGAACAGGTAGCCGTAGTGCCAGCCCAGCTCGGGCATGTGGCGGAAGTTCATCCCGTAGACGCCGGCGATGACGGTCTGCGTGGCGGCGATCGCCGCCCACGACGCGATCTTCCGCATGTCATTGTTCTGGTCCACTGACACCTGCGCCAGCCGGGCCTGCAGGATCGAGTTGAGCAGATCGTCGTACGAGTTGATCTGGTCGAGGGCGCGGGTGAGGTGCTCCAGGACGCCGTGCAGGTACCGGCGCACCTTGCTCGGCACATCCGCGGTAACCCCGTCGACCAGCAACGACAGTGGACGCTGCGCCGGCACGACGGCCCGCCGGAACTCGACCAGCTCCCGCTGCAGCTCATAGATGTGCGGCACGGACCCGTCGGTGACCCCTGGCGCGAACACCTGTTCCTCCAGCGTGTTGATCTCCTGCGCGAGCTGTTCGAGGACATCCAGGTAGCCGGCGACGACGTGGTCGGCGATGGCGTAGGCCAGCCCCCACCGGCCGAACGCCATCAACCGTCGGCGTTCGGTCAGCTCGACACGGACCGGGTCCAGCGCCACGGCGACGTCGCGGCCGACCGTGATCACGAAGGCCGGCCCGACGATGAGCGTCAGCGTGCCGGTGGCGACGATGTCGCCCTCGTCGTCACGTAGGGCAGGGGCCACGACCGCCACTGTGCCCAGCGTCAGCACTGACACCTCGTCCGCTACCTGGTCCAGCCGGGTGCGGCTCGACAGGTCGTGGAGGCTGTAGGCGGCACTCACGTCGGCGATGAGCGCGTCGTCCGGCTCGTGCAGGTTGAGCCAGACGAACGACCCGGGACGGCGGTGGGCCTCGGCGAGCGCCTCGACGGGCCCGACGTCCGCCGCCACCGGCCGCCCGTCGGCGTAGAGCGTGCACTGGACGGCGCCGCCGGTCATGACCTCAACCGCGGACGGCCTTGACGGACTCGGCAAGCCGGCGGACGCCCTCGGGGATCCGCTCCGTGGTGACCGCCGAGTACGCGAGCCGCAGCGCGTGCCGGCCGCCGCCGCGGATGAAGTCGCTGCCCTTGACGACGGCCACGCCGTGCTCGGCGGCCACCGCGGCGACCCGGTCGGCGTCGACGTCCTCCCCGAACTCGATCCACAGGAAGTAGCCGCCGTCGGGGGCGGTGAACCGGACGCCGGGGATCTGGGCGGTCAGCTCCTCGCCGAGGATGCGGGCCCGTTCGGCGAGCGCGGCGCTGACGGTCGCGACGGATTTGTCGAAGTCGCCGCTGACGCAGAACTGGTGCACTGTCGCCTGGGCGAACATGCCCGGGGAGATGTACAGGTTGGTGGCGGTGGTGGCGATGCTGGCCAGGAGCTGTGCGGGCCCGACGAGGTACCCCACCCGCACGCCCGGGCAGACGGTCTTGGTGAAGGAGCTG
This sequence comes from Pilimelia columellifera subsp. columellifera, assembly GCF_039532605.1. Taxonomy (NCBI): domain Bacteria; kingdom Bacillati; phylum Actinomycetota; class Actinomycetes; order Micromonosporales; family Micromonosporaceae; genus Pilimelia; species Pilimelia columellifera. Next base: position 27,286 of record NZ_BAAARY010000005.1, read on the forward strand.
GCCCGGACGACGGTCGCGCCGGCGTCGCCGGCCATCGACAGCAGGGTGGGCAGTTCCTGGCCGCGGAACCGGATGTCGACGTACGGGTCGTCCTCAAAGATCGTGAAGCCGTACTCGGCGGCGAGGCTGAGCAGCGACCGGCGTTTGTCGACCGACAGCGTCACGCCGGCCGGGTTCTGGTAGTTCGGGATGATGTGGGCGAGCTTAGGGCGGATGCCGGACTCCAGCAGCGCCCGTAGCGCGTCCACGTCGATGCCGTCCGGGGCCAGCGGCACCGCGTGCACCTGGCAGCCGCGGTCGATGAGGCCGGCGAGCGTCCGGTCGTAGGTCGGTTCCTCGACCACGACGGCGTCGCCGCTGCTCAGCAGGGCGTCGAAGAGGAACGCGTCGGCCTGAAGCGAACCGTTGGTGACGAGCACGTGCTCGGCCGGCACGCCGTGCCGGTCGGCGATCCATCTGCGTAACGGGAGGTAGCCGACGGAGGTTCCGTAGGCGGTGGCCCCCACCGGGTCGGTTTCCAGGGCCCGGACGGCGGCGGCCTGGAGGCCGGCCACGTCGACGATGTCGAGGCTCGGGGCGCCTCGGGCGAACGAGATCAACTGCTCCGCGGTCATGCGGCTGAGCCTAGTGCCCCGGGTAGGCCACGCCGGGCGGGTGGGGTGACTCACACCCGCTCGGCGCGAAGCGGCCCAAGGCGTTCAGCCGAGGCGGGCTCGGACACCTTCCTCGACCCGCTTGCCAAGTTCGGGGTCGACGTTGTGCCAGTAGGCGAAGACCCGGCCCAACACCGGCTCGCGCACCCCGGCGCTGACGTGCCCGATGATGTTGTCGGCCAGACGCCGCCGGGCGTCGTCGTCGAGGACCTCCCGGCACAGGGTTCCGGCCTGGACGAAGTCCCCGTCGTCACGGCGCTTGAGGTACGGCGCCCGCAGTTGCCCCCCGGCCGAGTCCCAGCCTGCCGGGTTGCCGTGGGTGGCCTCGTCGGCGTGCGGCCCGCCCGACGAGTTCGGCGCGTACACCGGGACGTCGGGGGCGTTGAACTCGAAACGCATCGCACCCTCCTTGGAGTACGAGCGCACCGGGCACTTCGGCGCGTTGACCGGCAGTTGTGCGTGGTTGGCGCCGACCCGGTACCGGTGCGCGTCCGCGTAGGCGAAGATCCGGCCGAGCAGCATCTTGTCCGGCGACGGCTCGACCCCGGGCACGAAGTTGGACGGCGCGAAGGCGGCCTGCTCGATCTGGGCGAAGAAGTTGTCCGGGTTCCGGTTCAGCGTCATCGTGCCGATCTTGATCCGTGGGTATTCCTTCTGGGACCAGACCTTGGTGAGGTCGAACGGGTTGAACCGGTACGCGTCCGCCTCGGCGTATGGCATGATCTGCGCCTCCAGCGACCAGGACGGGTGCTCGCCGCGGGCGATGGCGGCGAACAGGTCCTGCCGGTGCGCGTCGGGGGCCGACCCGGCCAGCTCGTCCGCCTCGGCCTGGGTGAGGAACCGGATGCCCTGGTTGGTCTTGAAGTGGTACTTGACGAAGAAGCGTTCGCCGACGGCGTTGACCCACAGGTAGGTGTGCGAGCCGAAGCCGTCCATGTGCCGGTAGCTGGCCGGGATGCCCCGGTCGCCCATGAGCCAGGTGACCTGGTGCGCCGACTCCGGTCGCAGGGTCCAGAAGTCCCACTGCATGTGGTGGTCGCGTAGGCCCGAGTCGGGCATCCGCTTCTGGGAGCGGATGAAGTCGGGAAACTTGATCGGGTCCTGGAGGAAGAAGACCGGGGTGTTGTTGCCGACGAGGTCGTAGTTACCTTCGGCGGTGTAGAACTTCAGCGCGAAGCCGCGCGGGTCCCGCCAGGTGTCGGGACTGCCCTGCTCGCCGGCGACAGTGGAGAACCGGGCGAGCATATCGGTGCGGCGTCCCGGCTGGAGGAAGTCGGCCCTGGTGTAGGCGCTGACGTCCCCGGTGATGACCAGCTCGCCGAAGGCCCCGGCGCCCTTGGCGTGCACCACCCGCTCGGGGACCCGTTCCCGGTTGAACTGCGCGAGCTTCTCGATGAGGTAGTGGTCGTGGAGCAGGATCGGCCCCTGGGCGCCCTGGGTGAGCGAATGGTCGTCGCTGGGCGCGGGGGCGCCGGAGTCGGTGGTCGTGATCGAGGGCGCGGACTGGTCGGTCATGCGACATGCCTCCTGGTCACTCGGGGGGTGTGCTCGTGGCGCTGGGCGGCTGGGGGGGTTGGCAGTCCGGGCAGTGGCCCCAGAAGACGACCTCGGCCTCGTCGACGGCGAAGCCGGCCAGGTCGGAGGGGTCGAGGCAGGGGGCGGCGCCGATGGCGCAGGCGACGTCGACGATGCGTCCGCAGTCACGGCAGACGAGGTGGTGGTGGTTGTCCTTGACCCGGGTCTCGTAGACGGCCGCTGATCCGGCGGGTTCGATCCGGCGGACCAGACTGGCGTGCTCCAGGGCGGACAGCACGTCGTAGACGGCCTGTCGGGAGATTGTGCCCAGTTCGGCGCGGACCCGGGTGGCGACCGCGTCCGCGGTGGAGTGCGGGCGTTGGCGCAGCGCTTCCAGGACCGCGGTGCGTTGCTGGGTCACCCGCAGCCCGGCGCCGCGTAGCAGGGTTCGGTCGTCGGAGCTGGCCACGCGCCCAGCATGCGCTGTTTTCTGGACTTAGTCAAGTAATGATTCGGGCTCGGATTTGACTTGATCCGTTCCGGGCCGACACGCGCGAACCGTCGCCACGTTGTACCTCTAGAAGCACTGATCAGGTAGGCATGAATCGTGTTTGAGCTGGTGGGAGGGGGATTCGGGTGCCGAGAGACGACGCTGGACGGTCAGACCAGGAACTCGCCGAGTGGTTGGCCGGACGGGCCGGGGCGCTGCTGCTGGCCCTGCGCGCCAGCGACGAACGCGACGACCCGCCCGCGCTACGGGCGACCGGCGACCGGGCCGCGCACGAACTGCTCGTGGCCGAACTGGGCCGACGGCGGCCCGGCGACGCCGTCCTCTCCGAGGAGGACGCTGGATCGCGCGTCGCCGACGGCGCCGCCGCCCGGCTGGGCGCCGAGCGGGTCTGGATCGTCGATCCGCTCGACGGCACCCGCGAGTACGGCGAGCCCGGACGCGTCGACTGGGCGGTCCACGTCGCCCTGTGGCGCCGCGGCGAGCCGCCGCACGCCAGGCCCGGCGTGGCGGCCAGCGCGCCAGCCGGCGGAGAGCTGATCGCCGGAGCGGTCGCGCTACCGGCGCAGGAGCGGCTGCTGGGCGTCGCCGAGGTCGTCCCCGCGCCGACCAGCGGGCCGCTGCGCCTGGCCGTCAGCCGGACCCGGCCGCCGGCGTTCGTCCCCGGCCTGCTCGCCGCGGTCGGCGGCGTTCCCGTGCCGATGGGATCCGCCGGCGCGAAGGTCTGCGCCGTGGTCACCGGCGAGGTCGACGCGTACGTGCACACCGGCGGCCAGTACGAATGGGACTCCGCCGCGCCGGTCGCCGTCGCCCGCGCCGCAGGGCTGCACACCTCCCGCGTTGACGGCAGCCCGCTCCGTTACAACCAGGCTGACCCACGGCTGCCCGACCTGCTCGTGTGCCGCCGGGAGCACTCCGCCACGCTCCTGGCGGCGCTCGCCACGTTCATCGCCGCCGAAACGTCCGGAAAGGCCATGGCATGACCGACAGCGCAGTCGCCTCCTATCGGGTGTCGCATCTGGACGTTCTGGAGTCTGAGGCGGTCTTCATCTTCCGGGAGGTGGTGGCGGAGTTCGAGCGGCCGGTGCTGTTGTTCTCCGGCGGCAAGGACTCGATCGTGATGCTGCGCTTGGCGCAGAAGGCGTTCTCGCCGGGGCGGGTGCCGTTCCCGGTGTTGCATGTTGACACCGGCCACAACTTCCCGGAGGTGTTGGCGTTTCGGGATCGTCGGGTGGGCGAGCTGGGGTTGCAGTTGATCGTGGCTTCGGTTCCGGAGGCGTTGGCTGTCGGGTCGGTAGTCGAGCCGCCGGACGGGACGCGCAACCGGATCCAGACCCCGGTCCTGCTGGACGCGGTGGACAAGCACCGGTTCGACGCGTTGTTCGGGGGCGCGCGCCGGGACGAGGAGAAGGCGCGGGCCAAGGAACGGGTGTTCTCGTTCCGGGATGAGTTCGGGCAGTGGGATCCCCGGAACCAACGTCCTGAGTTGTGGTCGTTGTACAACGCCAGGATCGGGGTCGGGGAATCGATCCGGGTGTTCCCGCTGTCGAACTGGACCGAGCTGGACGTCTGGCACTACATCGCCCGCGAGCGCCTGGAGCTGCCCTCGATCTACTACGCCCATGACCGAGAGGTCGTGGAGCGTGAGGGCATGTGGTACGCGGTCAACGAGTTCTGGACCGCGCGGGCCAACGAGCGGCCCGTCGAACGCAGGGTGCGGTACCGCACCGTCGGGGACGCCTCGATGACCGCGGCGGTGCTCTCAGACGCCGACACGGTCGACAAGGTGATCGCCGAGATCGCCGCTACCCGGATCACCGAACGTGGCGCCACCCGAGGCGACGACCGGGTGTCGGAGGCCGCCATGGAGGATCGCAAGAAAGAAGGCTACTTCTGATGATGGACCTGCTCAGGTTCGCCACGGCCGGGTCAGTCGATGACGGCAAGTCAACGTTGATCGGCCGGCTGCTGTACGACACGAAGTCGCTGTTCGCCGACCAGCTGGCGGCCGTGGAGGCGGTGTCGGCGGCCCGCGGCGACGACTACACCGACCTGGCCCTGGTCACCGACGGGCTCCGCGCCGAGCGGGAGCAGGGCATCACCATCGATGTCGCCTACCGGTACTTCGCCACCCCCAGGCGCAAGTTCATCATCGCCGACACCCCCGGACACCTCCAGTACACCCGCAACATGGTCACCGGCGCCTCCACCGCCGATCTCGCGCTGATCCTCGTCGACGCCCGTAAGGGCCTGGTGGAACAGTCCCGCCGGCACGCGTTCCTGTGCTCGTTGCTTCGCGTGCCGCACCTGGTGCTGTGCGTCAACAAGATGGACCTGGTCAACTACGACCAGGCCGTCTACGAGAACATCGCCAACGAGTTCGCCGCCTTCGCCGCCAAGCTCGACGTGCCCGACCTGACCAGCATCCCTATCTCAGCGCTACGGGGCGACAATGTGGCGACCCGGTCAGCGGCGATGCCATGGCACCAGGGCCCTTCGCTGCTGCACCACCTGGAACATGTCCACATCGCCTCAGATCGGAACCTGGTCGACGCCCGCTTCCCAGTCCAGCACGTCATCCGGCCCCAATCCACCACCGTGGCCGACTACCGCGGATACGCCGGACAAGTCGCCTCCGGGATCTTCAAACCCGGCGACGAAGTCATGATCCTTCCAGCGGGGTTGAGCACCCGGATCACCGGCATCGACACCTACGACGGTCCGGTCGCGGAGGCATACCCGCCGATGTCAGTGACCATCCGACTGGCCGACGACATCGACATCGCCCGCGGCGACCTCATCAGCCGGCCTCACAACACCCCACACACCACCCAGAACATCGACGCCATGATCTGTTGGATGGACGAACGCCACCCCCTCGCGCCCGGCGGGCGATACGCCATCAAACACACCACCCGCACGACCCGAGCCGTCATCAAAAACATCAACTACCGACTCGACATCAACACCCTCCACCGCCACGAAACCGCGACCCAACTCGAACTCAACGACATCGGTCGCATCCAGCTCCGCGCTACCCAACCGCTGCTAGCCGACGAGTACCGGCGCAACCGCACGACCGGTGGATTCATTCTCATCAATGAGGCCAGCAATCGCACCGTCGCCGCCGGCATGATCATGAACACGTAGCTGTTCCGGCGTCATCTCCAATGCCACCCCGTGGGAGCCGACGATGCCTTCGAAGAAGGTTCGGTGCAGCACGAACGGGTTGCCAGAGACGTGCTGGAGGCTCAGCGACAGGCGCACCCCGGCGCAGCCGGCGAGCTTCGACTCGGCGAACCGGATCAGACTGGTGCTGTGCGCATGATGTTTGGCGCTGCTGAACGTCTGTTGGCGTTGCTCCCCCCGCCACGACCTGCCGCAGTCGGAGCCGTCGGCGTGTTTGGGCTGGGCCTCGATCCAGCTGCGGACCGTGGTTCCCGGGTTACGGGAGACGCCGCCGGCGCACCCCTTGATCGACGAGTTGGCTTTGCAGGTGGTCAGCGCCGCGTCCTGGACGACGACGATCTGGTCGGCAGCCGCCACGGTCGGCAGGAAGGTGGATCTCAACGTCACCTTCGTCTGCCCTGCCTTGACCAGCTCATTGGCGCCGCCATAGAGGCCCCAGCGTGCGGCGTTGGCGTAGACCGCCCGCGTCAGCCGCGCCCCCGCGGCCAACCTCATCGATACCTCACGGCCGTCCTTGATGATGGTCGAGTAGCTGGCCATCGAGATGCGGCACGTGTAGTCGCCGTCCTGGGGGGCGATGAACAGCCACCGCAGGACGGGCGTCAGCGCGGTCTCCGTCGGCGGCACCATGTTCGTTGCCCAGTACGAGCCCCGCACCCCGGTGTCGATCAGGCCAGGGCCGTCGCAGCGGATCCGGGCCGTGTTGCCGATGTTGTCGCCGAGACCGAGTTGGTCGACCGCGGAGATCTCCAGGCCCTCGGTCCACAGATACGATGCCGCGTCCTCGGCAGCCGTGAAGGTGATCTCGCTGCCCGGCACGTCGTGGGCCATCGCGGTGGGCCTGACGGCGTAGAGATAGTCGGGCGCGCCGCTGCTGCGTTGCGGCGTTCTGGCCGCCCGGTCCGACAGGTCGCCGAGAGCGGTGCGGGTGGTTTCGTCGCCCGGCGCGGCACCGGCCGAGGGGACCCTTGTCAGGTTGACCGTCCCGGCTACGGTCAGGAGCGCCACAGTCGCCGAAACCCACCGTGGGAAGATGCGCGTCACAAGAAACCCCGCCCGCAAATCGCCGAAAGCGTCGCAGGGCGGTCGCCCGGACGCGCGGGGACATTAACGACCCGTTCGCGCTCCGGGCAACGCAAAAGTCGGCTTTCCGACAGCCTCGGGAGGGATCTCCTGGTCGGCGTGGTTAGGCGGCGCCGACCTTCTTGGCCGTCCAGACCCGGAGAATGTCCCGGACCGAGATGACGCCGAGCACGTCGTCGTCCTGCATGACGACCAGGTGGCGGAACCCGCCCCGCACCATCGCCGCGGCCGCTTCGTGCAGGGTCCAGTCAGGGCCCGCGTAGACGACCTCCCACGTCAGGTGGTCGCCGGTGCGTGCGGTGTCGGGGTCCAGGCCGTTGCCGATCGCCTTGAGGACGTCACGTTCGGTGATGATGCCGACGCCGGCGGAGTCCGGATCGACGACGATCGCCGAGCCGACCTTGCGGGCCGCCATGGCCTTGGCCGTCTGTCGGATCGTGTGCTCCGGTCCGACGACCAGCACCTGGGAATCCATTGCATCACGTACCTGCATCAGCACCACTCCTTGTCACGCACGGTACGGATATCGTGACTGAGAAGTGGGCAACTCTTCAAGACTTGCCAATTTCGGGCGAGCCTGAACGGGCGTTTCCTCCGCACCCCGACACAGGTCGTCACGGCTGGCGCCGCGGCCCCGCGTTACGATCGCCAGGCTCTGTCCCCCTCGGAAGGAAGCACATGATCGGGCTCGTGCTCGCCGCTGGCGCCGGACGCCGCCTGCGTCCGTACACCGACACTCTGCCGAAGGCGCTCGTCCCGGTCGACGGGGACACCACGATCCTCGACATCGCGCTGCGCAACCTGGCGGCTGTCGGCCTCACCGAGGTCGTCGTGGTGGTCGGCTACCGCGCCGACGCGGTCGCGTCGCGACTTGCCGAGCTTGAGTCCGCGTACGGCGTCACGCTCACGCTCGTGCACAACGACAAAGCCGAGGAGTGGAACAACGCCTACTCGCTCTGGCTCGCCCGCGAGCACTTCGCGCGTGGCGCCCTGCTGGTCAACGGGGACACCGTCCACCCGGTGAGCGTGGAACGCACCCTGCTCGACAACCGCGGTCCGGGCATTCTGCTCGCCGTGGACACGGTCAAGAAGCTGGCCGACGAGGAGATGAAGACGGTCTTCGACGACGACGGGCAGCTTACGCGGATCACCAAGCTGATGGACCCGGCCGACGCGTACGGCGAGTACATCGGCGCCACTCTCATCGAGCCGCGCGTCGCCGGGGAACTGGCCGACGCGCTGCGGTCCACCTGGGAGCGCGACCCGAACCTGTACTATGAGGACGGCTACCAGGAGTTCGCCAACCGCGGCGGCGAGGTCCGCGCTGCGCCGATCGGCGACGTGAGCTGGGTCGAGGTCGACAACCACGACGATCTCGCTCGCGCCCGGGAGATCGCGTGCCACTACTAGCCGCGCCACAGCCGGCCGTCGGCAGGCCAGGAGCCCTGGGAACGCCGTGCCTCTCCTAGCCCGCACCGTCAACACGCCGCTGGCGATCGAGGTGCGACGGGGCGCGATCGCCGAGCTGGGCGCGCTGCTGGCCGACCGCCGCATCTCCGCCGGCGGCGATGTCGCGATCGTCGTCGGACCTGGCCAGGGCGAGAAGATCGCCGAGCTGTGCCGTCCTGGCCTGGGCGCGGCCGACGTCTTCCACATCGCCGGCGGCAGCCTGGAGTCGGCAAACGAGTTGGGCGACCTGCTCCGCCAGCGCAACTACGACGCCGTCGTCGGCATCGGCGGCGGCCGGACCATCGACACCGCCAAGTACGCCGCGGCCCGGTACGGCATCCCGATGGTCTCGGTGGCCACCAGCCTGGCCAATGACGGCATCGCCTCGCCGGTGGCGTCGTTGGAGCATCATGGGCGCAAGGGCTCCTACGGGGTGCACATCCCGATCGCCGTCGTGGTTGATCTCGACTTCGTCGAGGACGGGCCCGACCGGCAGACCCTGGCAGGCATCGGCGACGCGGTGAGCAACATCAACGCCGTCTCCGACTGGGAGCTGGCGCACCGGGTACGCGGCGAACCGATCGACGGCCTGGCGGTGACGCTGGCCCGCACCGGCGCCGAGGCGCTCATCAACCACCCGGGCACGATCAACGACGACGACTTCCTCACCACCCTCGCCGAAGCGTTGATCATGGGTGGGCTGTCGATGGCGGTCTGCGGGTCGTCCCGGCCGGCGTCCGGGGGGTGCCACGAGATCTCCCACGCCGTCGACGAGTTGTTCCCAGGCAGCGCCTCGCACGGAGCGCAGGTCGGGCTGGGGGCGCTGTTCTGCACGTTCCTACGCGAGGAGCACGGGCGCTTCGCCCAGCTCGCCGGCTGTCTGGAGCGGCACGGCCTGCCCCGGCTGCCCGCTGACATCGGCCTGACCGGGGAACAGTTCCTGGACGTGCTGATGCTGGCCCCGAGCACCCGGCCGGACCGCTATACCATCCTCGAACACCTGGCGCTGGACCGCGAGCAGGCGCGCGAGCGCCTGGCAGACTACGTCGGTGCCCTCGCCAAGCTCTGACCCCCGGTTCGCCGACTTCTACGCCGTCAACCGGGGCGGTGGTCTGTTCAGCGAGGCGCTCAGCCAACGGCTGGGCGCCGCCATCGCGCTGGTCGGCGCCCGGCTGAGGCTGACGCCACGAGCGTTGACGCTCCTCAACCTCGTCCTCGGGCTCGCGACGTCGGCCCTGGTCGTGACCAGCGCCGACGCGGTGGCCGACGGCTCCGCCGCCGCCTGGCCGGTGGGCCTGGCGGCGTTGACGGGTTGGCAGCTGGCGTACGCGTTCGACTGCGCCGACGGTCAGCTCGCCCGGGTAACTGGCAAGGCCAGCCCTGACGGCGCCCGGCTGGACATCCTCTGCGACGTCGCCGCCCAGATCGGTCTGGTCACCGCGCTGGCGGCGGTGGCGGCAGCCCATCGGCCGCAGACGCCGGCCTGGTTGGTGGCCGCGTTCGCCGGTTGCTGGATGGTCAACCTGGTCACCTCGGTGCTGGCATCCGGGCCGAACGCGGTCAGCATGCTCACCTCGGCGTCGCTGCCGGTGCGGGTCGTCAAGCTGGTTCGCGACTACGGGGCGGTGATCTTCGTGGCCGGCCTGACGTTAGTGGTGGCGCCCGCGCTCACCGTCTGGCTCGTTGTCGCGTTCACCGCCGTGAATGGTGGCTTCCTCCTGGCGAGCATCGGCCACCTGGCCCGGCCCCGACCTGCGAAAAGTTGACGTGACGAGGGTCACCCATTAGCTTCTGTCTATGCGTTTGGCGAGGGGGCCCAGTGTTGCCCCTCCCAGCGTCAGAGCCGGCGCCACCCCGCCATCCCCGGTTTATGCCGCTCCGGCTCCGCCCGCCAGGACCAGCGCCCCCACGCCCCGGCGGACGACTGGAAAGGAGACCCTCATGCGTCACACGTTTCGCGCGATCGGACTTGTCGCCAGCGCGTTCGCCCTCGTCGCCCTCACCGGCCCGCCGGCGGTGGCACACGACCCCAACAGCCCCGAGGGCCAGGCCGAACAGGCCGAGCTCCTGCGCGAGTACATCCCCACCTGGAAGACCGGCGAGAGAATCAGCGGCCAGCCGAAGCAGTGCGTCAACGGCAAGGTGGACAAGTACCCCTGCCAGAACGTCGACCTGCTCAGCTTCCTGCCGCAGGCTGAGCTTGGCGGCGGCGGCTCCAGCAGCATGTGGTACTGGAACGACGCCGAGACGAACAACGAGTACATCCTGTACTGCCGCTCCAACGGCATGTCCTTCATCAACGTCACCGACCCGGTGAACCCCAGGTACCTGGGCAACCTGCCCGCCGCCAACGGCACCAACGCCACCTGGTGTGACGTCCGGACGTACAAGAACTTCGCCTACATCGGCAAGGACGCGGTCAACCACGGCATCCAGGTCTTCGACCTGCACAAGCTCCGTGGACTCAGCGCCCCCCAGACCTTCACCGCCGACGCCCACTTCAGCGGGCTCACCAACAGCCACACGTTGTGGATCAACGAGAAGACCGGCTTCCTCTACGTCTCGGGCGCCAACACCTGCAAGAAGGGCTTGACGATCTACGACATCAAGTCCCCGTTGCAGCTCAAGCACGCCGCCTGCTACGACAAGGAGGTGTACTCGCACGAGGCCGTCGTCGTGAACTACGACGGCCCCGACACCCGCTTCACCGGTCGCGAGATCGCCTTCAACTACACCGGTCAGGGCAAGAAGTTCCAGATCCTGGACGTCACCGACAAGGCCAACATCAAGGTGCTGTCGACCGCGACGTACAACGGCGCCAGTTACGTGCACCAGGGTTACCACACCAAGGACTTCAAGTATCTGATCCAGAACGACGAGACCATCCCGACGGCCGGTGGCAGCCCCAACTTCGTCTGGAACATCGAGAAGCTCGACAACGCCAAGCTGGTCGGCCGTGACAACGCCACCCGCGGCGAGTTCATCTCGCACAACGGCTACACCGTCGGCGACAAGCACTACCAGGCGGCGTACAAGGGCGGGCTGCGGATCATCGACACCGCGAAGGTCGGCCAGGCCAAGCTCGACGAGGTCGGCTACTTCGACACCGATCCCGCCAGCAACGCGAGCGGCTTCAGCGCCACCTGGATGGCCATCCCCTATCTGAAGAACGGCGTGGTCGCGGTTCAGAGCATGGGCGTTGGCCTTTACCTGGTCAAGCCCACCGGCGCGGCCGCCCGGTGAGCTGATCTCGCCTCGACCCGATGCGCGGCCCGGTCCGGTTCGGATCCGGGCCGCTCGTCACTGAGGCGCCGCGGGTGAACCGTCACGTTGTCCCGTCCGTGGAGCGGGTGGCCGAGGAAGTTTGGGGTGCCGCTGTGTCGTCGTCGCCGGTGCGGATGATCTCGCGTAGCTCGCGCCTGGCCCGGATCGCGGTCGCCGTCACGATGGTCGCGGGCGCCGCCGGCGCCGTGTACCTGGTGGCTGACAGCCGTCCTTCCGTAGCGCCGGCCAGCCCGGCCCGCGTGTACAGCGACGGGCTCGCCGACTCGTACGACGGCTACACGCTCATCCCGATCACCCTGCCCAGCCGCCGCGGTGCGACGGTGTTGGAGTTCCGCATCGTCGGCACGGACGGCGCTGACAACGCCTACTTCCAGTGGGTGCACACCAAGCAGCTGCACCTCTACGTGCTCCGCGACGACATGTCCGGATACCAACATCTACATCCCGACTACAGCGACGGCCGGTGGCGTGCGCCGATCGCCATCGGCGACGGTGGCGCCTATCGGATGTACACCGAGTTCACCCCGGTAGGGCGAGCCGCCACCGACGACCCCACGGTGCTGGGCGTGCCGTTCGTCGTGCCCGGCGACACCACCATGGTCCCGGTCCCTGCGCCGGTCGCGCAGGTGCGCAGCGGACCGTTCACGGTCACCCGGCTCGACGGCCCGGCGAACCTCGTCTCCGGCCAGCAGACCGTCCTCAGTTTTCGGATCACCAACGCCGACGGGACTCCCGCGCCGCTCGAGCCCTACCTGGGCGCCTTCGCCCACCTGTCCAACTTCGAGGTGCGTACCCAGAAGCTCATGCACCTGCACCCGTTGCCCACCAGTCTCAACGGCGACCTCCCGCCCGCCGACGGCGTGCTCCAGTTCCACGCGGTCTTCGCCGAGCGCGGCGACCAGCGGATGTTCCTCCAGTTCCAGGCCGCCGGCAAGGTCCACCAGGTCGCCTTCACCGTCTTCGCCACCTGACCTCGCCGCTAGCTCGCGGCGGCGAGGTCGCGGTAGGTGGCCAGGAGCCGGGTGAGGACGACGTCAGGGTGGAAGGTGTGGTCGTAGCGGGCGCGGGCGGCGGCAGCGAGGGCCGGCGCCTCCGCGCGGACGGTGGCCAGGGCGTCGGCGAGTGACTGCGGATCGGGCGCCGTCACCCAGCCCGCTACACCGCGTCGGAGCCCGCTCGCTCTGCCGTCTGAAGCCTGGTCGGCGCCGACCAGGTACGGGACGCCGCCGAGGTCTGTGCCCAGCACCGGACGCCCGTAGGCGAGCGCCTCGATGACGACGGTCGGCAGCACGTCGTGCCAGGTCGGCACCGCGAGCACGACCGCCGACGCCGTCAGGGCGGCGCGGACGCCGTCGCGGTCCAGCGGCCCGAGGTAGGTGACGTCGTCCCGTTCGGCGGCGATCGCCTCGACCAGCGGTCGTTGTTCGCCGTCCCCGGCGATCCGCAGCGGCCCCAGCGCCCCGTCCGGGCGCCGCCGCCAGGCGTCGAGCAGCAGGCTGAGCCCTTTCTCCGGGGCGAACCGCCCGTAGAACAGGAAGCCGTCCCCGAGGGCGGGCGGCGGCCCTGGGTCAGGGATGCTGTTCGGCTTCACAACGATCCGGTCGGCGGGGATGCCGTATGAACGCAGGTGCTCGGCGATCGCGCTGGTCAGCGCGATGTACCGGTCGACCGAGCGCCAGGTCGGGCGGTGCGCCGCGAGCGCCGTCGCCATCACCGCGCTCTGTGCCCGCGACCCCCGATAGCAGCCGTGGATGACGCCCGGCCAGCCGATGGTCCTGCCGCGACAGTCGACGCAGACGTGCCCGTCGCGGAAGTAGAGGCCGGGGCTGCACACCTGGCGGTAGTTGTGGACGGTCTGAACCACCGGCACGCCGTGCGCGTGGGCGGTGCGCACCACCCAGGGCGAGAGCAGCGGGTACGGGTTGTGCAGGTGCAGCACGTCGGGGCGTTCGGCGCGCAGCAGCGCGGCCAGCTCGCGTTGGGCGGGGCCGTTGTAGATCGGCGACAGCGGCAGCAACGCCTTGGCGCCGGCGGACATGGTGGCGATGTTGTCGGAGTCGCGCAGGAACGGCAGGATGTTCACCCCGGCGGCCCGCAGCTGGGCGATGTCCAGGTCGACCATGACGTTCTCCCCGGACGGCAGTTCGCTGCGGTACCGGTTGTGCGCGATAACGATCTTCATGCCTGCATCGCCATGCCGGCAACGGTAGCGTCAACCCGGGGCCCGAGGGCGGCCGGCGTTGGCGCGAGGCGCGGGCGCCTGGCCGCGGGAACGGAGGGACGGGTGCCGGAGCTGCCGGAGGTGGAGGCGCTCGCCGCGTTCCTACGCGAGCGGGCGGTGGGTCGGGTGATCGGGCGGGTCGACGTGGCGGCGTTCAGCGTCCTGAAGACCGTGGAACCCGCGCCGTCTGATCTGGTCGGGGCCACGGTCGTGGCGGCCGCCAGGCACGGCAAGTTCCTCGACCTGAGCGTCGACACCGGCGCCCACCTCCTCACCCATCTGGCCCGGGCTGGTTGGCTGCGTTTCCGGGACGCCGTCGGCCCGCCGCCGAAGCCGGGCAAGGGTCCGATCGCGTTGCGGGTGGCCCTCGACGACGGCGCCGGGTTCGATCTCACCGAGGCGGGGACGCAGAAGCGGCTCGCCGTCTACGTCGTGCGGGACCCGTCCGACGTACCGGGGGTGGCCGCGCTGGGGCCGGACGCGTTGGCTGTCGACCGGCAGCAGTTCGCGGGCCGGTTGCGGGCGCGGCGGGGGCAGGTCAAGGGCGCCCTGACTGACCAGACCGTCGTGGCGGGGATCGGCAACGCCTATTCGGACGAGATTCTGCACGTGGCGCGCCTGTCGCCGTTCGCGCTGACGGGTCGGATGAGCGAGGAGCAGCACGACCGGCTGTTCGGCGCGACGCAGCAGGTGCTGGCCGAGGCGGTGACCCGCCTGACCGGCCAGCGGGCGGCGACGTTGAAGGCCGAGAAGCGCTCGGGGCTGCGGGTGCACGCCCGCGCCGGCCTGCCCTGTCCGGTCTGCGGCGACCTCATCCGGGAGGTGTCGTTCGCCGACTCCAGCCTCCAGTACTGCCCGGGTTGCCAGACCGGCGGCAGGCCGTTGGCTGACCGGCGCCTGTCGAAGCTGGTGCGGTGACGTCGCCGGAGGGCGCATTCCGGCAACAAAGCGAAGCGGGAAGCGCTAGGTGATAAACCGGTCGTCGGTATAGTTGCTCCGGCTCCGACTGCGCGTCGGAGTTACCTACGCGAGGCTGGTCTCACGAGAGGACGCGGGTGAGGTGACGGCGAGCCTCCAGAGCCCGGTCTCGGCTGCGAACCGGAGCGAGCCCGTGCCCCGAAGCTACGACGACAGCCAGTCGCCCCATACCAGCGGTGTGGTGCGCACGGCGTGGTCGCGCGCGCGCCGGGCCGCCCGCTGGCACCGTCCGTACACGGCGGCGCTGTTGCTTCTGGACGCCTTCGCGGCGTTCTGCGCCAGCCTGGTGGCGACGGCGACGTTCGACCAGGCCAGCTCAGGTCTGATCCGCGGCGAGAACCAGTTCTGGTTCCTGACGGTGGCCTTCGTGCTGTTGCCGTTGGGCTGGGCGGCCTGCCTGTGGGCGAACGGCGCGTACGACCGCCGTCACCTCGGTCTGGGCGCCGAGGAGTTCAAACGGGTTATCCGGGCGGCGGTGGGCGTCGCGGCGACGGTGTCGTTCCTGGCGTTCTCGACGAAGACGGACCTGTCCCGGTTGTCGGTGGCGGTGGCTCTCGGGGCGGCCCTGCTGCTCATCCTCCTGCTGCGCCGACTGGCCCGGATGGTCCTGCACGCCCGGCGCCGGTCCGGCGTCGCCACGCACCGGATGATCCTGCTGGGGACGCTGCCGGAGGCGTTGGAGGTCTACACCGCGGTGACGCGTAACCGCGACGCCGGTCTGGTGCCGGTGGGGATCAGCGTCACCGAGGGTCTCGCGGCGACCCGGGGCCTGAAGACCCCGGTTCCGGTCTACGACGCTCGGGACGTGCCGGCGCTGGTGCAGCGACTGGAGGCCGACACGATCGCGGTGTGTGGATCGGTGGGGGCCGAAGCGGGGGAGCTGCGTCGGCTGGCCTGGCAGTTGGAGGGCACCGGCGTCGACCTGTTGGTGGCGCCGCAGTTGACTGACATCGCCGGGCCGCGGGTCCACATTCGGCCGATCGAGGGCCTGCCGCTGCTGCATGTCGAGGAGCCGACCCTGTCGGGGGTGGCGTGGCTGGCAAAGAACCTGCTGGACCGGGTGGCCGCCGCGATGGGCCTGCTGGCGTTGGCGCCGGTGTTCCTGGCGGTCGCGTTCGGGGTCCGGGTGTCGGATCCGGGTCCGGTCTTCTTCCGGCAGCCGCGGGTGGGGGTGGCCGGCCGGACGTTCCGGGTGTGGAAGTTCCGCACCATGTACGTCGACGCCGAGGACCGGCTCGCGGCGTTGCAGGAGCACAATGAGGGCGACGGCCTCCTGTTCAAGATCCGCAAGGATCCGCGGGTGTTCCCGTTCGGGGAGTTCCTGCGCAAGACCTCGCTGGACGAGCTGCCCCAGCTGGTGAACGTCCTCTGGGGCGAGATGTCGCTGGTGGGCCCCAGGCCGCTGCCGGCCGACAACGGCGACTTCCTCGGCGACGTGCGCCGCCGGCTCCTGGTGCGTCCGGGGATAACCGGTCTGTGGCAGGTGTCCGGGCGTTCGGACCTGTCGTGGGAGGAGGCGGTACGGCTCGACCTCTACTACGTCGACAACTGGTCGCTGACCTACGACCTGGCGATCCTGTGGCGCACCGTCGGGGTCGTGCTGGCCCGCAAGGGCGCCTACTGACCGCTGCGCCGTCTCCTGACCCGGGCACGCCGGCCGAACAGGGACAATGGCCGGATGACGAGTTGGCAGCCCGGCGCGGCGATCCACGGCGACGACCCGTTCGCCACCCCGGCGGACGACCGGTCGCCGGCCAGACGGATGCGGGGCCGGCTGCCGCTGCCGGTGACCCTGTGGACGGCTGGCGACGGCCGGGGCCGGGCTGGCCTGACGGTCTCGTCGACGATGATCGCCGACGGGGCGCCGGGCCGGGTCGCCGGCCTCGTCGACCCGGAGTCGGAGCTGTGGGCGGCGGTGGAGGCCGGCGGCGTGTTCGCGCTGACGCCGCTCGCGGAGCGGGACCAGCAGTTGGCCGACCGGTTCGCCGGGCTCATGCCCGCCCCGGGCGGCCTGTTCGCCGGGGACCGCTGGGAGCAGACGGCGTACGGCCCGATCGGCGAGGGCAGGACCACCTGGGTGGGTTGCCGCCTCGACGAGGCCCGGCCGTTCGGCTGGAACCTGCTCGTCTGCGCCACGATCGAGCGGACTGCGTTCGGTGATGGCGCCGCGCCGCTGCTGCACTACCGCGGCCGCTACCGGCGCCTGGCCTGACCGGCTCACCATGCGATCAACGCCCGGCCCGGGCGGTCTAGGCTGCCGGTATGGCGGTGACACAGCGGTACGGGCAGGGCCATCGGATTCTGGTCAGCGGTGGGGCGGGGTTCGTCCCCTCACATCTGGTTGACGCGTTGCTGGCGCGTGGCGCCAGCGTGGTGGCGGTGGACAATTTCATCACCGGATCCAAGGACAACATCGCCCACCTGGCGGGCAATCCGGCGTTCACGCTGGTCGAGGCGGATGTGACCGAGCCGTTGCCTGATCATCCGGCGTTGTCCGAGCGGTTCGACGCCGTGCTGCACCTGGCCTCGCCGGCGAGCCCGACGGATTTCGCCAAGCTGCCGCTGGAGATCCTGACGGTGGGGTCGGCGGGCACGTTGCGGCTGTTGGAGCGCGCCAGGGCCGACAGCGCCCGGTTCCTGCTGGCCTCGACCTCCGAGGCGTACGGGGACCCGCTGGTGCACCCGCAGCCGGAGTCGTACTGGGGCAATGTGAACCCCAACGGGGTCCGCAGCGTCTACGACGAGGCGAAGCGTTTCGGCGAGGCAGCGACGATGGCGTACCACCGGGCCTTCGGCACGGACGTGGCGATCGTGCGCATCTTCAACACGTACGGGCCGCGGATGCGTCCCGACGATGGCAGGGCCATCCCGACGTTCATCAGCCAGGCGTTGCGCGGCGAGCCGATCACCGTTCACGGCGACGGCGCCCAGACCCGGTCGATCTGTTACGTCGATGATCTGGTGCGCGGCATCCTGCTGTTGCTGGATTCCGACGAGACCGGCCCGGTCAACTGCGGCACCGAGCACGAGCTGAGCATGCGGGAGCTGGCCGAGCGGATCGTGGCGATCACCGGCAGCGCGTCGCAGGTGATTCTCGTGCCGCGGACGTCGGACGATCCGGAGCGCCGGCGGCCGGATCTGACCCTGGCGCGGACCCGGCTCGGTTATGAGCCGACCGTCGGACCCGAGGACGGTTTGTGGCGAACTGTCGCCTTCTTCGCCGAACGTCGGGGCTGACCGGTCAGCCGCGCGGCCCGGGGTTGGCCGGTCGTATGGCCGTAGTTGCCCGCCGCGCGGGGCGGATCATCGCTGATCTTGCATCGGCTACGTAACCTTGGCTCATGTCTTCGACGCACCCACGCCGCGCCGGCCGAAGCGCTCCGGTGGGTTCCGCTCGCCCGTCCGGCCGGGCGAGCGTGCCGATCAGTGTCGCGGCCGGATCCTCCCGGACGCCCGGGGCCAGCGCCCGGTCGAGCGCCAACGCTCGCGCTACCCGTCCGCTCACCGGCGGCGGCGGACGTGGTGGCGGCCTGCCGCCGAGCGTCCCCGGCGGTCGTCGCCCCGGGCCCAGGCCCCGCTGGGGCCGGATCATCCTGGTGGCCGCGGCGGCGCTGCTGGTCGTCAGCCTGCTCGCCGTGGGCGCCCTGGCCCTGTACGGCAAGAGCCTGGACAAGAACCTCGCGCGCACGGACCCGTTCTCGGCGCTCACCGGCGGACGCCCGCCAGCGACGGTCGACGGCGTGATCAACATGCTGTTGGTCGGCTCCGACTCCCGCGACCCGGACGCCTCGCTCAACGTGTCCAGCGAGTGGCGTGCCGACACCATCATCGTCATGCACATTCCGGCGAACCAGAAAGAGGCGTACCTCATCTCGGTGCCGCGTGACCTGTATGTGCCGATCCCCGAGAGCCCTTCGGCCGACTGCGGAGAACGGCGCGGCAAGGTCAACGCGGCGTTCGCGTTCGGTGGCCTGCCGCTGGCGGTGCGGACCGTCGAGTGCTTCACCGATATCCGGATGGACCACGTCGTCGCGATCGACTTCGCCGGGTTCAAGGAGGTCACCGACGCCCTCGGCGGCGTCGACATGAAGATCGAGCAGACTGTCACGTCGATCCACAAGCCGTTCCGGACCTTCAAGAAGGGCAAGCGGCAGCTCAGCGGCGCCGAGGCCCTCGACTACGTCCGGCAGCGCAAACAGTTCGCCGACGGCGACTTCGCCCGGGTCCGGCACCAGCAGCAGTTCCTGCGGGCGCTCATGGACAAGGCGGTCAGCTCCGGCACGCTGGCCAACCCACCCAAGCTCAACGCCTTCCTCAAGGCCGCCACCGGCGCCCTCACCGTCGACAAGGAGTTGAGCCTGGTCGACATGGCGGTGCAGTTCCGCAACCTCAAGGGCGACAATCTGCGCTTCATGACCAGCCCCCACGCCGGCAGCGAGACGATCAACGGCGAGTCCGTGGTCGTCTCCGACCGGCCCAAGGCGCTCGCGCTCTACCAGGCCGTCGCCAAGGACAAGGTCGCCGAATGGGTGGCCGCGAACCCGCCAGCGAAGGCGACAGGCTGACCGCGCGGTCCGCGTGTCGGACTTCGACGTGGCCGGGAGCTTTCCGAGAGCCGGACCTGTCCGTACAGTGACTCGGGCAGCCTTCCACCTGTTGGGCGGCAGGTTGTCTGTGCCCGATCGTTCGACAGGAGAGCAGCCGCGATGGGGGTCGATACCCAACGACGGACAGCGTCCGCGGATTCCGTGGCCGACAGCTCTCCGCGTGGGGTGACCTACGGCGTTCCGGTGACAGACCCGGCGCCGGGGCGCGCCAAGGCGCCGCTGTGGGCCCGGATCTCGGTGATCTGCGGCGCGGTGCTCATGCTCGTCACGGGCGCCACGCTCGTGGCCAGCACCGTGCTGATCAACCGGTACACGAAGAATGTCAACCAGGCCAACCTTATCGACACCGACAGCAAGGTCGGCGACGGCAAGGCGCTGTCCGGCGCCGTCAACCTGCTGCTGCTCGGGGTCGACGAGCGAGCGCGGGACAAGGGCAACATCCGCTCGGACACGATCATCGTCCTGCACATCCCGGCCTCGCAGGACCAGGCGTATCTGGTGTCGGTGCCGCGGGACACGTTCGTCGACATCCCGGCCTTCCCGAAGACCGGATTCGGCGGCGGACGACACAAGGCGACCGAGGCGTTCTTCTACGGAGCCCAGAACGGCGGCGGCCGGGAGGGCGGCGCGCAGTTGGTCGCCAAGACGCTCAACAAGATGACCGGAGTCAGGTTCGACGGCGCCGCGATCATCGACTTCAGCGGATTCATCCGTGTGATCAACGCCCTGGGCGGAGTCCGCATGTGCGTCGACCACCAGGTCCAGTCGATCCACATGCAACTGGTTGACGGCAAGCCGATGTGGAACAACGAGGCCCGGGCTGCCGGCGGCGGCAAGCCGGTGATCCACAAGAAGGGCTGCCGCGAGATGGCGGGCTGGGAGGCGCTGGACTTCTCCCGCCAGCGCTACGGGCTGCCCAACGGCGACTACGACCGTCAGCGACACCAGCAGCAGCTCGTCAAGGCCATCGCCAAGGAGGCCACCAGCAAGGGCGTCGCCACCGACCTCGGCAAGCTCGACCGCGTGATCAAGGCCGCCGGCAGCACACTCATGCTGGACACCGGCGGCGTCCCGATCGCCGACTTCGCGTTCACGCTCAAGGACGTCGCCGCCAACGATCTCATCCTGGTCAGGACCAACGCGGGCACCTTCCACTCGACGAACGTCAACGGTCAGTCGGCGGAGGCGTTGAGCCCGGAGAGCATGCAGATGTTCCACGCGGTGCGTGACGGCACGCTCGCGGAGTGGCTGATCAGCCACCCGCATTTCATCGCCACGTCGAAGTGACCCATGCTCCGGACCCGAGCCGCCCCGGCCGTCGGGGTAGTCGTCAGGGAGCGCTGGGCGGCGCCGTGGTCGGGACCGTAAGCTGGCGGGGTGTCGGCCATCGAGATCCCCACCGTGACAGCGACCACCCTGCCCGCGGGCGCCCGTCTCATCGACGTCCGTGAGCCGGACGAGTGGGCTGCCGGGCACGCGCCAGGCGCGGCGCACCTTCCCATGATGCAGATCCCGGACCGCGCGGCGGAGGTGCCCCGGGACGGCGATGTCGTCGTCGTGTGTCGGTCCGGCGCCAGGTCAGCGCAGGTGGTGAGTTACCTGCTGGCCAACGGTTGGGGCAACGTCCACAACCTGGACGGCGGGATGCGCGGTTGGGCCGCCGCTGGCCAGCCGATGGTCGCCGACGACGATCGTCAAGCCCAGGTCATCTGACCGACGCCGGTGTCCGTCCCCCTCGTCTTCGCCCACCGTGGGGCTTCCGCGGAGCTTCCTGAGCACACGCTGGCCGCGTACCTGCGCGCCCTGGAGGCCGGGGCGGACGGCCTGGAATGCGATGTCCGGATGACCAGGGACGGGCATCTGGTCTGCGTGCACGACCGTCGGCTCGACCGGACCAGCAACGGACGCGGACCGGTGAGCCGGCGCACCCTGGCCGAGCTGGCCGAGCTGGACTTCGGCTCCTGGCACGCGGCCACCCGAGGCTCCGATCTCGATGGCGCGGCTCGTCCGGGCACGGGGACGGTCGGCGTGCTGACCCTCAACCAGCTGTTGGACCATATCGACGGCGTGCGACAGCCGGTGCGGCTGCTGGTGGAGACCAAGCACCCAACCCGGCACGGGGGCGCCGTCGAGCGCAGCCTGCGGGAGTTGCTGGCCCGGCGCGGGCTGCACCGGGCCCGCCCGGACGCCCGGGTGCGGGTGTCGGTGATGTCGTTCTCGCCGTTGGCGGTGCGGCGGATGCGGGCGTTGGCGCCGGCGGTGCCGACGGTCCAGCTGCTGGATCTGCTGCCCTCGGGCCTCACCCCGCCCGGACTCGGGCGCCTGCCGGTCGCCGCGCCGGTGGTGGGGCCGAGCGTGGAGCTGCTGCGGGCGCGGCCCGGTCTGGCGCCGGCGCTGCGGGCCGCCGGCAAGCGGGTGTACGTCTGGACCGTCAACGAGCCGGACGACATCGACCTGGCGGTGTCGCTGGGAGTCGACGGTCTCATCACCGACCGGCCCGCCGAGGTTCGCGAGCGCCTGGGCTGACCTGGCGTCCCAGCGGCCCGCAGGGCACACTTTCGCCATGGTCGAGCACGGCAAGATCGTCGATGGCGTCGCCGCGGGAACGGTCGAGCCGCGGGACCGCGACGGTGGTCGGGCCCGCCGGCAGCAGGTGGACCGGGACCGTGACCTGTTCATCGCCGCGACGAGCCATGAGCTGAGAACGCCGATCACGGTGATCAAGGGCTACGCCGACACCCTCGCCGACCACTGGGAAAGTCTCCCCGAAGCCGATCGCCGGGAGGCCGCCCGGGTCATCAGCGAGCGGGCCGGCGACCTGGCCCGACTGGTGGACCGGCTGCTGTCGACCGCCAGCGAGGCCGACCCGGCCAACGGCGCCCCGCCGGTCGCCTTCGACCTGGTCGAGGCGCTGCGCGTCGCGGTCGCCGCGCTGCCGGTGGATCTGGCGCACCGGCTGGTGGTGCAGCTGCCGATCGGGCTGCCGGGCGCGGTAGGTGATCCGGCGAGTCTGTCGACGGTGCTCACCGAGCTGGCCACCAACGCCGACAAATACTCGCCGGTGGGTTCGCCGATCTGGCTCACCGCCGGCACCGACGCCGGCACCGTCTTCTTCCGGGTTAGCGACCAGGGCATCGGGGTACGTCCGGAATACGTCGAGCGGGTGTTCGACCGGTTCTGGCAGGGGGAGGACCGGCCCTCAGCGGCGGCGCGCGGCCCACGGACGCTGGGACGAGCCGACGAGGAGGGGTACCGCCGACGTCGTGGCGGCGCCGGCCTCGGTCTGTACCTTGTCCGGCGGATCGTCGAGCGGCAGAACGGAAGCGTCTTTCTCCGGCCCCGGAACGGGGGCGGTACCGTCGCAGAGGTGCGCCTGCCGTGCGCGCGTGGCTCGGCGACTGCCGGCCCACCGGATTCGGGCCAGGGGGCGGCGGTGTTCGAGCAGTGATGGCGTCGGGGGAGGCGGGAGCGTGACGATGGTGGTCGCCGAGCGGGCCTGGTGTCTCGTGGTGCCACACCACGCCCGGGGCGCCCGTCTGGCCCGGCACCGGCTCGCCGCTGAGCTGGCCGGAGCGGTCAACTCCGCGTTGCTGACCGACGTCATCGTCGTCGCCGCCGAGCTGGTCGGCAACGCTGTCCGGCATGCCGACCCGTTGCCTGGCGGTGTCATCCGGGTGTCCTGGCGGTTGGCGCCGGGCGCCGTCGCGGACGTGGTCGAGGTGCGGGTCACCGACGGCGGCGCGGGCAGCAGCGTTCCCCGACCGCGCGAGGTCGGGATGGACGCCACCGGGGGGCGCGGACTGAGCATCGTCGCGGCGCTCGCCGACGGGTGGGGCGTCGACCGGGACGGGTTGGGGCAGAGCGTCTGGGCCAGACTGTCCACCGCCGCGGACTAGGCCACGACGAGCTGACCTTTGCCGAGGCGGGTGGTCATCACCACGGCCACCGCCTAGGCTGTGTGGCCGTGAGCAAGCGTCGGAAGAACCCCGCCAGCAAGAGCAACGCCCGTGCCGCTGCGGCCGTCCCTAAGCGGGTGAAGTTGCGTGACATCTTCGTCGCCCGTCCGTTCGAGGGCCTGGCCGACGAGGCCGAGTGGATCGCGCTGCGTGAGCTGGTGCCGGCCGCGACGGCGCCGCTGACCCTCGTGCCGGAGCTTGCCGCGAAGCACAGCGACCGCACGGTCGTGCTGGCGTCGGTGCTCCCGGGCGCGGCGCCGGCGATGTCCCGCGCCGATGGGACCATCCTCATCGGTTTGCAGCGCCACCAGCAGTCCGGCGACATCTCCCGTGATCTGGCGGCGGCGCTGATCAGCGCGTTGGAGACCGAGCCCGGAACGCAGGTCGTGGCGCCGTCGCTGCCGGGCGAGGGACCCAGGTTGCCGGACGTCATTGTCGACGGGGAGCTGGAGGTCACCGTCCACGACGGCTTCGGGTTCTGGCTGGCCGAGGGCGCCGGCGACGACCCGCAGACCGCGGCGGTGCTGGACCAGGCCAACGCGGCGATCTTCCCGACGGTCCGGTTGGCCGCGCGCCGGGGCGCCTACTGGTGTCTGGCCGGCGACAAGGCCCACGTGCGTCTGGTCCTGACCGACGACGAGGACCATGCGTTGGCGGCCCTGGCGCGGCTGGCGGCGGCGGGGGAGCTGGCGCTCGGCGAGGGCACGAGGTTCGCCGGCATGTTCCGGGCACACGGCCGGCTGGCCCCGGTGTGGGACCTGCCGGCCGATGTCGAGGCCGGGCAGTGGGAGGCGTCGGTCACGGCGTTCGCCGACCGGTACGCCAAAGCGCTGGCCGACGGCGCCCCGGTGACCGCGGACGAACGACGTGCCCGCCAGGGACTGCTGGGCCGTCAGCTCGCTCTACGCTGACCTGGCGGCTGGCAGTGGGTCGCGGGAGATCGGGCAGGACATGCAGCGGGGTCCGCCGCGGCCTGAGCCCAGCTCCGAGCCGGCGATCCGGATGACCTCGATGCCGGCCCGTTCCAGCTGCGCGTTGGTCTCGACGTTGCGTTCGTAGGCCACGCACAGCCGCGGGGCGAGGGCGAGGGTGTTGTTGCCGTCGTCCCACTGCTCTCGTTCGGCGGTGACCGGGTCCAGGCCGGTGTCGATGATGCGGAGCCGACCGATGCCCATGGCCTCGGCGGCGGCGTTCACGAACGGCTGTGGCTTGCCCACCTCAGGCTCGCCGTCGGCGCCCTGCCGCACCGGAAAGGCGATCATCGTGTCGGCCAGCGGTGGGTACATGACGACGGCGTCGATGTCCACCATGGTGCAGACGGTGTCCAGGTGCATGGTCGCCCGCTCCTGGGCGATGGGGACGACCAGGACGGTGTGGGCGAGTTCGCGGCTGAACGCCCGTCGGGCGAGTCGTTCGGCCCCCGCGGGGGTGGTGCGTTCGCCGACCCCGACGGCGATGACGCCGGGGGCCAGCAGCAGCACATCGCCGCCTTCGAGGGGCTCCAGGCGCGGCTCGTACAGCAGTTTCGCGCCGACGAAGCGCGGGTGGTGCTGGTATATCGCCCGGGTGATGCTGGTTTCACGGCGCCGGGCCGGCATCGCCAGGGAGGTCACGGCGACGTGGCCTCTGATCCACGCTGAGGAGTCCCGGGTGAACAGCAGGTTCGGCAGCGGGTCGATGACGAAGTCGTGTCGGTCCATGAGCCGGTAGACCAGGCCGCGCCCGCTGCCGGCCGCGCGGAGCTCCTCCCAGGCGAGGCCGGCCATGAGCACGTCGCGTAGGGCCCCGGCGTCGAGGTTCTCGAGGTGCTCGGCGACCTCGTCGCGCAGCGTGTCGCCCAGTCGCGGGTCGGCCAGCGTGGCGCCGGTCAGCTCGGCCCGGGCGCGCGGTTGGGCGATGGTCTCGACAAGCAGCTGTCCAAGGTGGAGCACTTCGACGCCGTGGTTACGGAGCGCCTCGGCGAACGCGTCGTGTTCCTCCTGGGCCCGCCCGACCCAGGGGATGCCGTCGAAGAGCAGGGAGTCGTTGTTGCGGGGGGTAAGCCTGGCGAGTTCGGGTCCGGGCCGGTGCAGCAGCACGGTGTTCAGTTTCCCGACCTCGCTGTCGACATACTGGTTCACAGCCGCAGCGTAGATCAGTTTTCGACATATCGTGGGGCGACGAATACCTTGAAGCGTCGTCTGCGACTCAAGGCGGAAACCTGAATGAATACCGTGCTCACGTTGCTCATTCATCATTCGTTCGGCGCACTGCCTTGCCTTGCTACCGGGTTGACGACTTACGGTAGTGGAGTCGCGACGAAGAGCCATGACGATCTGTCCCACCCGATCGTTCATGGGGACAGCAGGGACAACTGCCGGAGGCGGAAGATGACAGGGATTCCCAGCCAGCGTTCGGGCGAACAGGCGATGGCGCCGCTGCCGCTCGTGCAGGGCGCGCGTCCGTCACCTATCGACTGGATCCGGCGCCGCCGGGCCGAACGTGAGGCCCGCCGAGCCGAGGCCGCCGGCAACCGGGCCGCCACCCTGCTCGACGACATCGGTCCCGGCTGGCACGTCGTCGACTGGCCGCTGCCCGACGACCCGGACGGCGCCCCACGCGTCGCCTCCCGTGACCAGGCTGGGTTCCTTGTGGTCGGCCCCGGCGGGGTGTACGCCGTCACCGTCGTCGACCACGGTCGCTCAACCGTCCTCGTCGCCGGGGACGTCGTGCAGGTCAACGGCCGGCGACCCCCGTACGTGACCCAGGCCCGTCGGGACGCCCGCCACGCCAGCCGCGCCCTCTCCGCCGTCGTCCGGCACGAAGTTCCCGTCATCCCGATCCTCGCGTTCGTCGGGACTGGACGGATCAGCACCCACGGGCTGCCCCGGGGCTGCCTGCTCACCAGCTACCGGGAGCTGGAGCGGCTGCTGCTGGCCGGCGGCGACCGGATCAGCCCCAATACCGCCGCCAAGCTCGCCCACGTCGCCAAGGACCCCGGGACCTGGATCAATCCCCCGTACCGGTCCCCGGACCACGACCGCAGCGACCGTCAGGACCGCGCCGACCCCGCGACCCACCCGACGCCCCGCTGACCCATGCTGTGAAAAACGCCTGAGCTGGCTACTCGTCGGCGCGCCACCGGACCGGCTAGCGTTGCGGTGACGCTGGAGTGCCCGTGGGAGGTGCAGGTGGCGCATGTCGAGCTGTCACTGACCGAGTCATTCGGCCCGCCGCACCGGGCCAGGACAGGCAACGCCAGTGACCCCCCAACCGACGCCTTCGGCGCCGACACCGCAGGCGACGCCGAGAACGACGACGACCGACCGCGCCCGGACGCCGCCCGGTGCGCCATCGCCCACTGTCCAAAGCCGGCCGCCCATCCGCAGCTGGCTAATTCCCCCGAGGTCCTCGATCCGAGCGTTCGTGGTTGCCTACGTCGGTGGAGCGACGCCGTCACCGCAGCTGAGGAACCGTGCCTGGTCCTCGACGCGCAAGGTCGGATCGTCGCCGCCTCGACCAGCTGCTGTCAGCTGCTCGGTCTCGGGCACGCCGAGGCCACCGCCGGCCGGCCCCTGCTCGACGGGGTGCTGCGGTTGGTCGACTTCACCGCCGCCCGCAACGGCCTCCCGGACGCCGACATCGACGCTATCCCGCCGCTGCTGGCGCTGACCTCTGGCCGCCAGGCCCGCGGCCTCATGCGGGTCCACGATGGCGAGTACGACGTCACCGTCGACGGCATCGCGGTGCCGCTGCGGGAAGCCGGCGGCGTGGTCGGCTCGCTGACCTTCTTCTCAGCCATCTGAGACGATTCGGCGTACCCTGACCGCCATGCCTGGCGTGCCACCGACCCGATTCGTCTACCTCGGTCCCGAGGGCACGTTCGCCGAACAGGCGCTGCGCGCTTTCCCCGCCGCCGACCGGGGCGTCCGGACGCCGGCCCCGTCGGTGCCGGACGCGCTCGACGCGGTCCGGAACGGCGACGCCGACGCGGCCCTCGTCCCGCTGGAGAACTCCGTCGGCGGCGGTGTCGACGTCACCCTCGACGAGCTGGCCGCCGGCGACCCGCTGACGATCACCCGCGAACTCCGGCTCCCCGTCCGATTCGTCCTGGCCGCCCGCGTCCGGGTCGACCTCGCCACGATCGCCACCGTGGCCGCCCATCCTCAGGCCGCCGCCCAGTGCCGGCGGTGGCTACGTGAACGGCTCCCCGGCGCGACCGTCGTCGACGCCTTGTCCAACGCCGCCGCAGCGATCGCGGTCGCCGGCGGTGAATGCGACGCCGCGCTGTGCGCGCCGGCCGGAGTGGGCCGCAACCGGCTCCAGGCGCTCGCCGACGACATCGCCGACCGGGAGGACGCCGTCACCCGCTTCGTCCTGGTCACCCGACCGGCGGCCCCCCCGCCCCCGACCGGCGACGACGTGACCTCGCTGGCCGTCTACCTGGCGCCCGACCGGGTCGGCGCGCTCAGCGGCGTCCTCACCGAGCTGGCCGTGCGCGGGGTGAACCTCTCCCGGGTGGAGTCCCGGCCGACCGGCGAGGGGCTCGGCCGGTACGTGTTCTTCCTCGACTGTGTCGGCCATGTCGCCGACGCGGCCGTCGGCGAGGCGTTGCAGGGCCTGCGCCGGGTCTGCTTCGACCTGCGATTTCTCGGCTCGTATCCCCGGCACCGGCTGCTGGGGGACATCGACGAACGGCCGCTCAGGGCGACCCGGGACGGCGCCGCCGAGTACGCCGAGTCGGCGGCCTGGCTCGCGCGGGTCCGGGCCGGCCAGGCCCGGTGAGGCGCCGGTCAGCCGTTGAACAGGCCGCCCAGCGGCCCGCCCTGCTGCTGGCCGCTGGCCCCGGCCAGGTTCGGCGGTGGCTCCTCTGACGGCTGGACCACGACGAAGCCCTGACCGGCGAAGCTCATCGTGAATGCCTCGCCGGTGCTGCGGCCCAGCAGCGTGCCGATGCCGAGCTGCTCCGCGCGGTGGTATCCGGTCTGCAACGTCGACGACCAGCAGATCGCGGCCTGCGGGTCGACATAGGTCGGCTGGTCGACGTTGAGCACGACCGGGGTGCCGTGGGTGGTGACCGCGATCCGGCCCTGACCTGAGAAGACGCAGTTGAACAGGCCTGCGGAGGAGAGCATTCCGACGCCCTGCACCATCTTGATGTCGTACTGGAGCGTGGACTCGAACGCGAGCACGTTCGTGCCGTTGATCGACAGCGCGTCGCCGTGCTCCAGGTCGATGATGTGCACATCGCTGGCCCGGTCGGCCAGGAACACGTCGCCGTTCCCGCTGATCTTCATCAGCGGCACGCCCTCGCCGGTCAGCTTCTGCTTGAGCCACTTGCCCATGCCGCCCGAGCCGAGCGCCTGGAACTGCACCTGCCCCTGGTACGCGACCATCGACCCGGTCCGGGCCATGGCCTCGCCCCGCAGCTCGATCTTCAGCATCTTGGAGTTCTGGAGCCGCAGACCCGGCTGCTCCGACTCCTTCTCAAGGTTCTCCGCGGCGAAAAGGGCGCTGCGCATGTCACTTCTCCTCTGGCTGCGTGGTCGGCGTGTCGGCACAGCCGCACGGCCAACAACGGTACCGCCAGGTGTCACGTCGCCGGGCATGAAAGCCTGAGCGTGCCGGGCTGTCGCGCGGCGTCGTCGGTCAGCCCCAACCGAGCTCGTGCAGCCGGGCGTCGTCGATGCCGAAGTGATGGGCGATCTCGTGGACGACGGTGATCGTCACCTCCTCGATCACCTCCTCCTCGTCCTGGCACATGGCCAGCGTCGGGAGCCGGTAGATGGTGATGCGGTCCGGTAGCACGCCGCCGTAGTCCCAGCCCCGGTCGGGCAGCGCGTGACCCTCGTAGATCCCGAGCAGGTCCGGCTCGCCGGGCGGCGGCCGGTCCTCGACCAGCACCACGACGTTGTTCATGAGGCCGAGCAGATCAGCCGGAACATTGTCGAGCGCCTCCGCCACCAGTTCCTCGAAGCGCGCCCGTGTCATCTCCACCGCCATGTGACCATTCTGCGCCAGCGCCGACCAGCCATGGTGGAGCAGCCAGGAGATCCACCGGGTCACCGGTGGCGAGGCGGCGCCGGGCCTGACGCCCGGCGCCGCCGACAGACGACGACCTCAGACCAGCGTCGCCGCGAGGGTGATCTCCGCGCCGGGCGAGAGTAGCCGCGAGATCGGGCACCCGTCCTTGGCCGCCTCAGCCCACTTGGCGAACTCGGCGGCGTCGATGCCCGGAACGTCGGCCCGGGTGTCCAGGCCGATCCGGGTCACGGACATGCCGGCGTCGGTCTTTTCCAGATGTACCGACGCGGTCGTGTCGATCGCGCTCGGCGGGAAACCGGCGTCGGTGAGCTGCTTGGACAGCGCCATGGAGAAACAGCCGGCGTGGGCGGCGCCGATCAACTCCTCCGGGTTGGTGCCCTCGCCCTCCTCGAAGCGCGAGCTGAACGAGTAGTTGCCGGTCACGCCGCCCTTGCCGGTGCGGACGGTGCCGGTGCCTTCGGTGAGCGTGCCCTGCCAGCGGGCGGACGCGGTTCGGATAGCCATGGGCTAGACGCTAGCCGGTCGTCGGGAGGTTTGCTGCTGACGGGCGCGGAACCGCCCGGTAGGCTCGGCGATCGTGATTGACCTGAGGCTGTTGCGCGACGAGCCTGATCTGATCCGAGCCAGCCAGCGGGCCCGTGGCGAGTCCGAGTCGGTCGTGGACGACCTGCTCGCCGCCGATGAACGACGCCGGTTGGCGGTGCAGGCGTTCGAGACGCTGCGCGCCGAGCAGAAGCAGCTCGGCAAGCTCATGCCGAAGGCCGTCGGCGACGAGAAGGCCGCCTTGCTGGCCAGGACCAGGGATCTGGCGGCGGGGGTGAAGGTGGCCGAGGCGGCGGTGCACGACGCCGACCAGGCGCTGCGGGCGGCCCACCTCGCGGTGCCGAACGTCGTGGCGCCGGGCGTCCCGGCCGGCGGCGAAGACGACTACGTGGTGCTGCGCGAGGTCGGCGACAAGCCCGACCTGGACGGACCCCGGGACCATCTTGAGCTGGGCGAGTTGCTCGGCGCGATCGACATGGAGCGCGGCGCGAAGGTCAGCGGCTCCCGGTTCCCGTTCATGACCGGCGTGGGCGCCCTGCTCCAGTTGGGCCTGTTCCAGCTGGCCATGCAGGAGGCGGTCGCGCACGGCCTGATTCCGGTCATCCCGCCGGTGCTGGTCAAGCCGGAGGCGATGGAGGGCACCGGTTTCCTGGGCGCGCATGCCAGCGAGGTCTACCGGTTGGAGGCCGACGACCTGTACCTGGTCGGCACCAGCGAGGTGCCGTTGGCCGCGTACCACAGCGGGGAGATCATCCCGCTGGACGAGCCGCTGCGGTACGCCGGCTGGTCGACGTGCTTCCGGCGCGAGGCCGGCTCGTACGGCAAGGACACCCGGGGGATCATCCGGGTGCACCAGTTCGACAAGGTCGAGATGTTCTCGTTCTGCCGCCCGGAGGACGCCGCCGCCGAGCACCAGCGGTTGCTGGCGATCGAGGAGGGGATGCTCGCCAAGGTGGAGCTGCCCTACCGGGTCATCGACACTGCCGCCGGGGATCTGGGCAGCAGCGCGGCCCGCAAGTACGACTGCGAGGCGTGGGTGCCGACCCAGGGACGGTACCGGGAGCTGACTTCGACGTCGAACTGCACGACGTTTCAGGCCCGCCGGCTCAACGTCCGGTACCGGGACGGCGACGGGCGGACGCGGACGGCCGCCACCCTGAACGGCACCCTGGCCACCCCGCGCTGGCTGGTGGCCATCCTGGAGAACCACCAGCAGCCGGACGGGTCGGTGCGGGTGCCCAAGGCGCTGCAACCGTTCGTCGGACGCGACGTGCTGGAGCCGCTGCGCTGACCGTTGTGGGCCGGATCAGCCGAAAGGATCTGGCCGGGGCGCCCCGGCGGCGGTACGGTAGCTGACCCGCGGCCCAGCCGGCGGTGTCGTCGGCGATCGTCGCCCCGGGAGGTGAGGAGATCGCCATGCCCCGACCTGGACTGCCGAAGCTGGTCGCCACCGACCTGGACGGAACGCTCGTCCGTGGCGACGACACCGTCTCGGCCTTCACCCATCAGGTGCTCGACCGGGTCCGCGAGGCTGGCGTGCCGATCGTGGCGGCGACCGGACGCGGTCCGCGGCTGGCTGAGTTGACCCGGAACGACATCCGGGCCGCCGACTACCTGGTGATGGCCGGCGGCGGGTTCGTCGTCGACCAGAGCGCGGCGTCGGGGCCGGTGGTGCTGCGCGACGAGCGCATCCACGGCGCGGTGCTGGCCGAGTTCCTGGTCGATCTGGAGGCCGAAGTCGGCACGTTGACGGTCATGGTCGAGGCGCTGGACACCCACAACGCCCCGTTGTGGGGTGACCACGATCCAGCCTGGCGCTACCCGGACCTGTTCGAGTCGCGCACCCGCGCCGAGTGCGTCGCGGGCTCGGTGCTCAAAGCGTTCGCCCGCCGGCCCGACCACGACGCCGACGCGCTGTTGGCGGTGGCGCAGCGGGTGGCCGCCGGTCGGGCGGATGTGACCCAGTCGGGGCTCGGGTTCATCGAGATCACGCCGGCCGGGGTGAACAAGGCGACCGGTCTGGCGGTTGTCGCCGCGTCGTTGGGCATTGATCCGTCGGAGGTGCTGGTCTTCGGTGACATGCCGAATGACCTGCCGATGTTCGAGTGGGCGAGGTGGGGTCGGGTCGCGGTCGGCAACGCCCACCCGACGCTACGGGCGTTGGCCGACGAGGTGACCCTGTCCAACGACGCCGACGGCGTCGCGGTCTTCCTGGACCGGTTATTGGCCCGCGTGGATCAGACGCCGCGGCTGCGCGCCGCCTGATCCACGTCCCGCTGGGCTGGCTAGAGGTACTGTCCGGTCGAGTGTTCGCGGTCCGCGGGGCCGTGTGGGCCGGCCTGGCCACCGTGCGGGTGCGGCCCGGGGATGGCCCCGCCGGGCAGCGCCGGCCGCCCACCGCGCATCTGCTCCAGCTGGAGCCGGGTGGCCATCTGCTGCGCCACCAGGGCGGCCTGGATGCCGTGGAAGAGACCCTCCAGCCAGCCGACGAGCTGGGCCTGGGCGATGCGCAGCTCCGGCTCGCTCGGGGTGGTGTTCTCGTCGAACGGCAGGGACAGGCGCTCCAGCTCGTCACGCAGCTCGGGCGCGAGCCCGTCCTCCAACTCGGCGATCGAGCGGTGGTGGATGTCACGCAGGCGCTGTCGGCCAGCCTCGTCGAGCGGGGCGGCGCGCACCTCCTCGAGGAGCTGCTTGACCATGCTGCCGACCCGCATGACCTTCGCCGGCTGCTCGATGAGTCGGCTGAGGTCCTCGGCGTCGTCCTCGTCGCCGAGGGTGACGCCGACCGGTTTGCCGTCCGGGCCGACGACGACGACGGTCTGGCTCTGGTCAGGCTGTTCGGCGACGGGGTCGGTGGTCGGCTCGCTGTCGGGCTCAGTAGCGCCCGCGGGGGTCTGCGGTACCTCGGTCATGCGGACCATCTTGACCTACGGGGTCGGCCGTTGCCACCTGACGGCGATCTTGCCGGACCTCGGCCGTTCGCATCGTTGTCGCCGTCGTGCGGAGGGGTGGCCCTGCCGGACCACCGTAGCTGCGGGTTACGGTCCTTACACGTTGACGATCGTCGACGCGGCGGCGCGCGGGTGAGGCTTCGGTCTCTTGAGGACCTGAGGCTACATTGACGACGAACCAGGCGGGTCGCGCAACCCCGGATGACCGGGCCCGGCCGCAGTACGTGGAAGGAGACCCGTGTCGCAGATGAACCGCCGGCAGGCGCTCAAGCTCCTGGCCGCGACCGGCGCGTCCGGAATCATCGCCGGCTGCGGCGTCGGCGGCGACCAGGACGATGTCGCGGACGCTTCCACCGCACCGGTGGCGATCGGGCTGCTCATCCCGCAGGCCGGCCCGATGAAGTCGATCGGCGACGACCTCCTGCGCGGTTTCCAGCTCTACCTGACGATGCACGGCAACCAGCTCGGCGGCCACCCGGTACGGCTGGAGACGGCGCCGGAGGGCGACACCCCCGCCTCGGCCATCGCCGGCCTGCGTGCGCTTTTCGACCGCAATGTCCTGGCGGTGTCCGGCATCGCCAACCCGGTCGTCATGAACAGCGACCTTCGCAGCGCCGTCCGGCAGGCGAAGGTCCCGGTCGTCGGCGCGAACGGCTCACCGTTCAACCTCCAGGGCGAGGTGTTCATCTGGCGCACCTCGTACACCGGGAACGAGCCGGGCCTGGCGATGGGCCGGTACATGGCCGAGAACGTCGACGGCAGGATCGTCATGGTGATGCCCGACGGCGGCTCCAGCCAGGATGTCGTGTTGGGTTTCGTCGACGGTTTCGGCAGCGCCAGCCGGCTCGTCCGCGAGCCGATCTACACCGCTGACCTGCCCTCGCCGACACGCGGCTCGTACGACCGGGCGATCCGGACCATCGTCAACCAGGGTCCCGAGGCGGTGTTCGCCCACTTCAGCGGGGCCGCGGCGGTGGAGTTCGTCCGGGCGTACCGGGCGGCGGGGATCAGAGCCCCGCTCTACGGGACGGGCTTCCTCACCGAGGGCGGCGCGGTGGCCGCGCTCGGCGGCTCGGCCGCCGGCATCTTCACCGCCATGAACTACTCGGCTGACCTGGCGTTCTCCGCGAACCAGATCTTCGCCTCGGCGTTCCGTAAGGCGCACAGCGTCCCGCCGTCGGCGTACGCGATGGCCTCGTTCGACGCCGCGCACGTCCTCGACCGGGCCATCCAGCTGGCCGGGGACGACCTGACCGCACAGCAGGTGAACCTGAAACTCGGCCAGGTCGGACAGATCGACAGTCCCCGAGGGTTGTGGCAGTTCAACCAGTCGCGCACCCCGC
Organism: Pilimelia columellifera subsp. columellifera; assembly: GCF_039532605.1. Taxonomy (NCBI): domain Bacteria; kingdom Bacillati; phylum Actinomycetota; class Actinomycetes; order Micromonosporales; family Micromonosporaceae; genus Pilimelia; species Pilimelia columellifera. The sequence goes on from NZ_BAAARY010000005.1 coordinate 61,591, forward strand.
AGCAGAAGTGGTACCTGCGCGAGGTGCGTCGGGACGGGCAGATCAACGCGAACGTCGTGATGCGGGAGCTGACGACCCTCGGCTGAGGGCCGCCGCGCCTGTCCGTCAGGTCAATGGCGTAGTTCGGCGACGCAGCACTTGACGCTGCCGCCGCCCTTCTTCAACTCGGACAGATCTACCTGGGCGGTCTCGTAGCCGACCGCGCGCAGTTTCGCCGCCAAGGCGTCGGACCCGGTGTTGAGGACCACGGTGCGCCCGTCGCTGACGAGGTTGATGCCGAAGGCGCGCGCGTCCGCCTCGTCGGCGACGACAGCGTCCGGGAACAGCTGGGCCAGGACCTTTCGCGAAGCGGGGGAGAACGCCTCCGGGTAGTAGACGATGTTGGCGTCATCGAGCGCGGCGAGCGCCACGTCCAGGTGGTAGAAGGCCGGGTCTACCAGGCGCAGGCTCACCACCGGGCGGCCGAGGGCCTCCTGGGCCTCGGCGTGCGCGGCGGTCTCGGTGCGGAAACCGTGGCCGGCCAGGATCAGGCCGCCGTGCGCGTCGGGCAGGTAGGCGAAGTCGCCCTCGCCTTCGTTGACGACGGTGGGGGCGACGAAACCCCACCCGGGGTTCGTCTCGTAGAACTCCTGGTGGGACTTGGCCTCGGCGGAACGCTGCGGGTACTTGAACCTCGCGCCGTACGCGACGCCGTCGACGACGAAGGCGCCGTTGGCGGCGAAGACCATGTCCGGCAGCCCGACCTGCGGATTCAAGGTATGCACCTCGTGACCGAGCCCGACCAGGGTCTGCCGCAGCCGCTCCCACTGCGCCACCGCCGCCGCGGCGTCGACCGCGACGCTGGTGTCCATCCAGGGATTGATCACGTACTCGACGGCGAAGTGCTCAGGCGAGCACATGAGGTAGGTCCGGCGCCGGGGCTCACGTTGCATCTGGGGTCCTCCTGCTGTGGCGGTCGCCGTACCCATCGGCGGCTGTGGGCGGTGACTAAGAGTAGATAGGCTGTGATCGTCAGAACCAGATAGGCGCGTTGCGCTTGAGGAGCGAATCATTGCGGATCGATCCGGTTGATCAGCGAATCATTGCGTCTCTCGTCGCCGACGCCCGCAGCTCCTATGCGGAGATCGGCGCCCGGGTCTCGTTGTCCGCGCCAGCGGTCAAGCGTCGGGTCGACCGGCTGCGCGCCGCCGGAGTGATCAAGGGCTTCACCGCGGTGGTGGACCCGCGCTCGGTCGGCTGGAATACCGAGGCGTTCGTCGAGCTGTTCTGCACGGGCAAGGCGACGCCGGCGCAGATCGGTCAGGCGATCCGGCGGCACCCGGAGGTGATCGGCGCCTACAGCGTCTCCGGACAGGCGGACGCGCTCGTCCACCTGCGTGCGGCGGACATGGGGCACCTGGAGCAGTCCCTGGAACGGCTGCGGGCGGAGCCGTTCGTCACCTCCACCCGAAGCATGATCGTCCTGTCCAGGCTGCTGGACGGGCCGCCCACGGGCCAGCCGTTGACCGTCCCCGAACGGTGACATTCTGTAGTTATCGGGTTCGTGGGCACCCCGGCCGGGCACTGAGCACCCGGCCGCCTGTCGGTTGCTTGGGCTCAGCTCCCGGCCGGGGCGACCGAAACAAGGACCATGAGCCTCCTCCAGAATCTGTCGCTGCGCGCGAAGCTGCGGCTCAACTTCGGTGTCACCGCGTCGCTGGTCGTCGTCCTCGCCGTGATCGGATACGACTTGTCGGTCAAGGGCGCCGACAGCGCGGTGCGCGCCAACCTGGCCCACGACCTCGCCATCGACCTCAACGAGCTGCGCTTCCACGCTGCCGAGGTCAACGGGTGGCAGACGGCGTACGCGTTCGAGGTCGGCCGGGACGGGACCCGCGCGGTCGCTGACACCGCGCCCGCGCGTCGGCAGTACCTCGCCGCGGTCGCCGAGGTCCGGCCGCATTTCGAAAAGATCATCAACGAGGCGCCGATCGATGTCGCCGCCGAGGTCCAGAAGGCGGCCGCCGCGGCCGAGCGGTTCGGCGCCCTGGACGCGCGAATCGCGCAGCTCTACCGCACCGGTAGCCCGGCCGACAAGGCCGTCGCCGACCAGTTCGTTTTGGACGAGGCCGTCAAACTGCACAACGAGGTGACCACGGCGCTCGCCGCCGGCGCCGAGCTGGCGAACGAGCACGCCGAGACGGCGAGCGCCGAGATCGACCGCCAGGCCGGTTCGTCGCAGCTGTGGCTGCTGCTTACCGCGTTGGCCGCGCTCGCGATGGCCGCCGGTGGGGCCGTCCTGCTGACGAGGTCGATCATGCCGCCGCTGGAGCGGGTGTCGCAGGTGCTCAAGGCGATGGCCGAGGGTGACCTCACCCGCCGCGCCGAGGTCGCCAACCGGGACGAGATCGGACAGATGGCGACCGCGCTGGACCAGGCCAACGAGCGCACCAGCCAGACGCTGCTGGAGGTGGCCGACCACGCCCGGACGGTCGCCGCGAGCGCCGAGGAGCTGTCGGCGACCAACCAGCAGATCTCGGCGGCGGCCGTCGAGTCGTCGGCGCAGGCCGATGTCGTGGCGGCGTCGTCGGAGGAGGTGTCCGCGACAGTGCACACCCTCTCGGCGGGCGCCGAGGAAATGACGGCCTCGATCCGGGAGATTGCCCAGAACGCCAGCCAGGCCGCGGACGTCGCCGGCGAGGCGGTGGCCTCCGCCCAGCGCGCCTCGGGCATCATCAACCAACTCGACGGAGCGTCCGGCGAGATCGGCGCGGTCCTGAAGGTGATCACGTCGATCGCTGAGCAGACGAACCTGTTGGCGCTCAACGCCACCATCGAGGCGGCGCGGGCCGGCGCGGCGGGCAAGGGTTTCGCCGTCGTCGCGGCCGAGGTCAAGGATCTGGCCCAGGAGACCGCCCGGGCTACCGGCGACATCGCCAGCCGGATCGACGCGATCCAGTCCGGCGCGGGGAACGCCACCTCGGCGATCACCGGCATCGCCGAGGTGATCGAGCGGGTGAACAGTTTCCAGCAGACGATCGCGGCGGCCGTCGAGGAGCAGACCGCGACGACCAACGAGATCAGTCGCAGCGTCTCCGAGGCCGCCACCGGGGCCTCGGCGATCAGCGAGAACGTCGCCGGGATCGCCCGGGCCACCCAGGACACCAGCGGCGGCGTGGCCCAGGCCCAGTCCGCGGCCGACGACCTGGCCCAGCGGGCGGCGCGTCTGACGGCGCTGATCGGGGGCTTCCGCTGCTCCTGATGTTCGGCGGATGGCAGCCGAACGGCCCAGAGTCAACGAGACGCCAAGACGTTGACAGCCACCGATTCCTCAGGAGTGGTCGGGTCGGTATCGTAGGCCAATGACCTCCAACTTCACTTCGGGTGACAGCTCCGTTTCGGATGGCAGCCTCGGCTCGGCGGCCCTGGACCGCCCGCTGCTGAGCGTTGTCGGCGGCGACCTGCGGGCGCCGCTGGTCCAGGGCGGCGACGTCCGGTACGCCAATCTCGACTATGCCGCCAGCGCGCCGGCGTTGACCGTCGTCGCCGATCGGTTGACCGAGGTGCTGCCGTACTACGCCAGCGTGCACCGCGGCGCCGGTTACGCGTCGCAGGTCATGACGTCGGTGTTCGAGGCGGCCCGCGCGTCGGTGTCACGGTTCGTCGGCGCCCGTCCCGACGATGCTGTGATCTTCACCCGTTGCACCACCGACGCGCTCAACCTGGCCGCCGGATGCGTCCCCGCCGACGGCGAGGTGCTCTTCCTCGACATCGAGCATCACGCGAACCTGCTGCCGTGGCGGGCCCGCGCCCACCGCTGCGTCGAGGCCGCCGACACCGTGGCCGAGACCCTCGCCAGGCTGGCCGCCGCGCTCGACGAACGCCCGGTGGCGCTGGTCGCGGTGACCGGGGCGTCGAACGTCTCGGGCGAGGTGACGCCGTTGGCGCAGATCGTCGCGTTGGCGCACTCACGCGGCGCCCGGGTGCTGGCGGATGCCGCCCAGTCCGCCCCGCACCTGCCGTTGGACATGGCCGCGACCGGCGTCGACTTCCTGGCTTTCGCCGGTCACAAGCTCTACGCGCCGTTCGGATCGGGCGCCCTGGTGGGACGCCGCGACTGGCTCGACGCCGCGGAGCCCTTCCTCCGCGGCGGCGGAGCGGTCAAGAACGTCTCCCTCGACGAGGTCACCTGGACCACCTCCCCGCAACGCCACGAGGCGGGGTCGCCGAATGTCCTCGGCGTGGTGGCGATGGCCGCCGCCTGCGACGCGCTGGCCGGCCTTCCGGCGGGCGCCATGCAGGCGCGCGAGCACCTGTTGCGTGGGCGGCTGGTGGATGGCCTGGAAGCGCTCGGCGCCCAGATCTTCCGCATCTGGGACGATTCCACCGAGACGATCGGCCTGGCCACGTTCTCGCTCGATGGCCACGACCCGAACCGGGTCGCGGCGTACCTGTCCGCTGAGCACGGGATCGGGGTGCGGACCGGCCGGTTCTGCGCGCATCCGCTGTTCGCCCGCAAGGGGTACGGGCGCGAGGGTGCGATCCGGGCGAGCTTCGGCGTCGGCTCGCCGACCGAGGACATCGACCGGCTGCTCGACGCCCTGACCCGGTACCTCAAGGAAGGTCCGGCCTGGGAGTACACGCCGTCGGACAAGGGCTGGCTGCCGACGCCGGACCCGCGGGTGTGGCCGGCCTGGGCGCAGGTGAACCCGGCCGCGGGGCCGGGTCTGTCGCCGTGCGCGGCGCCGCCGTCATTGGGGTGATCGGGGCGTCGCGGCTGGCCGCGCAGGTGTTGATCGAAAGATGAACATCGATGGAACCAAACGGGTGTGACAGCCGTCACTAGTGGGTGAGGGGTGTGTGCGGGTCGCTGGCGGGGGCCGCCCGACACGCCGCCACCCACCCCGGCGCCCCAGGGCCGGCCGTCCCAGGAGCATCTGTGAATCGTCGCACCCTCGCAGCGTTCGCCTTCGCGCTCGCCATGGTCGCAGGAACGATGACGGCCCACGCGGCGCACGCGGACCCGCCGGGCCCGGCCCCGTACATCGTCGGCGGGAAGCCGGCCGCTGAGGGCGCCTACCCGTGGATGACACACCTGCGACTGCACGCCGGGCCCAAGAGCAACATCTGCGGCGGGTCGCTGATCTCGCACGACATCGTCCTCACCGCCCAGCACTGCTTCGACGGCGGCGTCACCTCGGTGACCGCGGCGATCGGGACACTGAAGTTCAAGGACGCCCTCCCGGTCGGCCGGGAAAGGGTCGGCTCCACCTTCAAGCTCGGCCCGGGCCCCACCCGAGGCGACTGGGCGGTGGTCCGGTTGGACAAGGCGTACCAGGCGTCGTCGTACGCCAAACTGCCCGCTGACGGCGGACAGGATACCGCCGCCAGCCTCCGGGCCATGGGGTGGGGCCTGACAGCCGAAGGCGGCTTTGGCTCCGAGGTGCTCATGGAGGTCGACCTTCCGCCGATCACGGGCGAGCGGTGCTCCCACTACCAGCCGTTCGAACTTTGCGCCGGGGACCTCGCCAACGGCGGCATCGACACCTGCCACGGCGACTCCGGCGGACCGCTGGTGTCGCTGGCGGGGGCGTCGGCCACCGTGGTCGGGGTCACCAGCTGGGGCAACGGCTGCGCCCGTCCGGACGAACCCGGGCACTACGCCCGGGTCAGCGCTTTCGCCAAGGACATCCGGGCGGCCATCAGCGAACTCGGCGGCCAGCAGCCCGCCTGAACGGGCCGCCCCGCCTACCTGCCCGCCTTTCGGAGCGCAGCCAACCGCTTACAGAGGGTTCGGAGTTTCCCCTGGTCAAAGGGCTTCGCCTATCGACAAAACCCTATGGCGAGAGGCAGGATGTCGACACCCGTGTGAACAGCGGGACCCGTTCGGTCGAACAGGCCGAGCCAGACGCTCAGCATCCCCAGACCGGCGGACCAAGGGGCGCGGCGCCCGGCCAACGCCGCCGTCGCCTCTTGGTCCGCCTTCCGCTCCGCCGGCCGATCCGCCCCCACGAAAGGATCAGCAGCCAGATGACCCGGACACGCGCCTTCATCGCCGTCTCAGCAGCCGTCGCGGCATTCGCCGCCGCCGTCCCGGTGGCCTCCGCGGCCACGACCTCCGACTCCTCCGGCCCGGCCCAGCGCATCGTGGGCGGCAAGGCATCGACCGTCGAGTACCCGTGGATGGCTCGCATCCGGGTTCCGGTCGAGGGCAAGGGTTTCGCCATCTGCGGGGCCACTCTCGTATCCCCGGACGTGTTGCTCACCGCGCACCACTGCCTGCACGACGGTCCCGGCAACGCGACGCCGCTGCCCGGCAAGGTCGAGGCGTTCATCGGCAAACTCGACTGGAAACAGGCTGAGCCCGCGGGCCTCAAGCGGGTCGAGGCTGTCCGGCAGGCCGGCAAGGGCGTCAAGAAGGGCGACTGGGCGGTGGTCAAACTGACCGAACCGCTCCCACTGTCCGGCTACCCGCTGCTGCCCACGGCGAAGACGCACGACGCCGGTCCGACGTTCCGGGCCCTCGGCTACGGCAAGACCTCCAGCTCCGCCGCCAAGAGCGAGCAGTTCCTGCGCGAGGTGGACCTGCCGGTGATCGGCGACAGCAAGTGCGGCCAGTACGCGGCCGTCGAGGTGTGCGCGGGCGACCTGGCCAACGGCGGCATCGACACCTGCCAGGGCGACTCCGGCGGGCCGCTGCTCAAGCAGGTCGGCGCCGGCTGGGTCCAGGTCGGAGTGACGAGCTGGGGCATCGGCTGCGCCCGCAAGGGACAGGCCGGCCACTACACCCGCGTGAGCGCTTTCACTGCTGACATCCAGACGGCGATCAAGGCGATCGGCGGCCAGCCGGCCACGACTGTCAGCTAAGACCAAACTGGCCGCGGCGGTGATGCCAACCTTCGGGTCTACCTATCGCACAACCGAACAGTTGTGCGTTCCTACTGTCCGGATCGTTTGCCCGGATGGGAACCATCAGCGCCAACCTCGACAACCTGCTCGACAAGGCTGGGCCGCGGCCCCGTCGACCGCCAGGCAGTCCCGCCGCTGGCCTGATAAGGATTAGCCCCGTTCGTGCCGGGTAGAGGGGGACGTATTCGCCAATAGGAGGCACAAACGGGAGGCAATGATGACCAGCAGCCAGCTCAGCCGGGACGTCATCGACGTTCTGACCCATGACCACGAAGAGGTCACCGCGCTCATCGGCAACATCAAGACGGTGACTGATCCGATGGTCCGTCGGGACCTGACGGACACCGCCATCAGCGAAATCGTTCGGCACGCGGTGGCCGAGGAGATGTACGTATACCCCGTGATGCGCAGCTACCTCGCCAACGGCGAGGAAGCGGTCGCGCACGACATCGAGGAACACCAGGAGATCGAGGAGACCCTGGTCCGCCTAGAGGACGCGGATGTGTCAGGCGTCGACTTTGAGGCCGCGCTGAGCCAGCTGGACCGGCTCCTGGCCGAGCATGTCAAGGACGAGGAGAACAGGCAGTTTCCCGAGCTGAGGCGCTCCATTCCGCTCGAGCAGCTCGTTGAGTTGGCCGAGAAGGTGGAACGCGCCAAGAAGCTCGCGCCCACCCGTCCGCACCCGGGCGCGCCGAACAGCGAGGTGTTCCACAAGCTCGTCGGGCCCGGCGTCGGGCTGGTCGACCGCCTGCGGGACAAGCTCACCGGGCGGGTCACTGGCTGAACGCTCAGCTGCTGGCCGCGGCGGCCTGCGGCCAGAGCCGCAGGCGCCACCTACGCATTCCTAGTGCAGCCGCGCCGGCGCCTGCGAGCGTCACTATTCCGGCCAGCTCCAGCGCGGCCGCTGGGCCGATCGTGTCGCACAGCCAACCCAGGATCGGGGCGCCGAGCATGCTGCCGGCGGCTGAGGTGATACCCAGAATTCCCAGCATCCTGCCGCGCATGCGGGGGGGAGTGTCCAGCTGCAGGCGGGTGGCGATGATCGTGTCAACGACGACGGCAGCCGCGCCTATCAAGGCCATGAGGAGCGCGAACATGACGACGCCGTCGCTGAAGGCGGAGAGGGCCTGAAGCGCGCTCATCCCAGCTCCGGTGATCAGGAACAGTCGCCAGGTCAGGTGTGCTCGGCTCGCCACCGCTATCCCGCCGACGAGCGCGCCGACGCCGAAGGCGGTGGACAGCATTCCGTAGCCGGCCGCGCCCGCCGCGAGCGGTCCGTCGGCCATGGCGGCCATGGTGACCTGATAGTTGCGGCCCAGACTGCCAAGTAGGAACGCCAGCCCCAAGGCCACGATCAGAGTCCGCTGGGCGGCAAGGTACCGCACGCCTTCCCGGAAACTGCCGACTCTCGGCCCTGCCGCGTCGGTGTTCGAGGGTCGGTCGCCAGGCGTCAGATCGAAGAGCTCGGCGGTGCGCACCGCGACGACGGCTGCGATCACGAGAACGAAGGAGATGCCGTTGATGAGGAACAGCGTGGCCGTGCCCGTGGACGCCGCCAGCGCCCCGGCCACCGCGACGCCCGCGATACGGCCGCCTGAGCTGATCATCGAGCCAAGGCCCAGCGCCGTTCCCAACTGTGCCGCCGGCACCAGTGTGGCTCCGAACCGCCCGAGCGCCGGACCCTCGACCGCGGTGACGACGCCGCCCACCACAGCGCAGCCATAGACGACGGTCATTCCGCCCACTCCGGTGGCGACGGCGCCCGCGAGCCCGAACGCGGTCAACATGCGTATGACCTGGCAGGCCAACAGAACCGGTCGGACGGGTAGGCGGTCGGCGAGAGCGCCACCCCAGCCCCCGAGCAGGATCGTCGGAAGGCTGCTCAGGAGGACCGACACGCCCATCGCCGCTGCGGAGCCGGTCAGCTGCAGCACCAGAAGATTGATGCCGATGATCTGCATCCAGGCGCCCGCGACCGAGACGATGTCGGCGCCGGCCCACAGCCGGTAGTTGCGCAGGCTAAGCGGATGCAGTATTCGGGGAAGAACCACCGGGGCCCTCTCGGTTGTTGGCGACCCGAAGGCGGGGGCCGCTCCATTTCCCGATCGGACGGGTTCGCACCTGCGAAACCGGTAATCCCTTTGTCACTTCTCCCGCTACCCGAAGGCAACCTACCGCCGATGGCGGTCACGGGGCCGCTCCGACGTCAGTCCCCTAACGGATAGGTAGAATCCGCCGCCGTCTCGAATCTCAGCTCGGCGCTTTCGGTAATGCCGTCGACCTGAACCCAGTGTGGGTCCAGCCCCGGTTCGGCGGCCTGGTCCAGGAAGAAGTCATCGGTCACAGTTAGATCTTCCATGCTCAACTCCGCTGGTCCGGCGCCGTTGGGGGCGGGGCGCAGATATGTCCGACCTTCGTGACCGTGAGTTCGTCGAGAAGCTCAGGTCCGTACCCGAAGCCCTGCCCGCTGCCGCGCCGCGGCTGCGCTGCCCCACCTGGCGCACCGCCGAAGACCGCGTTGATCTTCACCGTTCCCACCGGTAGTTCGTAGACCGCCTGCTGCGCGTGTCCCATCGACGGGGTGAGGACCGTTGCTGCCAGTCCGTACGGGGATCCACCGGCTCGGGAAAGTGCCTCGGCGAATGAGCGCACCACCATCACCGGGGCCACTGGACCGAACGTCTCCTCGTGTACCACCGCCATCTGGTCGGTGCAGTCGGTCAGTACGGTGGCGGGGTAGTAGGCCCCGGGCCCGTCGGGCGCCACACCGCCGCAGCGGACGCTGGCGCCGGCCCGGACGCTGGCCGCCACCTGGGCGTGCACGGCGTCCCGGTGGGCGACATCGACCAGCGGACCCAAAGTCGTCGTTGGATCCGTCCCAGGCCCCATGCGGAGCCGCCCGGCCTGTTCGAGCAGGGCGACCACGAACGCGTCCGAGATTGCCTCATGCACATAGACACGTTCCACCGCCGTGCAGATCTGGCCTGCGTTCGCGAACGCCCCCACCGCGGCCTGCTCGGCCGCCCAGCGCGGATCAACCCCGCTGTCGACGATGAGCGGGTCGCTGCCACCGTTCTCCAACAACGCCTTGGCCCCGGTGGCCGCGCACGCGGCGGCAATGGCCCTACCGGTGCGGGTAGCGCCGACGTGGGCGACCACGTCGACCGCGGCTCCGGCGAGCGCGGCGCCCACGGCCGGACCTCCATTGACCAGAGAGATCACGCCTTCGGGCAACTCCTCGGCGAAGCATCGCGTCAACAGGTAGCCCACGCCCGGCGTACGCTCGCTGGGTTTGTGAACCACGACATTGCCGGTGACCACAGCTGCCGCGAGCAGGCCGCAGGCCACGGCGACAGGATCGTTCCACGGAGTGATGGCCGCCACCACGCCTCGTGGCCGATGGAGCATCAGATCGAGCGCGTCGGTGCGGCCCATCAGGCTGCGCCCGCGGTGTAACGGTCCGAGTTCGGCGTACTGGCGCACTGTTGCCACGGCCGCTCGGACGCTGTCGCGGCTGCTGGCCAGCGGCCGTCCCATCTCAGCTGTGGTCGCGGCGGCCAGCGGCTCCAGTTGGGCCGCGATGCGATCGGCGACGGCATGCAACATCGTCGCCCGCTCGCCAGCCGTGACGAAGGCCCAGGAGTCCTCGACGGAGCGGGCGGTCTTCACCGCGGCGGCGACGTCCGACTGTGTCGCCTGCGGCACATGGGTCACCGTCCCGCCGTTGGCGGGGTCACATACGTGGAAATGGTCGGCTCCGGACTGCCATCGACCCTCGATCAGGTGCTCCACTGAGATCATTGCCCGTGGATTCCCGCTGCCGCCGTGATTAAACGGGATCTCTGCGCCCGGTGGATTAGAAGCGGACCGGCGGGGTAACGGGCAGACCATGAAGGTGCTCGGGATCAATGCCATCTTCCACGACCCCGCTGCGGCGCTGGTGGTCGACGGCCGGATCGTGGCCGCCGCCGAGGAGGAGCGGTTCAGCCGTCGTAAGCACGGCAAACGGCCGGTTCCCTTCTCCGCGTGGGAGTTGCCTGAGCGCGCGGCCGCCTGGTGTCTAACGCACGGTGGCGTCGCCGCCAGTGACCTGGACGCTGTCGCGTACTCGTTTGACCCGCGAATCTGTGAACCGAGCGAAGCAGTCGGCCTCGCCGACCCGTGGGACTGGCTACGACAGCAGTACGCAGCGCGGACGCCCCAGTTCCTCGCCGCCGCCCTCCCCGGACTGGACCCGGGCATCGTTCAGTTCGTGCCGCATCACATCGCCCACGCCGCATCGGCGGGCCTGGCTGTGCCGCACAACGCGAGCGCCGATCGGGCCGTGCTGGTGTTGGACGGACGCGGTGAGGTCGCCAGCCACCTGGCCGGCGTGTACCGCGGCGGCGAGCTGACGCAGCTGGCTCAGCAGCGGTTGCCGCACTCGCTGGGCCTGCTGTACGAGGACCTCACCGAGCGCCTCGGGTTCCTACGCTCCAGCGACGAGTACAAGGTGATGGCGCTCGCCTCCTACGGCCGGCCACGGCACCTCGGTCTGCTACGCGAGCTGATCCAGGTCACCGATGAGGGCGGGTTCAAGGTCCAGCCCATCCACTGGGACACCCTAGCCAAGCAGGTCGAGGGCGCCGAATTCACTGAGGACCATGCTGATCTCGCCAGCAGCGTGCAGACCCGGATCGAGGAGGTCATCCTCCAACTCGCCCGGTGGACGCATGACGCCAGCGGCGGCGCCCGTACGTTGACGTTGGCTGGCGGGGTAGCGCTCAACTGCGTCGCGAACGCCAGGCTGGCCGCCGAGAGCCCGTACGAACGGATCTGGGTCCAGCCCGCCGCGGGGGACGCCGGCACGGCGCTGGGAGCGGCGTTGCATGCGAGCGCGGCGGCCGGTACGGCCACTGACGCGATGACCGGCGCGGATCTTGGGCGAGGCTACTCCGACGAGGAGATCGAGGCGGAACTGCGGCGGGCGGGCCTGCCCTACTACAAGCCACCTTCCATTGCGCTGGAGGCCGCCCGTGTGCTGGCAGACGGGGGCATCGTCGCCTGGTTCCAGGGGCGCGCAGAGTACGGGCCCCGCGCGCTGGGCCACCGATCGCTGCTGGCCCATCCTGGCGACCGGAACATGACACGTCGCCTCAACGAGGTCAAGGGCAGGGAGCAGTTCCGCCCGGTGGCGCCGATGGTGCTCGCCGAGCGGGCCCCGGAGATCTTCGAGGGTCAACTACCAAGCCCGTACATGTTGTTCGTGCACCGGGTCCGTCCAGGCTGGGTGGATCGGATTCCTGCTGTCACTCACGTCGACGGAACGGCCCGGGTCCAGACGGTTGCTGCGGAGTCCGAGCCCTTGGTGGCGGAGATGCTGAGCGAGTTCGACCGGCTCACTGGTCTGCCCGTCGTAGTCAACACCTCGCTGAACACGGCCGGCCGTCCCATTGTCGACACTCCGCGGGAGGCGATGGAGCTGTTGGGGTCCGCCCCGGTCGCGTTGCTCGCCATGGGCCCGTTCGCTGTCCGGCGGGACAACGCCTACCGGACCGGTCCGTCCGACCCGGGCGCTACTGCCCCGGCCGACGAGGGATGAGGAATGAGCGCGAAGATCAGCGTCGTCGTCCCGACAGTCGGCCGACCCAGCCTGTCTGTCCTGCTGGCAGCCGTCACCGGTAGGGGCTGCGCAGACGAGATCCTGGTGGTGGACGACCGGCGGACGCCGGACCCACCGTTGGTCATTGCGCCGGGCGTGCGCTTAATCCGGGGTCCGGGTCGCGGCCCGGCAGCAGCGCGTAACTGTGGCTGGCAGGCTGCTGCTGGCGAGTGGATCGCATTTCTCGACGACGATGTCGTCCCGGCCGCGAACTGGTCGAGCGTTCTGCGTCAGGATCTGCTGATGGCGCCCGCCAGCGTCGGCGCTGTGCAGGGGCGGCTTGCCGTTCCGCTGCCCGCGGACCGGCGCCCGACCGACTGGGAGCGTTGCACTTCTGCGCTGGCCCAGGGCAGGTGGATCACCGCCGACATCTCCTACCGCCGGACGGCCCTAGCCGCGGTGGGGGGATTCGACGAGCGGTTCCCTGCGGCGTATCGGGAGGACGCCGAGCTGGCACACCGGGTGCGCATGGCGGGCTGGACACTGGTTCGTGGCGCTCGTCAGGCTGCTCATCCGGTTCGACCGGAGGGCCCGTGGGTCAGTGTCCGTGCCCAGCGCGGCAATGCCGATGACGCTCTGCTGCGGCGCCTGTACGGTCCGCGTTGGCGCTCGGCGCTGGAGCTGCCGACGGGTCGACGGGGCAACCACGTGGTGATCTGTGTCGCGGGCGCTCTTGCGGTGATCGCTGGGCTGGGCTCCCGCCGCGGAACCCAGGTGTGGACGCAGATGGCGGCCTTGGCGGCCGGTCTGTGGGCTGGTGGAGTGGCGCAGTTCGCCAGCGCCCGGATCAGGCCGGGCCCCCGGACCGCGACAGAGGTCGTCACCATGGCCGTCACCAGCGCCATCATTCCTCAGGTCGCTGTCAGCCACTGGCTCCACGGTTGGTGGAGGTCTCGGGGCGCGAAGCCGCTGATGCCCGTGCCGCCGCACCGTTCGGCGCCGAGCCCCAGTGCGGGCGATGGCGCGCTGGCAGGGGCCCGATGACCTCGGGGCGTCGTTTCGACGCGGTGTTGTTCGACCGCGACGGCACGCTCATCGTCGACGTTCCCTATAACGGCGACCCAGCCAGGGTGACGCCCGTGCCCGGCGCCAGGCTGGCGTTGGATCGGCTGCGCGAGGCGGGGCTGCGGCTCGGGGTCGTCACCAACCAGTCGGGTCTGGCCCGCGGCCGGTTCACCCGGGAGCAGTTGCGTGCGGTCAACGAACGGGTGCAGCAGCTGCTCGGTCCGTTCGACACCTGGCAGATCTGCCCACACGACGACAACGACCGCTGCGCCTGCCGGAAGCCCGCGCCCGAGCTGGTGCGCGCCGCCGCCCGGGCTCTGGGCACGACGGCGGACCGGTGCGTTGTCGTCGGTGACATCGGTCGGGACATGGCCGCCGCGCTGGCAGCGGGCGCCGCGGGCATTCTGGTTCCCACCGACGTCACCCTGAAAGCCGAGGTCGCCGCCGCGCCGACGGTCGCCGGCGATCTTGCCCACGCCGTGGACCTGATTCTCCGTCGACAACGGCTGCTGACCGTCGCCTCTGCCCGTCCAGGCCGGGGCGGGCATGTGCTGGCCATCCGGGCCGACTCGCTGGGAGACATGGTGGTCACCGGCCCGGCGATCCGGGCCCTGGCCGCCGGCGCCGACCGGCTGACGCTGTGGTGCGGGCCACGTGGGAGGGCGGCCGCCGAACTGCTCCCCGGCGTGGACGCGATCCGCGAATGGCACACGCCCTGGATCGACGCCGAGCCGCGACCGGTCGAGGCGGACCAGATGCGGACGCTGGTCGACCAGCTCAACGCCGAGCAGATCGACGAGGCGGTGATATTCACCAGCTTCCACCAGTCCTGCCTGCCCACGGCGCTGCTGCTGCGCCTGGCCGAGGTGCGGCGGATCAGCGCCATCAGCGACGACTACCCCGGCAGTCTGTTGGACGTACGACACCGACCGCCGCTGGGGTTGCCCGAAGCCGAACGGGCGCTGTCGCTGGCGGCGGCGGCCGGCTTCGCGCTGCCCGCTGGCGACGACGGCCGACTGGCGCTCGACACGGTACGTGTCAGGGCCGCCGCCGTGGAGATCCCAGCGCAGCTGCGCGGCCGATCGTTCGTGGTGGTGCATCCAGGCGCCAGTGTCCCCGCCCGAGCGTGTTCGCCGGCCAGGTGCGCCCCCATGGTCGCAGCGTTGGCCCGCGCCGGCCACACCGTCGTGGTCACCGGCGGGCCCGACGAACGAGCGCTGACCGCATCGGTCGCGGACCGGCACGCGATGGACCTCGGTGGCCGGCTCAGCCTGGCCGGACTCGCCGCGCTGCTAGCCGCCGCGGACATCGTCGTGGTGGGCAACACCGGACCGGCGCACCTCGCAGCGGCGGTCGGCGCCCCGGTCGTCAGCCTGTTCGCCGCCACCGTCCCGTTCGGTCAGTGGAGCCCGTACCGGGTGCCCACCGCGCGGCTGGGAGACGCGATGGCGTCCTGCCGTAACAGCCGGGCCCTCAACTGCCCCACGCCTGCACACCACTGCCTGGACCAGATCGAACCGACCGCGGTGATGGAGGCCGTCGCCACGCTCGGTCGGAACTCCAACGGAGAGGCAGCGCGATGAACATCCTACTGTGGCACATGCACGCAGCCTGGACCTCGTCGCTGGTCCAGGGCAAGCACCGCTACCTCATCCCGGTCACCCCCGACCGGGGTCCTTTCGGGCGTGGCCGGGCCCGCACCTACGACTGGCCGGACACTGTCGAGGAGCGAACACCGGCGCAGCTCGCCGACGATGACATCGACGTTGTCATCGCCCAGAGTCCCGAGGAGGTGGAGCTGGCGACCCGCTGGATTGGCCGACGGGTCGGCCGCGACATCCCCCTGGTCTACGTCGAACACAACACCCCCAAGGGCGCCGTTCCCGATAGCCGTCATCCGATGGCTGACCGGGACGATGTTGTTGTCGCCCATGTCACCCACTTCAACGCCGCCTTCTGGGACACCGGGGCCACCCGTTGCACGGTGATCGAACACGGCATCCAAACTCCGGTCCCG
Organism: Pilimelia columellifera subsp. columellifera; assembly: GCF_039532605.1. Taxonomy (NCBI): domain Bacteria; kingdom Bacillati; phylum Actinomycetota; class Actinomycetes; order Micromonosporales; family Micromonosporaceae; genus Pilimelia; species Pilimelia columellifera. Next base: position 77,142 of record NZ_BAAARY010000005.1, read on the forward strand.
CGGTGGACCGGCGAGCTTGACCGGATCGGGGTGGCCATCAACGAGCCGGTCCGCCGTTGGCGGACCACCGGAACCGACCTGCTGCCACGGTTCGCCGCCGTGGCACCGGTGGACGTGTTCGGGATCGACGCAGCCGCGCTGCCTGAGCGCCTGGGACTGCCCGGCGAGGCAGTCGTCGGCCACGACGACCCGCCGCAGGCCGCCATGCACGCCGCGATGGCCCGCCGTCGGCTCTATCTGCACCCGCACCGGTGGACATCGCTGGGGCTGAGTCTGCTGGAGGCGATGGCGATGGGGATGCCCGCCGTGGTGTTCGCCACCACTGACGCGATCGCCGCCGTGCCGCCGCAGGCGGGGGTGCTCAGCACCAACCTCGACGAGTTGGTCGACGGCGCGCGTTGGTTGGTCGAGGACGCGTCGGCCGCAGCCCGGGTGGGTAGGAAGGCCGCCGAGGCCGTCCGTGCCCGGTACGGCGTTGACCGGTTCCTCGCTGACTGGGACCGCCTACTGGAGGAGGCGACGTGCGGATAGCAATGATCTCGGAACACGCCAGCCCGCTGGCCGTACTGGGCACCATCGACGCGGGGGGTCAGAACACCCACGTAGCGGCGCTGGCCCAGGCGCTGGGGGCCCGGGGCCACGATGTGCGGGTGTACACCCGCCGCGACGCGGTCGAACTGCCCGAACGGGTGGCGTTCGCCGCGAACGTTGAGGTCGCGCACGTTCCGGCCGGGCCTGCGCGCCCAGTACCCAAGGACGAGCTCCGGCCCTTCATGGAGCCCCTCGGCGACTGGCTCGCCAGCCGGTGGCAGGCCGAGGGGTGGATCCCCGACATCATCCACGCGCACTTCTGGATGAGCGGCGTCGCCGCCTTGCGGGCGGCTGACCCGTGGCGTCTCCCGGTCGTCCAGACGTTCCACGCGCTCGGTGTCGTGAAACGCCGTCATCAGGGAGCAGCCGACACCAGCCCACCTGAGCGGCTCAATGACGAACGGATGCTCTGCCAGCGGCTCACGGGCGTGGTCGCGCAGTGCCGCGATGAGATCCGCGAGCTGCGCCGACTGGAGTTGGCGCCGGAGAAGGTGACTCTTATCCCGTCGGGAGTTGATCTGGTCCGATTCCAGTCGACTGGACCGGCAGCGCCCAGGAGCCAGCGGCGTCGCGTCATCGCCGTCGGTCGGTTGGTCGAACGCAAGGGGCACGCGGACCTGATCCGCGCCATGTGCCGAGTCCCTGACGCCGAATGCGTGATCATCGGCGGTCCGGTCCTAGCCGAGCTGGACGACGACCCCGTGGCCAGGGAACTGCGGGCCCTGGCCACCCAACTTGGACTCGCCGACCGGGTGCGCCTCACCGGGCAGATCCCGGCCGAACAGATGCCGCACTGGTACCGGTCGGCGGACGTGCTCGTCTGTCCTCCCTGGTATGAGCCGTTCGGCCTCACCCCGCTCGAGGCGATGGCCTGTGGTTTGCCGGTGGTGGCGACCGCGGTGGGCGGACACACCGACACCGTAGCGCCGGGCATCACCGGAGACCTTGTCCCGGCGCGCGACCCGGACGCCCTGGGCCGGACGATCCAGGATCTGTTATCCGACGGCGTCCGCCACCGCGCCTACAGCAGGGCTTCGTTGCGTCGGGTCCGCACACGGTACGGCTGGGATCACTGCGCGACCCGGATGGAGTCGATGTACCGCCGGATCGCCGCCCACACCCTCACGGAGGTCACCGCATGATGTCCCCCCCTGACCGCTCGATTCTGGATGAACACCTCGATGACCTGTCCACCGCGCTGGCCTTGTTTCGTGAACGGGCCGCCCGGCTGCTCCCCCGGTGGGGCCAGGACCTGGCCTGGACGATGGGCAATGGCGGACGCCTGCTCGTGGCCGGCAATGGCGGCAGCGCCGCCGAGGCCCAGCACCTCACCGCCGAGCTGGTCGGACGCCTGCGGCACGACCGTGCGCCGCTGTCCGCGTTGTGCCTGTCGGCCGAGACCTCCAGCCTGACCGCTATCGGGAACGACTACGGATTCGATGAGATCTTCGCGCGTCAGGTACGCGCCCACGGCCGTCGCGACGACATCCTCATCCTGCTTTCCACCAGCGGCGGCAGCCCGAATCTGGTGAAGGCCGCCGACGCGGCGGCCGAACTGGGTCTACGGACCTGGGGCATGGTGGGCCGACCCGACAGTCCGCTGGGGCGGCGCTGCGACGAGACGCTCGCCCTTCCGGGCCTCGACCCGCAGATCGTGCAGGAGCTGCACCTGGTAGCCGTCCACGTCATCTGCGAGCACGTCGACCTGACCCTGCCCAAGGTGCGGGAGATCACCGACTCCTACGCCAGCGACGATCTGGTCGGCTCCCTGTCGACTGCCAGCGCCGGGCCGGTGCCGTGATGGCGAAACGACTGGCCATCGTGGGTGATGTGCTCCTAGACCGGGACATCAACGGCGAGGTCCACCGGATCGCTCCGGATGCCCCGGCGCCCGTCCTGGACGAGAGCGGCTTCGCCGACCGTCCCGGCGGCGCCGGTCTGGCCGCGATGCTCGCCGCCGCCGACGGCCACGACGTCACCTTGATCACCGCGTTGTCGGACGACGCCGGAGGGGCCAGGCTGAGTGATCTGCTCACCGCCGCGGGCGTCACGGTGATCGGTCTCGCGGTCAGTGGCCCAACGGCCGAGAAGGTGCGTTTCCGCGCCGGCGGTCAGGTTCTCATGCGCTGGGACCGGGGCGGTCCCGCGTCGACGACGAAGCCGGCTCCTCCCTGCCCGGACGCCCTCGCCGCGCTGCGAGCCGCTGAAGCGGTGGTTGTCAGCGACTACGGCCGGGGCGTGACTCGCCAGCAGCAGCTCCGCGAGGCCCTGGCTGACATCTCGGCGCCGGTGGTCTGGGACCCGCACCCCGGCGGTGGACCAGCCATCGCCGGAGTGAGTCTGCTGTCGCCGAACATGCGTGAGGTCGAGGTCCTGACCGGGGTGCGCGGAGTTCCGCAGCTTGGGGCCGTCGCCCATGGGGCGCGTCGGCTGCGCGACCAGTGGCGGGCAGCCGCAGTGGCAGTGACGATGGGTTCACGCGGCGCCCTCGTCGCGCTGTCGGCGCCCACACCGCAGCTGGTACACGCGCCTCGCCAGAGCGCGGGCGACCCGTGCGGGGCCGGTGACCAGTTCGCCGTGGCCGCAGCCGTGGCTTTGGCTGAGGGCTGTTCCACCGTGCACGCCGTGCAGCGGGCGGTGAGCCGAGCCACCACCTACGTGGCTGACGGCGGGGTGGCCACTTTGCTGCGAACGGCCGCCGACCCCTCGCCGCTGGCGCCCAGTCCACTGCTTTTCGACGGTCGGCAGGACGCCGCCGGGGCCGCAGCGGTCGTGTCGCGGGTGCGTGCCGCCGGCGGCGTGGTCGTCGGCACGGGCGGCTGCTTCGACCTGCTGCACGCCGGCCACGTCGCGACTCTGGAGACCGCGCGCGCACTGGGCGACTGCCTGATCGTCTGCCTCAACTCCGACGAGAGCGTGCGGGTCATCAAGGGTCCGGCCAGGCCGTTGATGGGTCAGAACGATCGCGCCCGACTTCTAAAGGGCCTGTCCAGCGTGGACGCGGTTGTCGTCTTCGACGAGACCGAGCCTGATGCCGTCCTGTCCTGGCTCCGGCCCGACATCTGGGTCAAGGGCGGGGACTACAGCGATCCGGCGGCGCTCCCGGAATCTGAGCTCATCGCAGGCTGGGGCGGGCAGAGCGTTGTCGTTCCGTACGTGGACGGCCTCTCGACCACTCAGATCATCGCGGCGGCGCGGGCGCCCGATCCCAGCGGGACCGGGCAACAGTCCGTCGCCCACCGACAGGAGGTAAAGGCGTGACCGGAAAGGTGCTGGTGACCGGTGGAGCGAGCGGTCTGGGGGCGGCGGTCGTCACGGCCGTGCGCAAGGCTGACGGCGAGCCGTGCGTCCTCGACCTACGCCCGCCGACCGAGGACGTTCCCTACGAGCAGTGCGACCTCGCGGACAGCGCCGCGGCCCACAGCGCCACCGAGCGGATCATCGAACGGATGGGGGGTGTCGACGCTGTCGTCGCCGCCGCCGGCGTGGACGTTCCCGGGAGGTTGGAGGATGTGCCGGCGCAGCAGTGGGAGCGGGTCGTCCGGATCAACCTGTTCGGCACGGCCGCTGTGATCCGCGCCGCCCTGCCCACCCTCCGGGCCAGTCACGGATCGGTGGTCACGGTGGCCTCCACGCTGGGCGTGAAGGCGGTCAGCGACGCCAGCGCCTACTGCGCCAGCAAGTTCGGCGTTGTCGGCTTCACCCGTGCCTTGGCGGCTGAGCTGGCCGGTGAGGTGGGGGTGACGCTGCTGGTGCCCGGTGGCATGCGGACGGCGTTCTTCGACGACCGCGCCGAGCAGTACCGTCCGGGTCCGGACGTTGTCCTCAACGACCCGGACAACGTCGCGCAGACAGTGTTGTTCGCGATCAGCCAACCGGCTGGCTGCGCCGTGCGGGAGCTGGTCGTCTGCGCCGCCCAGGAGTCGTCCTACCCATGATCCTGGTGCTACGCGCGCTCGGGATCGGCGACCTGGCCACGGGGGTGCCGGCCATCCGTGGCCTTCGTCGCGCCTTTCCCGACGAATGCCTGACGCTGGCCGTTCCACGCTGGCTGGAGCCGCTGGTCTCCCTGATCGGCAGGGTCGACCGTGTGGACCCCACTGATGGTCTGGCGCCCCGCCGCTGGCCTGGACCGTCTCCCCGGGTTGCCGTCAACCTGCACGGCCGGGGTCCCCAGTCGCACGCCTTGCTGGCGGCCGCGGGCGCCAGCGCGATGTGGGGATTCGCCTGCGCCGGTTTTCCGGCCGGTCCCCGATGGTCGGCCGACGAGCACGAGGTCCAGCGATGGCGCCGGATGTTGGCTTGGTTCGGCGTCGACAGCGACCCCACTGACCTGACCCTGCGCCGGCCAACCGAGCCGGCGGCAGTCAGCCAGGCGACGATCATCCATCCAGGGGCGAAGGCGCCGCAGCGACGGTGGCCGGCCGATCGGTTCGCGACAGTGGCGCGCGAGCTGGCCGCGGCAGGACATCTGGTCGTGGTGACCGGCTCAGCCGGCGACCGGCCACTGGCGATGTCGGTCGCCGCCGCAGCAGGGCTGCCCGCCGAGGCAGTGTTGGCTGGGTACACGGACACCGGTGGTCTGGCCGCCGTCATCGCCGACTCCCGCCTGGTGATCAGCGGTGACACGGGCGTCTCCCACCTGGCTACGGCGTTCGGTCGTCCCTCGGTGACCCTCTTCGGTCCGATTTCGCCACGGCTCTGGGGGCCGCCAGCGCGCGCCCGGCACCGCACGCTGTGGGCGGGGCCGACCGCCGGACGGACGTCACCTGACGATGGACCACACCCGGCCCTGGCTGCCCTGTCCGTGCCGCAGGTGCTGGACGCCGCCGAGCAGGCGCAGGCCGGTCACTGCGAGAGCGGTTGAGGACAGCCGCCGCCACCGTGGCAGCGCCGGTCAGCGCCGCGGCGGGTCTACACGGCCCAACCGGCCGCCGGCCCTGTTCGGGCGCGCCTAATGTGTCAGCACCCGGTGCAGAAACTCGCGGGTCCGGGCCTCCGTCGGGCTGCCGAGGACGTCGGCCGGCGGGCCGGCTTCGACGACCTGACCACCGTCCATGAACACCACCCGGTCGGCGACCTCGCGGGCGAAGCCCATCTCGTGCGTGACGACCATCATGGTCATGCCCTCTGCCGCCAGCGAACGCATCACCGCCAGCACCTCGCCGACCAGCTCCGGGTCCAGGGCGCTGGTGGGCTCGTCAAAGAGCATCAGCTCGGGGCTCATCGCCAACGACCTGGCGATCGCCGCCCGCTGCTGCTGCCCGCCGGACAGCTGCGCCGGGTAGGCGCCGGCCTTGTCGGCCAGGCCGACCCGTTCGAGGTTCTCCCGGGCGATCAGCTCGGCGTCGGCGCGGGAGCGTTTGAGGACACGCCGTTGGGCGATGGTGAGGTTCGCCAGGACGCTGAGGTGCCCGAACAGGTTGAAGGACTGGAAGACCATGCCGATGGTGCGGCGCAGGCCGTCAAGGTCGCAGTCCGGGTCCGTGACCTCCACGCCGCCGACGCGCACGCTTCCGCCGTCGGGCTCCTCCAACAGGTTGACGCAGCGCAGCAGCGTCGACTTCCCCGAGCCGGACGGGCCGATGACGCAGACGACCTCGCCGAACCCGACGGACAGGTCGATGCCGCGCAGCACCTCCAACGACCCGAATGACTTGCGCAGGTCGCTGATCTCGATCGCCGGTGTGGTCACCGTCTACCCCCTCCGGGCGCCGCGGCGTTCCAGCCGGTGCACCAGCTGCGACAACGGCAGCGTGATCAGCAGGTACATGAAGCCCGCCACCAGCAGCGGCGTCGGGTTGACGTGCCGGTTCAGCTCGTCCCCGGCGAACTTGGTCACCTCGATGCTGGTGGCGGTGACGCCGAGCACGTACGCCAGCGAGGTGTCCTTGGTGAGCATGATGAACTCGTTGGTCAGCGGCGGGATGACGATCCGGAACGCCTGTGGCAGCACTATCGACACCATCGCCCGCGGGTGGCTCATGCCCAGGGTGCGGGCGGCCTCCAACTGGCCGCGCGGCACCGCCTGGACGCCCGCACGGATCGTCTCGGCCATGTACGCGGCGGCCGTCAGGCCAAGGCCGAGGGCGATGGAGCCGTAGATGCCGCCGACGATCTGCACGTCGGGGAACGCCAGCGGCACGCCGTAGCCGACGAGGAACAGCACCAGCAGCGCCGGCAGGCCCCGGAACAGCTCGATGTACGCGGTGGCGAACCACCGGTACGGCGCGATGGACGACAGCCGCATCAGCGCCAACGCCAGACCCGCCACCAGGCCGAACAGGAACGACAGGACCGTGTAGACGATGGTGTTCCGTAACGCCACCGTGACGATCTCCGGGAACATCGCGGCGGCGATGTCGAGGCGGAAGAAGGACTCGGCCAGCTTCCCCCAGTCGGCCAGCGCGCCAACCGCCACGACGACCGCGGCGAAGACGGCGTACGCGACGGCCCGGGTCAGGCGTTGTCTCTGCCGGCGGCCCAGCCGCCGTGGCGCCGGCGCTCTGGCCGCTGACGCCGGAGTCGACGAGACGCTCATGCGGTTGGCTTCTTACCGATCCACTCGTTGTAGAGCGCGTCGTAGGCGCCGTCGGCCTTGGCCGCCGCGATCACCTCGTTGATGGTGGCCAGCAGACGCGGGTCGCCGCCCTTTTTGACCGCGAACCCGTACTGCTCGCCGGTGTCGTAGCCCTCGACGACGACGAACTTGCCGGCGTTGTTCTTCATGAGGTTGTTCCACACCGGCAGGTCGTTGACCGCTCCGGCGATCTGCCGGGTGCCGAGCGCCTGCTGGAGCCCGGCGAGGTCACGGTACGACTTGATCTCCAATTTGAGGCCCTGCTTGGCGACGCGCTTCTTGAGGTAGTCCTCGCCGGTGGTCTGGGCCTGGACGCCCACTGTCTTGTTGGCCAGGTCCTCCAGCCTGGTGAACGGCTGGCCGAAGCCGATCAGCAGCGCCTGGGTGGCGTCGAAGTAAGGATCGGAGAAGGCCAGGACCTTCTTGCGGTCCTCGGTGATGGTCATTCCGGCGGCGGCGACATCACACTTGCCGGAGTTGAGGTCCTGACCGGACTTGATCCCCTCGAACGGGGTGTCGACGATCTCCTGCTTGACGTTCAGCTTCCTGGCCACCAGATCGATGAGGGCCACGTCGAAACCGACGTACTTGCCGCCGACCTTGTCCTGGAAGGGCGGGTACGGCAGGTGGGTGCAGGTGGTCAGCTGCCCGGCCTTGACCAGTGGCACGCCGGCGTCGGTGGCGCCGCCGTCGTCCTTCTTCGTGCAGGCGCCCGCGGCGATGACCAACGCCAGCAATGCTGGGACGAGCAGGGCACGGCGGGCGGCTCTCGTTGTGCGTGTCATCGCTGGATCATCGCCCACCTGCGTGGACCACGCCAACGCTGTTGGTCGATCGATGCCTGACCGTTCTTTAAGTCCGGTTGGTCGCCGCCCGCGCTGCCAGGGCGGCGCCGCGGGCGCCGGCCATGTCACGGTCGGGCGTCAGCGCGAACCGCGCCACCGCCGCCTGCTCGGCCCGCAGGGCGGTGTGCTCCCGTACCCGGGCCAGGAACCAGTCGCGGAACCGCGGGTCGGTTTCGACGACGCCTCCGCCAAGCAGGTAGACGTCCGGGTCGGTGACGTTGGCGATGACGGTGAACAGCCGTCCGATCGCCGTGGCCTGCTGCTCGAAGACCCGCAACGCCATCACGTCGCCGCGTTCGCCGTAGTCGCGCACCTGCCGGGCGGCTTCGTCGATGGGCAGGCCGCGGAGGGGGTGTCCGGGGTGCCGGCTGAGCCAGTACGGAAGCAGGTTCTGCCGGATGCCGGTGAGTGACGCGATGCTCTCGGCGTCCCCGGTGTTGCCACAGCCACACACCGGGACCGGTTGGCCGTCTTCGAGGAGGCCGTCCATGGCGAGCCGGACGTGCCCCAGCTCGCCGGCCATCCCGGCCGTCCCGGAGATCACCTGACCGGCCTGGACCAGTCCGCCGCCGAGCCCGGTGCCGACCACGACCGACACCGACGATCGTTCGGCGCCCTGCGCGCCGAGGTACGCGCGGTGGGCGTACAGGGCGGCGGCGTTGCCGTCGTTGAGGTAGGTCACCGGGAGCCCCAGCCGGTCGCTGAGGGCGCCGCGGATGTCGAAGCCCTGCCAGCCGGGGTGCTCGAAGTTCGTCGATCCTTTGATCGAGATGACGCCGTCCGCGCTGGCCGGGCCCGGGGTGTCAAGGCCGACGCCGACGACCGCGGCCGGCTCCAGCCCGGTGGCCAGCAGCACGCTGTGGAACGCCCCGGTGAGCGCGTCGAGCGCCGGCTCCGGCCCTTCCCGGACCCGGCTGGGGCTCTCGATGAGCCGGTCCACCAGGAACCGGCCGTCGTCGTCGAGCACGGTGACATTGTTCGTGGTGCCGCCGTTGTCGATACCGACGATAACCGGCAAACTGCGATTCATCACATCATCCTGCCCAGGAAATCCTCTCCCGCCCGCTACTTCCCCCAAGCCAGGTCAGAGACGGGCCAGCGCTTGGCGAAGAGGGTCCAGACCCAGAGCGCCGAGGTTGAGGGCGTCCCGGTGGAAGGTCTTGAGGTCGAAGTCGGCGCCCCGGCGGGCCCGAGCCTCATCGCGCGCCTGGAGCCACAGCCGTTCGCCCACCTTGTACGACGGCGCCTGGCCGGCCCAGCCGAGGTAACGGTTCACCTCGAAGCGCAGGTTCTCGTCCGCGATCCGGCAGTGCGCTCGCATGAACTCCCAGCCCAGCTCCGGTGTCCACCGCTGCCCTGGGGCGAAGCCGAACGGGTTGCCCACCGGGATCTCCAGTTCCAGGTGCATGCCGATGTCGACGATCACCCGGGCGGCCCGGAGCGCCTGGGCGTCGAGCATGCCGAGCCGGTCGCCCGGATCGGACAGGTAGCCTAAATCGTCCATGAGCCGCTCCGAGTACAGCGCCCAGCCCTCGCCGTGCCCGGAGCACCAGGCGAGCTGACGCTGCCACCTGTTGAGCAGGTCGGCGCGCACCGCGGTCTGCGCGATCTGCAGATGGTGCCCGGGGACGCCCTCGTGGAAGACCGTCGTGACCTCGCCCCAGGTGGAGAAACTGTCGATGCCCTGCGGCACCGCCCACCACATCCGACCAGGCCGGGTGAAGTCCTCGCTGGGGCCGGTGTAGTAGATGGCGCCGTCGCTGGTGGGCGCCAGGCAGCACTCGATCCGGCGGACCTGCTCCGGGATGTCGAAGTGTGTGCCGTGCAACGCGGCGATGGTGCGGTCGGCCAGCTCCTGCATCCAGTCGCGGAAGGCTTCCTTCCCGACGATGGTGCGGGCCGGGTCCTTGCCCAGCGTCTCCACCGCGTCGGCGACGCTGGCGCCTGGGCCGGCGACGCGGGCCGCTTCGGCGCGCATCTCGGACTCGATCCGGTACAGCTCCTCGAAGCCCCACGCGTAGGTCTCGTCCAGGTCGATGGTGGCGCCGAGGAAGTAGCGGGAGGCCAGCGCGTAGGCGTCCCGCCCGGCAGCCTGTGTGTCCCGGCCCAGCGGGGCCAGCTCGTCGCGCAGGAACCGGCCGAACGCGGCGGTGGCCCCGGCCGCGTCGGCCGCGGTCCGGTCGAGGTCGGCGCGCAGCGCGCCGGTGGCCGACAGCCGGCGGGCCAGCCCGGGGTAGAAGTCGTCGATGGCCGGATCTGTCCAGCTGTCGCACTGAGCGGCGACGTGCAGGATCTGCGCCCGGGCCGCGACGTTCCCGGTCCGCGCCGCGTCGAGCAGGGTGTCGCGCAGCGCGAGGAGGGCGGCGGGCGTCTGCCGCAGCCTGGCGACGACGTTCGCCACCGCCGCCTCGCCATCAGTGGGCATGAGGTCGAACACCGACCGGGTGTCGTGCAGGGCGCTGCTGATGACGTTCAGCTCGCTGACGGTGTGGCCGGCCTCGTAGCGGTCGGCCTCGACCGTCAGGCGTTCGGCCATCGCGTCCCGGGCGACCTGCTCAGCCTGGTTCTGCGGCTCGGCCGCCGCCAGTTCAGCCAGGGTCAGTCGGGTGAGATCCGCCTTGGCGGCGTAACCATCGGCGCTGAAGTCGTCCAACCGGTCGTCGTGACCGGCGAGGCCGGCGTAGGTCGCGCCGATCGGGTTCAGCGTCGCCCACTGGTCCACATAAGAGTTCGCGATGTCATCGATTCGTCCCACGGCGTCAGACCCTACGCCGAACGAGGCCGCTGTGGGCGCCCGTCAGGGTCATGGCCGGCTGTCCAGGCGAGGAGGGCGTCGGCGGTCCAGGTGTTGACGATCCGGTCGGCGGGCACGCCGCAGGCGGCGGCGCGTTGGCAGCCGTAGCCCTGCCAGTCGAGCTGGCCAGGGGCGTGCGCGTCGGTGTCGACGGCGAACCGGCAGCCGGCTTCGAGAGCGTGACGGATGAGGCGTTTGGGCGGGTCGAGCCGGTCGGGCCGGGAGTTGATCTCGACAGCCTTGTCGTGCTCGGCGCAGGCGGCGAAGACGGCCGCGGCGTCGAACTCGCTCGGGGGCCGGGTCCGCCCGGCCCGGTGCCCACGGTCGCCGGAGCCGGCCAGCCCGACGGCGCTCGCCGCGACCTTACGGCCGGTGCAGTGCCCGAGGATGTCGAGGTGGGGGTTGGTGACGGCGCGCAGCATCCTGCGGGTCATCTTGTCGCAATCGTCGCGTAGGCCGCTGTGGACCGAGCCGACCACGACATCCAGGCGTCCGAGCAGCTCGTCGGTCTGGTCGAGCGAACCGTCGGCGAGAATGTCGACCTCGATGCCGGTGAGTATGCGGAAGCCGTCCGGAAGGGCGTCGTTGAGCGCGGCGACGTGGTCGAGCTGCCGGCGCAGCCGGTCTGCGGTCAGACCCCGGGCGACGGTCAGCCGCGGCGAGTGGTCGGTGAGCGCCAGGTACTCGTGGCCCAGTTCGACAGCGGCCAGCGCCATCTCCTCGATGGGGGAGCCGCCGTCGCTCCAGTCCGAGTGCAGGTGACAGTCGCCGCGTAGGGCCGAACGCAGGGCGCGGGCTGTCTCGTCGAGATCGACTCCTTCGGTGGCCAGCAGGCGCCGCAGGTAGACGGGCTCCTCGCCGGCCAGGGACTCGACAACGCATCTGGCGGTGACCTCGCCGACCCCGGCCAGCTCGATAAGCGATCCGGCCGCGGCGCGGCGACTGACCTCATCGCGGTCCAGGCTGGCCAGGGCGGCGGCGGCCGATCGGAAAGCCTTTACCCGGTAGGTGGCCTCGTTGGCCGCTTCGAGGAGAAAGGCGATGCGTCGCAGGTCGGCGATAGCGTCACGGGTTGCCATATCGCCACGTTACGTTGGCCCCCGGAGCTTTAGATCTGTTTTTGGCAATTTGAGAAGTTTAGGCAATTTTATCCGGAAATTGATTTTCTGATTTAGGCCACTTGGGGGTATTTAGTGGCTATACGTTTTTTGCGTGGAATACACCATTCTTGGGGACAGTAAGGCGAAAGGCCCGCTACGGCCGCTGCCGTCCCTTGCCGCAGCCTTCTCGGTCGTCCTCACGACTGTCCTCAGCCTCGTGGCCCCCGCCCCAGCGGCCACGGCCCAGGCAGCAGCCACGGGAACAGTCCTCGGCGGCGTCCCGATCGACACACCGCACGTCAACGGAACCGTGTGGGCGACCGCGTACGGCGGGGACACCGTCTACCTGGGCGGTGACTTCACCGCCGTCATCGTCGCCGGCCGGGCACACGTGCGAGCCGGACTGGCGGCCTTCGACGCCGCCACCGGCGCGCTGTTGCCGTGGGCGCCGGTCGCCAACGGCCGGGTCCGCGCCATCGCGGCCGACGGCGACCACGTCCATATCGCCGGGTCCTTCAGTCAGATGAATGGGCTGCCCCGCGACAGCCTCGCCAGCGTCACTGTGGAAAGCGGAACTGTCTTACCATTTCGCCATTTTGTTTCTGGCCAGCCGTACAGCGTCGCCGTCCATTCCGGCCGCCTCTACATCGGCGGCGCCTTCACCGCCGTCGACGGGCAGTCCCGCGGCAACCTCGCTGCCTTCAACCTCGCCACCGGCCTGCTCGACCCGGCCTGGCGGCCCACCGCCGACGACCACGTCAACGGCCTGGCAATCAACTCCGGCCGCCTGTACGTCGGGGGCAAGTTCCACACCATCGACGGTCAGAGAGGCGTCCGGCGCATCGCCGCGCTCAACCCCGCCACCGGCGCCATCGACCCCGGCTTCCGGTCCAGCCTCGTCTACGCCGTCATCGGACTGGGCGTCAACCAGGGCGGCGTCTACGCCGCGGTCGCCGGGCCCGGCGGACGGCTCACCGCCATGGCCCACACCGGCGCCGTCCGCTGGAGCATCACCACCGACGGCGACCCACAGGCCGTCGCCCTCCTCGATGGCATCGTCTACGTCGGCGGTCACTTCGACAACGTCTGCAGAACCTCCCGGGTCGCCTCCACCAACGGCGACTGCCTGGACGGACGGACCACGCGGGTGAAACTCGCCGCCGTCACCGAGGACGGCGTTCTCACGCCCTGGATCGCCGACGGCAACGGGGTCACCGGCGTACACACCCTGACCGCCGACCCGACCCGCCGCCGGCTGGCCGCCGGTGGCGCCTTCACCACCATCAACCGGGAACCGCGGGCCCGCTTCGCCCAGTTCGCCTGACAAGTCGCGCAGTTCGCCTGAGAAGCTGGACCGGCGGCGACGGGAGGAACACGGTGGACGACAGCAGCGGCCTGTGGGCCGACCCGCACGATGCCCACGCCCCGCGGCCCCGGCCCACGTACCGGGAACCGCACCCCGTCACTGTTCACGCCGCCGTCGCCGGTGTCGCTTTCGGAGTCCTGTGGCTGCTCGGCTGGGCGCTCGTCGCCGCCGACGTCATCGGCCTGAGCGTCGCCGGGCAGGCCATCGCCCAGGCGCTCGCCGGCGTCGTGGCCTGGGCGTGCGCGGTCCTGCTGGCCTGCCGTGGCGACCGCGGCGCCGCCGTCGGCGTCGCCCTGGGCATCACCTTCGGCTGGGCGTTGACCGGCCTGGCGCTGGTCGCCCAGTCGTGGTGACCTTGACCGCTGACGGTGAGGTTCCCGGCGTTGCGCAGGTGGTCGCCGCGGCGACCGGCTACCGTCACGCGTATCGAGACGGCCGGTCGGGGGCCGGAGCCGCCCGGCGTCATCCGCGGTCAGTCCGATCGTTGATGCGGTCAGTGCCGCGCAACCGGTTGGGGGAGTGTTGTCGTACTTCGCTGCTGCGGCGGTTCGCCACCACGACAAGTGGTCGGCAGCCGAGCTGAGCCTTTCCGGCGTCTCCGACGTCGAGGATGTCGTTGATCGACTCCGCGACGTCGCGCCGGACGCCGATCTGTCGCTGCTGTTCGTCGAGTCAGACGACTCGTACCTCGTCGTGCTGAGGCTCGACGAGGGCGAGGATCTGCGGGTCTTCGGCTCGGACTCGATCTTCGCCGCCGAGTCCCGCCTCGGGGCCTTGCTGCTCGGCGACATCGAGGCGCCCGCCCTGGAGATCGAGGAGCCGAGCGAGGCGCCAGCCGTGGTCGACGAGGAGCCCGCCCCGCGGGCCATCGAGCCCGACGTCGACCCGGTGGGCGACGCCGATCTGCTGGCCGACCTCGGTGTCAATTCGCACCGGCTGCTCGAACTGTGCGCCACCGAGGGCCTGCTGCCAGCCGACGTCACCGCCGAGGTCACGCTGCGGATCGGCTGCGCCGACGAGGTCGAGGAGCTACGCGAGGCGTGAGCCCGCCCGCCGACCGGCGCGAACGCCACCAACTGTGGATGCGTCGCGCGCTCGCCGTCGCCGCCGACCAACCCGCCGGGCCGTCGCCCGACGTGCCCGTCGGGGCGGTGGTCTTCGGCCCGGACGGCGCCGAACTGGCCAGCGGCCGCAACGAGCGTGAGTCGGGCGGCGACCCCACCGCCCACGCCGAAGTCCTCGCGCTGCGCCAGGCAGCCACCGCCGTGGGATCGTGGCGGCTGGACGGCTGCGCCCTCGTCGTCACCCTTGAGCCGTGCACCATGTGCGCGGGCGCGATCACCCTCGCCCGGATCGGCGCCGTCGTCTTTGGCGCCTGGGAACCCAAGACCGGGGCGGTCGGTTCGCTGTGGGACGTGCTGCGCGACAGCCGGCTCAACCACCGTCCCGAGGTCTACTCCGGAGTCCTGGAGGAAGAATGCTCAGCCCTGCTCCGGGCGTTCTTCCGCTGAACGCCGCTAGCGAACTGCCGTCTCCAGGGCCAGCTCCACCATCGCGGCGAAACCGCGCTCCCGGTCATCGGCGCTCAGGTGCTCGTCGCGTACCAACTGATCGCTGACAGTCAGCAGGGTCAGCGCCTGGGCCCGGTGTCGGGCGGCGATGGTGTAGATCGCCGCCGACTCCATCTCCACGGCCAGCACTCCATACCGCGCGAGCCGCCCGTACAGGTCCGGCCGGTCGGTGTAGAACGCGTCCGTCGCCAACACCGGGCCGACCCGCATTGGCAGACCACGAACGTCAGCGGTGTCGGCGGCGGCCCGCAGCAGCCCGAAGTCGGCCACCGGGGCGTAATCGACCAGACCGTCGAAGCGCACCCGGTTCATCTGCGAGTCCGTTGACGACCCGCTCGCGGCGATGACGTCGCGCAGCGCCAGATCGTCCACGATCGCCCCGCAGCTGCCCACCCGGATGATCGTCCGAACGCCGTGGTCGACGATGAGTTCGTGGGTGTAGATCGACGCCGACGGCATCCCCATCCCCGAACCCTGCGCCGAGATCGGCGTGCCCCGGTACGAGCCGGTGAAGCCGAGCATCCCGCGCACGGTCGAGTAGCAGACGGCGTTGTCGAGGAAGTTCTCGGCGATCCACTGCGCGCGCTGCGGGTCGCCCGGTAACAGGACCCGTTCGGCGATGGCGCCGTTCGCGGCGCCGATATGGGTGCTCATAGACGAATACTGTCAGGCGTCCCGGTCGTCGGGAACCGGGCCGATGAGACATCCGTCGTGGCGGTCCGGTAGCCTACTCGGCGGTGGTGTGTCCGAGCGGCCTAAGGAGCACGCCTCGAAAGCGTGTGAGGGTGCAAGCCCTCCAAGGGTTCAAATCCCTTCACCACCGCCAACGAACAGGGCAAACGCCCGGCGAGTCCATGAGGACCTGCCGGGCGTTTGTTGCGAGCGAGGCGGCGCCAGGCGGCTATGGATGGGCGTACGAGCTGGTGGAGCCCCAGACTGTCGATGTCGCCTGCGTGACGAGGCGGAACTGTCGGACCCGGGGGGCCGTGACCCTTGCCGTTACCCTGCCGGCGCGGTCGGCGCGCACCCGCCCGGCCAGCGCCACCCAGGGGGCGGCGGCGCCGTGCCGTCCCTCGACCGCGACCCGTGCGTTACGCCACGCGACCCAGCGCCCGGGGCTTGGGTCGTACTGGCGGACGCGGCCGTTGACCGTGACGGCGTTGCCGTCGCGGATGGCCTTGATCGTGGTGCCGGAGCCGAGTTTCACGAGGAACTGCGCCGTGGCCTGCTTGACCCTCTTGTCGCCGGGGTCGTGGGCGTTGGCGGGGCGCACGTCGTGACGGCCAAGGCGGTGGGTGGAGCCGAAGTCGAGGAAGTCCCTGGTGTTAGGGGCGGCCGGGTCGAAGACGATGGTGTCGTGGCGGCCCGCGCTGTTGTGAATGTTCCACGACGCATATCTGGCGCCGCAGTCGTCGGTGAGGGTCGCGTAGACCCGGGTCTGCTTATGGGTGATTCTGACGTGTGGAATGACGACGCGAGCGGGGCAGGTCGCCGCGGCGTTGGTCGACGCCGCGGTCGCCGGGGCGGCGGCCACGCCGGAGGCGGCGAGCGCGGCGGTGATCAGGGTTGGTCCCAGGACCTTGTTCATGGCACCTTCTTTCGCGGGCGGCGCCGACGGCGCGCCCGGAGGCTGTGTCCGGCGTGGGCTGGGGCGGTTGCGCCCCCAGACGATGTTTCGTCCTCTTGCGCCATACAGGCCAACTGAGGATTGAAGCGGAGAGCGCGGATTATCGCCGGTTTTCGCCCTATCAGGCGCGTTTCGAGAACTTCGGTGAATCTGCCCTGTCGAGTGCGTCGTCACGACGAAGGCCCGGCCCCGGAAGGGGTCGGGCCTCGCGTTTTGCCTGTTCAGGCTGGCGGAGGATACGAGATTCGAACTCGTGAGGGTGTGAACCCAACACGCTTTCCAAGCGTGCGCCCTAGGCCACTAGGCGAATCCTCCGTCGATGAGGATACAGCGCCCATCGCCGGTCGCGGCAGGACCCTCCCAGCGCGACGCGTGGCCCGTGGCGCGACCGTGCCCACCGCCTGCCCGGGAGGCACGGTACAGTGGGCCACGCCCCTCGTGCGGCGTCCATCTTGTGAACCTCCCCAGGGCCGGAAGGCAGCAAGGATAAGCGAGCTCTGGCGGGTGCACGGGGGGCCTCTGCGTTTCCGGGTCATTCGCCGGGACGTCGTCGCAAGGAGGGCTCACCCGTGGCGTTGGCGCTCTATCGCAAGTATCGGCCGCGAACGTTCGCCGAGGTCATCGGCCAGGAACACGTCACCGAGCCGCTGTCGCAGGCATTGAGGACCGGACGGCTGAACCACGCCTACCTGTTCTCCGGCCCGCGCGGCTGCGGCAAGACCAGCAGCGCCCGGATTCTGGCCAGGTCGCTCAACTGCGCCAACGGCCCCACGCCCGAGCCGTGCGGGGAATGCGATTCCTGTCGGTCCCTGTCCGGCGACGGCCCCGGCTCGATCGACGTCATCGAGATCGACGCGGCCAGCCACGGCGGTGTCGATGATGCCCGTGAGCTGCGTGAACGCGCTGTCTTCGCGCCGGTGAGCAGCCGGTACAAGATCTACGTCATCGACGAGGCGCACATGGTCTCGTCGGCCGGCTTCAACGCCCTGCTCAAGCTGGTCGAAGAGCCGCCCGAGTACGTCAAGTTCATCTTCGCCACCACCGAGCCGGAGAAGGTCCTCGGGACGATCAAGTCCCGGACGCACCACTATCCGTTCCGGCTCATCCCGCCCAGCGCGTTACGCCCGCACCTGGAACAGCTCTGCGCCGCCGAGGGCGTCACCGTCGCGCCTGAGGTTTTCCCGCTGGTCGTGCGGGCCGGCGGCGGCAGCGCCCGGGACAGCCTGTCGGTATTGGACCAGCTCATCGCCGGCGCCGGCGATGAGGGCGTCACCTACGCGCGCGCCGTCGCGCTGCTGGGCGTCACCGACGGGGCGCTCATCGACGAGATGGTCGAGGCGGTCGCAGCCGGTGACGGCGCCGCCGCGTACGGGGTGGTGCACCGGCTCGTCGAGGCCGGCCACGACCCCCGCCGTTTCGCGTCCGACCTGTTGGAGCGGTTGCGGGACCTGATCGTGTTGCAGCAGGTGCCGGACGCGGCGGCTAAGGGCATCATCGACGGCCCCACCGACCAGCTTGCCCGGATGGCGGCCCAGGCGACGTCCACCGGCGCAGCGACGCTCTCCCGTTGCGCCGACATCGTGCACAACGGTCTGGTCGAGATGCGGGGCACGACCGGTCCGCGTCTGCTCCTGGAGCTGATCTGCGCCCGGATGCTGCTCCCCGGCGCCGACGACGCCTCAGCCGCGCTCCTTCAGCGGCTCGAAAGACTGGAGTCGGCTCCGCCCGCCGGCGCCGGCGGGCGGACGCCGTCGGTCGCCACGCCGGCGCCTGTCACGCCGGCGCCCGCGTCGACGGCGCCGTCCACGCCATTGCCGTCGTCCGCCGCGCCGTCGTCCGCCGAGTCAGCGGACGAGGGGCCGGCGCCGTCCGCCCCGCCGGCTGCGGAGCCCGGCGGGCCGATCCACCTGTCGCCGTCCGGAGGTCCGGTCGACCTCGGGCAGATCCAGCAGCGTTGGCCGACGGTCGCCGCGACCCTGCGTCGACGCAGCCCTGTGCTCATGGCCTACTGCCAGCAGGCGACCGTCCGCGGCTTTGTCGACGGAACCCTCGTGCTGCTGTTCCGGCACGGACCCCAGGCGGCGAAGGTCCGGGACGCCGCGGACCACGTGACCGAGGCGCTGTACGAGGAGTTCGGCGAGCGCTTCACCCTGCGCTGCGAGATCGCGGGGGAGCAGCCGCCGCCCGCGATCCCAACCGCGCCGGCCCCCGCGACCCTGCCGCCCGCCGCGGCGGGCGCGCCGCGGGCAGTCGCCGCCGGGTCGGCGCCGCCGGTCAGCGCCCCGCGCCCCGCCCCCGAACCGCCGAACATCCCGACCCGGGAGGCCGACTCCGAGGCCCGTAGAGCCAACGGACCAGCGCCGACGACGTCAATGGCCGCGGGGCGCCCTTCCGCCGCTGTCCGGTCCGCTGCCGCGTCGGCGCTGGCGGATGGGGACGACTGGCCGGCGCCTGCCCGGCCCGGCAGCGGCACGCCGACGCCCCCGGCGTCGCCTGGCGCGGCGGTCGCCTTGGCCGAGCCGAGTGACCGTCCGAGCGCCAACGCGGAGGTCCAGAACCGAGCCCCGGCGGCCCGGACGTCCACCGAGGCGCCGGCCCGGAGCGCGCCGCCGCCCGGCCCCAGCACGCCGCCGTCGAAGCCCACCGAGGCGTTGTCCGGGCTCAGCGCGGCGCGGGCGGCGGCGAGGGCCGCCGCCGGCCGCGCGCCGACGACCGGCCGTCCGGCGCCGGCGCGTCAGCCGACCGGTGCCTGGGACGACGGCACGCCGCTCGACGAGCCCCCGTACGACCCTGAGTTCGATGGCCCGGCCGAGCGGCCGGCGGTGGAGGGCTTCGACCCGGGAGACGGGCCGCTCGACGACATCGTGGACGGTCCGCCGGAGCGTCAGTCCGGCGACCAGGCGGCGTTGCGGCTGTTGAAGGAGCGGCTGGGCGCTGAGGAGATCACCGGTTGACGCCCTCGGGGCGTCAACCGGCGCGGTCGTCCGTGCCGACGCTAGGCTGGCTGGGATATTTCCCACGGTGAGGAGCGCGCGGTGCGGCCTGGTGGACAGCCCAACCTTCAGCAGTTGATGAAGCAGGCGCAGAAGATGCAGCAGCAGATGGTGCAGGCGCAGGCGGAGTTGGCCGAGGCGGAGCTGGTCGGGACGGCCGGGGGCGGCCTGGTCTCGGTCACCGCGTCGGGCACCGGCGAGGTGAAATCAGTGCGGATCGACCCGAAGGCGGTCGACCCGGACGACGTGGAGACGCTGGAGGATCTGGTTCTTGCCGCGCTGCATCACGCCGCTGACCAGGCGCGGGCGCTGACCGAGAGCCGGATGGGCCCGGCCGCGGGCGGCATGGGCGGCCTCGGCCTGCCCGGCATGTGATATCGCATGTATGAGGGCGCCATCCAGGATCTGATCGACGAGTTGGGTCGACTCCCCGGGGTCGGCCCCAAGAGCGCGCAGCGGATCGCGTTCCATGTGCTGTCCGCTGACCCGGCCGACGTGAACCGGTTGGCCACGACGTTGCAGCGGGTCAAGGAGGCGGTGCGGTTCTGCGCCGTCTGCTTCAACGTCGCCGAGTCGGACCGTTGCCGCGTCTGCCGTGATCCGCGTCGTACTGACGAGGTGTTGTGCGTGGTGGAGGAGCCCAAGGACGTCGTGGCTGTCGAACGCACCGGGGAGTTCCGGGGCCGGTACCACGTCCTCGGCGGGGCGATCAACCCGCTGGAGGGCATCGGCCCGGACCAGATCAGGGTGCGTGAGCTGCTGTCCCGGTTGGGCAGCGGCGACGTCCGAGAGCTGATCCTGGCCACCGACCCGAACACCGAGGGCGAGGCGACGGCCACCTATCTGGCGTTGTTGGTGAAGCCGATGGGCATCACGGTGACCAGGCTGGCGTCTGGCCTGCCGGTCGGTGGCGATCTGGAGTACGCGGACGAGATCACCCTGGGTCGGGCCTTCGAGGGCCGGCGCGCGGTCTGAGGCCGGGACCACTCGTCGGGCAGACGGCCCCGCGCTGTGAGGCGGGCCGGTGAATCCTCATTCCGGGCCGAGCCCGGTCGATCAGCTCTGTGCGCGGCGCTCCGGCCGCGTCTACCCACGCGTCGTTGCGGCGCCACGGGCCTGGGGGGCAGATGGTCAGAGGTCGGTCGGTTGCCGACCAGCAGGTCGCCGACCTGTTGGCTACCGCTAGGCGTTCGTTAGGGCTCAGCGTGGCATTCTTGAGCCGGTTCGACGGCGAGGAGCAGCGCCTCGACGTGGTCGACTCGTCGGTCCCGTTCGTTTTCCGCGAGGGCTACACCCAGCAGCGTCAGGACACCTTCTGCCAGGCGATCCTGGACGGAGAGCTGCCGTCGGTGATCCCGGACG
Organism: Pilimelia columellifera subsp. columellifera; assembly: GCF_039532605.1. Classification (NCBI taxonomy): domain Bacteria; kingdom Bacillati; phylum Actinomycetota; class Actinomycetes; order Micromonosporales; family Micromonosporaceae; genus Pilimelia; species Pilimelia columellifera. The sequence goes on from NZ_BAAARY010000005.1 coordinate 97,971, forward strand.
TGACGCGGTTCCCGCGGGCGATGGAGCTGCCGGCGGCCCGGCTGCCGCGTCTGCGCAGCTTCGTCTCGGTACCGGTGACGCTCAGCGACGGCAGCCTGTACGGCACCTTCTGCGCGGCGGGCTTCACCGCCGATCGGGACCTGTCGCTACGGGACCGCTCGTTGATGGAGGTGCTGGCCCAGGCGGCCTCGGTGGTCCTGGAGCCGGAGGTGGCGGAGCTGAGGCGCCGTGCGGAGGTCACCGGCCGGCTGGGCCCGGTGGTGGACGCTGGCGGCCCGTCGGTGGTGTTCCAACCGGTCGTGGCGCTGGCGGACGGCGTCCGGGTGGGGGCGGAGGCGTTGAGCCGGTTCCCGGTCGACTGGGGCAGAACGCCAGATGTGTGCTTCGGGGAGGCGCACACGGTCGGGTTGGGTGACCAGCTGGAGATGCTCGCGCTGGGGCGGGCGGCGCAGGCGCTGGCGACAGTCGACGGTTACGTGGCGATGAACGTCTCTCCGGGAACGCTGCTGGCGCCGGCCTGCCAGGAGTTGCTGTTGGGGCTGCCGCTGGACCGGGTGGTGCTGGAGCTGTCCGAGCACGACCAGGTGGCCGACTACGACGCGCTCACCGCGGCGTTGGCGCCGTTGCGGGCGCGCGGGATGCGCTTGGCTATCGACGACGTCGGGGCGGGGTTCTCGTCGTTGCGGCACATCGTTGTGACGGCGCCGGATGTGATCAAGCTGGATCGCAGCATCGTGGCCGGCGTCGCCGATGACCCGGTGTTGGCGACGTTGGTGGGGTCGTTGGTCGAGTTCGGGCGCGGATGCCGCACCGAGCTGGTGGCCGAGGGCGTCGAGCAGGAGCGGGACGCGGTGATGCTGGGCAGGCTCGGCGTTGACTACGGCCAGGGCTGGCACTTCGGCCGGCCCGGCGAGCTGAGAGCGTTGGGACCGGGGGCCGACCGCCGGGTGGGCGGACTCGCGGTGGCCCGCCGTTCCGCCGCCTGACCCAGGGACTGCCGCCTGACTGACGTATGTCACCGACATAAGCCGATTTGTGGGCATCGTAGCGTGCTCGCGCCCTGGATCACGGTCTGATCACAGGCGGGCCTGAGTTCGGTTACGAGCCCGAACTCCCCTTGACCCGGACGGGTGAGCCGGTGAACTGTTCTCACGGTGGCGCCTCGGCGCTGCTACGCCCGAACGGCCCGCCGGCATGAGCCGTCGCCAACCGCGCGGGCAGTCCACGCACGCGACAACTGACAGGTTGCCGAGCGAAGCGGGGCCACAGCCGACGGTGACACGTTCTGACGGCCGGTGGTGGCGCCGGCTCGGGGACCAGAGGAGGACCGGGGCGCCCATGGTCATCGGACCCGAGCCGTCGAGCGGCGGCGATGTCGCGCTCGCCGAGGCAGTGACCGATTCCGCGTCCGCGCCCAAGATCGAAGGCCGGTCGCTCGGTCAGATCGCCTGGACTCGCCTCAAGCGGGACAAGGTGGCGCTGGGTGGTGGCATCGTCATCGTGCTGCTGGTCCTGGTGGCGGTGTTCGCCCCGCTGATCACCAGCGTCGTCGGCGGCCCGCCGGACCAGTTCAACCGTGACCTGCTCGACCCGGCCTCGCAGCTCCCGGCCGGTCCGATGGGCGGTATGAGCGCCGAACACCCGATGGGCCTGGAGCCGGTCAACGGCCGGGACATCTTCAGCCGCATCGTGTGGGGCGCGCGGATCTCGTTGCTGGTGGCGTTCGCCGCGACGCTGCTCTCAGTGAGCATCGGCGCCACCCTCGGCGTCATCGCCGGTTTCTTCGGCGGCTGGGTCGACGCGGTGGTCAGCCGGACGATGGACGCCTTCCTGGCGTTCCCGCTGCTGGTCTTCGCGATGGCGCTGGTCGGCGTCGTGCCGGACCAGGCGTTCGGGCTCAGCGGCCTCAGCCTCCGGGTCTGCATGCTCATCTTCGTGATCGGCTTCTTCAGCTGGCCGTACATCGGCCGCATCGTGCGCGGTCAGACGCTGTCGCTGCGGGAGCGGGAGTTCGTCGACGCGGCCCGCAGCCTGGGCGCCCGCAGCCCGTACATCCTGTTCCGGGAGTTGCTCCCGAACCTGATGGCGCCGATCTTGATCTATGCGACGCTGCTCATCCCGACCAACATCCTGTTCGAGGCGGCGCTGTCGTTCCTCGGTGTGGGCGTCCCCGCTCCCACGCCGAGCTGGGGCGGCATGCTCTCGGACGCGGTGACCTACTACAACCTGCCGCACTTCGTCCTCTGGCCGGGTCTGGCCATCTTCGTGACGGTGCTCGCTTTCAACTTGTTTGGCGACGGACTCCGGGACGCGCTCGACCCGAAGGCCCGCTGACCCGACGTCAGCGAATCAGCTCCACCCAACTGCGCGGTCCGGGGGACGGGCCGGCTCCATCAGGGAGGTTGCACGTGAACCAGAAGACCAGAGCGGTCCTGGCCGGCTCGGCCGCGATCGCGCTCACGATGGGCCTGGCGGCCTGCGGTGACAAGAAGACCGAGGGCGGCGTGGAGGGCAAGTTCAACGCCGCCCTCGAAAGTGCCTTCAACCCGTCCGACAAGACAGGCGGCACGGTCAAGCTGGCCAACGCCGACGACTGGGACTCGCTCGACCCGGGCGACACCTACTACGCCTACTCCTGGAACTTCCTGCGGCTGTACGGCCGTAGCCTGCTGATGTTCAAGCCGGCGCCGGGCGACGAGTCCAACAAGCTCGTCCCGGACCTGGCCGAGGATCTCGGCAAGTCCTCCGACGGCGGCAAGACCTGGACATACAAGATCCGTAAGGGTGTCAAGTACGACGACGGCACTGAAGTCAAGGCTCAGGACGTCAAGCACGCCGTGTTGCGGTCCATCGACAAGCAGGTCCTGCCGCGTGGCCCGCAGTACTTCGAGTCCTTCCTGGACCTGCCGAAGGACTACAAGGGCCCGTACAAGTCCAAGGGCGTCAACACCGATCAGGCGATCGAGACCCCCGACGACCACACCGTCGTCTTCCACCTGAAGAAGCCCTCTGGCGACTTCGACTACCTGGCGATGCTGCCGCAGACCGTTCCGGTCCCGGAGGCCAAGGACACCGGCACCAAGTACAAGGACAAGGTCGCCGCGACGGGCCCGTACATGTTCGACACCGTCGAGCCGGGCAAGTCGTTCTCGCTCAAGCGGAACCCGAACTGGGAGAAGGCCACGGACCCGAACCGGTTGGCGCTGCCGGACCGGTACGAGGTGGCGCTGAAGGTCAACCCGGACGACCTGGACAACCGCATCCAGAGCGGCGACATCCACGCCGACGTCCAGGGCACCGGCGTGCAGACAGCGATGCTGAGCCGAGTCGTCGGTGACCCGAGGCTTAAGGACCGCACCGACAACCCGACGCTGGGCCGGCTCTGGTACACGTCGATCATCAGCACTGTTCCGCCGCTGGACAACGTCGAATGCCGTAAGGCGATCATGTACGCCGCGGACCGCACCGCCTACCAGGGCGCGTACGGCGGCGAGTTGGCCGGTGGCGAGATCGCCACGACGCTGATGCCGCCGGTCATTCCGGGCTACGAGAAATTCGACCTGTACCCGGCCGGTCCCGACAACAAGGGAGACCTGGCCAAGGCCAAGGAAGCCCTGACCAAGTGCGGCAAGCCGGACGGTTTCGAAACCAAGATGGCCTACCGCGGTGACCGCAAGAAGGAGAAGGACACCGCCGAGGCGTTGCAGCAGTCCCTCAAGCGCGCCGGAATCAAGCTGACGCTGACCCCGTACCCCAGCGGTGACTACTTCACCCAGTACGCCGGGAACCCGGGCTTCGTCAAGCGCACCGGCATCGGCATGGCCACCAATGGTTGGGCCGCCGACTGGAACACCGGCTACGGCTTCCTGTCGCAGATCGTCGACAGCCGGGTGATCCTGCCCGCCGGCGGCTCGTCGAACCTGAGCGTCCGGTTCCCCGAGATCGACAAGATGATCGACGAGGCGCTGGTCGAGCAGGACGAGGCCGCGCGCAACAAGCTCTGGGCCGAGATCGACAAGAAGGTCATGGAGCAGGCGGTCATCCTGCCGGGCGTCTACGCCAAGAGCCTGCTGCTGCGCCCGAAGGGCCTGACCAACGTCTTCGTTTCCGAGGCGTTCGGCATGTACGACTACCTGGCGCCCGGCGTCGCGTCCTGACCAGGTAGCTGACGGCGGTCGGGTCGACCGGCCCGGGTCCGAGGAGGACCCGGGCCGGTCGATCCCCGACCACCCACCGGCAGCCGCCGACGGCCGTGCCGGCGGTCACCGGGCCGAAGATCGAGGGGAACCGTGATCACTTACATCATCAGACGGCTGATGGCCGCGGTGCTGTTGCTCGTCGCTGTCAGCATGGCGACCTTCGCCATCTTCTTCGTCGCGCCGCGCCTGCTGGGCAGCACGCCCGAGACGTTGGCCGCCCGGTACGCCGGCAAGTCGGCGACGCCGGAGACGACGAAGGTCATCGCGGAGGGGCTCGGCTTCTACGATCCGGTCTACCTGCAGTACTGGAACTGGATGAAGGGCATCTTCCTCGGCGCCGACTACAACTACGGCACCGGCATCGACCACTGCCCGGCCCCCTGCTTCGGCTACTCCTTCATCACCCAGCGTCCGATCTGGCCGGACCTGCTCGACCGCCTCCCGGTGACCCTCTCGCTGGCTCTGGGCGCCGCGGTCATCTGGCTCTTCTTCGGCATCGCCACCGGCGTCATCTCCGCGCTCAAGCGCGGCTCGCTGATGGATCGGACCGCCATGTCCATCTCGCTGGCCGGTGTGTCGCTGCCCATCTTCTTCACCGGAATGATCTCGCTGGTGATCACCCAGAACCTCGGTCTGGGACCGTCGGACTACGGTTACGTCAACTTCACCGACGACCCGATCGGCTGGGCGAACGTGCTCCTGCTGCCGTGGGTGACGCTGGCGTTCCTGTTCTCCGCCCAGTACGCCCGGCTCACCCGCGCCGGAATGCTGGAGACCATGGGCGAGGACTACATCCGCACCGCCCGGGCCAAGGGCCTGCGGGAACGCAACGTCACCGTGCGGCATGGCCTGCGCGGCGCGCTCACCCCGATCCTGACAATCTTCGGACTCGACTTCGGCCTGCTCATCGGTGGCGCCGTCCTGACCGAGAAAACCTTCTCGCTGCCGGGCCTGGGCAAGTACGCCCTGGAGGGCATCTACTCCAATGACCTGCCGAAGGTCATGGGTGTGACGATCATGGCGGCCTTCTTCGTGGTCATTGCCAGCCTGATCGTCGACCTGCTCTACGCCGTCGTCGACCCGAGAGTGAGGCTCAACTGATGGCGACGACAACCGCCGCGCCCTCGTCGTTCCTCCAGGTGCGGGACCTGCGCATCCACTTCCCCACCGACGACGGTCTGGTCCGCTCGGTGGACGGCCTGTCGTTCGGGCTGGAGCGCGGCAGGACTCTGGGCATCGTGGGTGAGTCCGGCTCCGGCAAGTCGGTGACGAGCCTGGGCATCCTCGGCCTGCACAACCGACGGAACGCCCGCGTTTCCGGCGAGATCTGGCTGGACGGCAAGGAGCTGGTGAACGCGGTGCCCGAGGAGGTCCGGAAGCTGCGTGGCCAGAAGATGGCCATGATCTTCCAGGACCCGCTGTCGGCGATGCACCCGTACTACACGGTCGGCGCCCAGATCGTCGAGGCGTACCGGGTCCACAACAAGGTCTCCAAGAAGGCGGCCCGCCAGCACGCCATCGACATGCTCGGCAAGGTGGGCATTCCGCAGCCGAACCGTCGGGTGGACGACTACCCGCACCAGTTCTCCGGCGGCATGCGGCAACGCGCGATGATCGCGATGGCGCTCTCCTGCAACCCCGAGCTGCTCATCGCCGACGAGCCGACCACGGCGCTCGACGTGACCGTGCAGGCCCAGATCCTGGACCTCATGCACAAGCTCCAGGAGGAGTTCAACTCCGCTCTCATCATCATCACGCATGACCTGGGCGTCACCGCAGAGCTGTCGGATGACGTGCTGGTCATGTACGGCGGCAAGTGCATCGAGTACGCCACCGCGAAGCAGATCTTCGAGGAGCCGCAGCACCCGTACACCTGGGGTCTGCTCGGCTCGATGCCCCGGATGGACCGGCCGGTGGCCGAACGCCTGCTGCCGATCAAGGGCACCCCGCCGTCGCTCATCAACCTGCCGTCGGGTTGCGCGTTCCATCCGCGCTGCGCCTTCGAGGAGGCCACCGGCGGGCTCGGCCGGTCCGTGCGTCCGGAGTTGCTCGACGCCGGCGGCGGGCATCTGGTCCGTTGCCATCTGACGGTCGAGGAGCGGCGTCGCATCTGGACGACCGACGTGAAGCCGAAACTGGAGGCTGGCGCATGAGCGGCGAGCGCACCATGAGTGACGCCGGTTCGGGTCGAGGGGCGAACGGCAGGCGGGCGCCGCTGTTGTCGGTTCGCGGCCTGGAGAAGCACTTCCCGATCACCAAGGGCCTGTTCCGGCGTAAGGTCGGCGCGGTCCAAGCCGTCGATGGTCTGGACTTCGACGTGTTCCAGGGCGAGACTCTCGGCCTGGTCGGCGAGTCCGGCTGCGGCAAGAGCACCACTGGGCGGCTGTTGACCCGGTTGCTGGAACCCACCGGCGGCCAGATCATCTTCGAGGGTCGCGACATCACGCACATGCGGCAGGGCAAGCTCCGGCCGCTCCGTCGCGACCTTCAGATGATCTTCCAGGACCCGTACTCGTCGTTGAATCCGCGGCACACCGTCGGCGCCATCGTCGGCGCCCCGCTGAAGATCCAGCGGGTGAAGACCGAACACGGCGTCAAGCGCGAGGTCCAGAAGCTGCTGGAGCTGGTCGGCCTCAGCCCGGAGCACTACAACCGGTACCCGCACGAGTTCTCCGGCGGGCAGCGGCAGCGCATCGGTATCGCCCGCACGCTCGCCCTGCGCCCAAAGGTCATCATCGCGGACGAGCCGGTATCGGCCCTGGACGTCTCGATCCAGGCACAGGTCGTCAACCTCCTCGACGACCTCCAGTCAGAGTTCGGGCTCACCTACGTGGCCATCGCGCACGACCTGTCCGTGGTGCGGCACATCTCCGACCGGGTCGCCGTCATGTACCTCGGCAAGATCATGGAGATCGCCGACCGGGACGACCTGTACGCCCACCCGCGGCACCCGTACACGGTCGCGTTGATGTCGGCTGTCCCGGTGCCCGACCCGAACCGGCGGGACAAGGCCCAGCGGGAGCGGGTCCTGCTCACCGGCGACGTGCCGAGCCCGATCAACCCGCCGTCGGGGTGCCGCTTCCGGACCCGGTGTTGGAAGGCCCAGGACGTCTGCGCGACCACCCCACCGCCGCTGACGCCGGTGCCGAGCCTCGGCACGAACCCAGGCCACCTCATCGCCTGCCACTTCCCGGTCACCGACGACGAGCTGCACGCTTCCCGTGGCGGCCCGTCCCGGGGGGCCACCACCCCTCCGGCCCACTCCCCGGGGTAGTCGGACCACCCGCCCCGCCGGGCCTGCGGACGCCTGCCTGGCTCGGTGGGCGCGGTCCGGACCGGCTGTGCGTCTGTCCGACCCCGCCGTGTTGACTGGGGTCAACCCACTCGTGACTGCGCCATCACGAAGCGTTTCCGGGCGATGCACCTGTGGCCGCGTGGTCGGGGTGGTGCCGCGGCGACAACAGGGCGCGTGTCAGGAGCCCTCGGTCAGGCTGAGGAGACCGCCGAGCAGCCAGCTGTACCCCACCGTCGCAGCGACAAGAGCGACCAGGCGTGACGCCGTCGGGCGCCCGACTGGCGCGGCTCGTGGTTCGTGGGTGTCGCTGCGCTCAGGGTGAGACGACCCGCCCCGATCAGGATGAGGCGATTCGTCGTGTTCAGGGTGGCGGGGTACGGCGACGGCTTTGCTGGTCAGGCGCGACGACGCCACCGCCGCGTTCGCGGGCTCCGCGTGCTGCGGCTGGCAAGCCTGTTCCAACGCCGCCCGCGCCTGGCGTACCTCCTCCAGCGCCTTGTGGACGGTTGGCGCATACTGTGCCGGCGACAACACCGCCGGCCAGCCGCGATAGGGCTGGGCCACCTCGCCGCATAGCCGTAGCCGGGCCCGGCGCAGTAGCCGAAACGCCGCCGTGGCCTGCTTGCCGTGGGAGCGGCGGAGCGCGCTCGATTCCCGTCGACACGACGCCCACCGGCTCAGCACCGTCACATCGCCGTCGGTGATCCCGGGCAGTCCGAGCGTCGCCGGACGCCGCAGCCCGTGGAGCACGGCCTGCCGACGGAGCATCCACAACACGATCAGGCCGGGAAGCGCGGCGAGGTAGATCAGCGCCAGGTAGCCCGTCCACCCCGAGACCCCCGGCAGCGGGTCGACTGTCTTGGCCGCCCACCCCACGATCGGCGAGTTGTTCAAAGCGTGCAGCAGCACCGCTGCGCCGATGCCGGCGATGAGCGCCAGTGCCCGGCTACCGATGGACCGTTCGACCCGCAGCACGGCGTACGCCAGACCGGCGCCGGCCAGCGCGGTGTAGAGCGGGTGCCCCAAGGCGAATCCAGTCAGCACCCGCATGAGGAGGAGTTCAGCGGCCGCCCGAACGTCGTCCTGGTAGACCTCATCGGCGGCGCTGGCCGCGTACCCGAAGTCCTCGACCAGGGTGAAGCCGAGACCGACCAGGGCGCCGTAGACGGCGCCGGACCAGACGGTGGCCAGGTATGGGCGTGCGGCCAACATCAGCAGGGCGACCCCGCCGAGCTTGCCTGCCTCCTCGGCAACCGGCGCCATCACCGCGACGCCCCAGGCGTTGGCGAATTCGAGCGACACCGTTTTCGCCATCAATGCGGCGATCGGTCCGGATCCGAGGCCGACCGCGATCGCCCCGCTGCCGCCGTAGACGACCGCTGCTGCCACCAGCCAGCTCGGCCGCCGTTCCACCGGGTCCACCCAACGGCCGAGCACGACTAGGAACAGCGTGGCTGCGACGAGCAGCGCGCCGACCGCCATCGCCGTCGAACGCGGCACGGGCCAGCCCAAGAGCGTCATCAGCAGCAGGCTGGCGCCCCCGCCGACGACGTTGAGCAGCAGCAGCGTCCACCATGCCGGGGTGCCTGGCCCGGACCAGGGGCGCACTGTCACCACTCCTCCTCGGGCGCAACCGTGATGCTTTCCACCGCGACCCAGACCAGGGGAGGAACCGCGCGGCACTCCGACACATTACTGATCTTGACGACGATGCCCCGTTCGTCGGCGACAAAGCCCGCGTAGCAGCCCGACACCCCCACACCGCCCGGGACCGGGACGAGGTCGCCTCGCTCGCCGAGGACCCCGGCGCGGGTCACCACCGGGCGCAGCCGCACCGTGAACATGCCCTCACGCCGCAGCTTGCGCCTGGCGTGCGCGAGGAAGTCCGCCGGACGGTCAACACCGCTGACGGCGGTGACCTCCAGCGTCGCGCCCTCGTGGCGGAGCAGAACCGTGCTTATCGCGGGCACCGAGTCCGAGAGACTTAGCCGGCTGCCCGCGGGCGGCGACAGGGTGACACCGACACCGACGCCGACATCGACCGGACGTCCGTCCATGAGTGTGACGTCGTCGCTGATGAGGGCGTTGACCGTGGCCGGAACGGCGATCACAGCGCCTGTCCCGACTAGGACGGCCAGGACGGCCTTGGCATTGCGCCAGCTCATCGATTCCTCCCCAGATCGCCGTTAACTTATCGGCAAAGGGAGTCAGGCGCTGCCCGCGTCCGGGCGCTCAGCCCTGCGGGCGGTGCAGCAGCCCGACAGCGACGGCGTGCACGGCGTCCAGGTCATTCGGGTCGCGGAGGGTGGCAGCGACCCCGGTCACCCGGTGCCACTCGTCGCCGCCGTCGTAGGCCACGGTCAGCGTGACGGCGCCGGCGGCGTCGATGGCGGTGCGCAGGACGAGGTCGCCGGTGATGACGCCGACCTCGTCGGTCATCACCCCGCCCGGCGGGGCGACGATGCGGCTCTCGCGCGTACCGCCGGCGCGCGTTGTCGGGTCTGTCACCGGCAGGTTTCCAGCATCGCGCCCAGGGCCCGTTTCTCGGCCGCCGTCACGCTCAGCCGCCAGTGCCGCTTCACGGTTATCCAGTCCTGGGCGTACTCGCACCACAGCTCCTTGTTCGGTGGCTTCCACTGGGCGGGGTTCTGGTCGCCCTTGGCCCGGTTGGAGGACCGGGTCACGGCGATGAGCTGCGGTCTGGTGAGGTCGTTGGCGAAGTCGGAGCGTCGGCCGTCGTTCCACTGTGCGGCGCCGGTGCGCCAGGCGTTGGCCAACGGCACCATGTGGTCGATATCGACCTCTTCGACCTTGGTGACGGTCACCCTGTCGTAGCTGCTGAGCCAGCGTCCCCCGATGACGTTGCAGCCGTCGGACCGGACGCTGGCCGCGTCGCGGCGGAGCACCGAGTCGCGGATGTCGCAGCCCCGGCCGACCCGGCGCCAGTGCGCGAACCGATCCCGGCTGTACCCGGCCATCGATCCATCTGGTCGGACGTTGAGCTGGTCGAGGAGCTGTCCGGCGGCGCCGGAGGGCACGCCGTTGGCGTCGGCGGAGTCGCTGGGCCGTGCCTCGGTGAGCCGGACGCAGCCGGCGCTGCCGCCGAGGGCGAGGACGAGGACGAGGCTGCTGACCCGGATGCGCACGCTGACAGCGTCGCCGGCTGGCCGGCGAATCCAGCGCATCTCCGGTTTGCGGCGATTCCGGACGTTGGACGCGCACGCCGCCCAGCCGCCCGGCGTCGCGTCAGCCGCGCACGGTCAGCTGTCGTCAGACGGTGACGGGGTGGGCGGGCGACGCAGCGGCAGCGGCCGATCGTCGGTGACCGGTCCGGGCAGGCTGATCGTGGGCGGCGCCTCGCTCGGCGATCCGACCAGCGTCAGGGCGCCGAGGCCGAGCCGGGCGCCGACGAGGAGCCCGCCGTCGTCATAGCAGTACGTCCCGGCCTCGATCGGGGCCGGCAGCGACGCCGCGTTCGCCTGGGCCGCGAAGCAGTCGCCCCTGAGCCCGCGCGGCGGCGGGACCGCGCTGACCGCGATGGCGGTGTCGCGGTCGGTGAAGATCTCCAGCCAGTCAACGAAGACATGCTGCACCCGTGGGTCGATGTCGGAGTTGATGCCTGCCTGCGTCCCGCCGACCCGGGCGCATCGCGGGGTGATCAGACGGTCGGCGGAGGCCAGCGCGCAGTGGTAGGCGCCCTCCTTGGTGCGGGCGATGGCGATGTCGGCGCTGCCGCCGAGAGCGGCCTTGGCGATGTCGGCGCGCCAACCGCCGTCAACGGCCCGGGTGAGGACGACGCTGCGGGTGGCGCCGCCCGGCGGGGTCCACTGGTAGACGGCGACCTCCCGGCGGTCGAGGGCGGCGGCGGCGCGGGCGGCGAGGTCGCCGCGGGGGTCGGGCAGCGGGCTGCCGGTGCGCACTGACGACGGGGTGGGGGCGGGGGCGGCGGCGGGGTGTTCGCAGGCGCTCGTGGCGAACACGCACAACATTGCGGCGGCGCCGCGACGGGCGACTCGGACGGACATCGACTCATTCCACCTGTCTGGTCTGGAACGGGCGCGGTCGTCGACCGCGACACGCCGGACGAGGCGTGAACTACCAGGGTCGACGGTGGCCCAGGGGCGGCGACCGGCGGGTGTCGTCGCCCGCCGGTACCCTGGTGTGGTCCTGGCGGCCGAACACCGGCGCAGGACGAATCGGTGGGGCGCCTCGGGTGCGCTCGGCTGGTCGCGTGGCGGCGTCAGCCGTCGGATGATGGTCCCTGCGGAAGGAGCCGGCTGTCGTGGCCCTGGTGGTGCAGAAGTACGGCGGTTCCTCGGTCGCCGACGCCGAGCGGATCAAGCGGGTGGCCGAGCGGATCGTCACCGCCCGCAAGTCGGGTGACGACGTGGTCGTGGTCGTGTCCGCGATGGGCGACACGACGGACGAGTTGACGGACCTGGCATCCCAGGTGACGCCGGTGCCGCCGGGCCGTGAGCTGGACATGTTGTTGACGGCCGGTGAGCGGATCTCGATGGCGCTGCTGGCGATGGCGATCCACAACCTCGGGTACGAGGCGCGTTCGTACACCGGCTCGCAGGCGGGCGTGATCACGACCTCGTCGCACGGCAGGGCGAAGATCATCGACGTGACGCCGGGTCGGCTGCGGTCGGCGCTGGACGAGGGCGCGATCGCGATCGTCGCCGGGTTCCAGGGCGTCGCGCAGGACACCAAGGACATCACGACGCTGGGCCGGGGTGGGTCGGACACCACGGCGGTGGCGCTGGCCGCGGCGCTGCACGCCGACGTGTGCGAGATCTACACCGACGTGGACGGCATCTACACCGCCGATCCGCGGATCGTTCCGAACGCCCGGCCGGTGGAGCAGATCACGTACGAGGAGATGCTGGAGTTGGCGGCCAGCGGCGCCAAGATTCTGCACCTGCGCAGCGTGGAGTACGCGCGCCGGTCGAATCTGCCGCTGCGGGTGCGCTCGTCGTACTCGCAGAAGGCGGGCACGTTGGTCACCGGTTCGATGGAGGGTCTTTCGATGGAGCAGGCGTTGATCACCGGCGTGGCGCACGACCGGAGCGAAGCGAAGATCACGATCGTGGCGGTCCCGGATGAGCCAGGCGCGGCCGGTCAGATCTTCGACGCGGTCGCCGCCGCCGAGATCAACATCGACATGATCGTGCAGAACGTGTCGACCGAGGGCACCGGGCACACCGACATCTCGTTCACCCTCCCGAAGGGAGACGGCCCGACGGCGATGGCCGCGCTCAACCGGGTCAAGGCCAAGGCGGGCTTCAAGGACGTCCTCTTCGACGACCACGTCGGGAAGGCGTCGCTGATCGGGGCCGGGATGCGCTCGCACCCCGGGGTCGCGGCGAAGTTCTTCGCCGCGATCGGCGCCGCCGGCGTCAACATTGAGATGATCTCCACTTCGGAGATCCGGATCTCGGTGGTGTGCCGCGACAACGACCTGGATGTCGCCGTCCGGGCCCTGCACGACGCGTTCGAACTCGGCGGCGACGAGGAAGCGGTCGTGTACGCGGGTACTGGGCGATGACCATGACGCTCCCGTCCGCTGCGCCGAGCCAGCAATCGGGGGGCGTCGCCCGGGTCCGGCCGCGTGATCCGCGTAATCAGCCGACGTTGGCGTTGGTGGGCGCGACCGGGGCCGTCGGCTCAGTCATGTGTGAGCTGCTGTCGGCGCGCATGAACGTGTGGGGTCAGATCCGGCTGATCGCCTCGTCGCGGTCGGTCGGCCGAACGGTGGTCTGCCGTGGCGAGCCGACCGTCGTTGTGTCGCTGACGCCCGAGGTCTTCGACGGCGTCGATGTGGCGATGTTCGACGTGCCGGACGAGGTGTCGGAGCACTGGGCGCCGGTCGCGGTCGGGCGCGGCGCGATCGTCATCGACAACTCCGGCGCCTTCCGGATGGACCATGACGTGCCGATGGTGGTCCCGGAGATCAATCCGGAGGCGGCGCGGAACCGGCCGAAGGGGATCGTGGCCAACGCGGACTGCACCACCATGGCGATGATCATGGCGGTGGCGCCGTTGCACCGCGAGTACGGGCTCCGGGAGCTGGTCGTGGCGTCGTACCAGGCGGTCTCGGGCGCTGGCCAGGGCGGTGTCGACACGCTCCGCCGCCAGCTCGACAAGGTAGGCGACGACGCGGCGCTCGGCTCGCGTACGGGCAACGTCCGCCGGGCAGTCGGCGACGACCTCGGCCCGTTCCCGGCGCCGGTGGCCCTCAACGTCGTCCCGTGGAGCGGAACGGTAGCCGACGGCGGCTGGTCCTCCGACGAGCTGCGCCTGCGCGACGAGACCCGAAAGATCCTCGGGCTGCCGGACCTCAAGGTGTCGGCGACATGTGTGCGGGTTCCGGTGGTGACCGGTCACTCGGTGGCCGTCCACGCGGTCTTCGCCAGCGAGGTGGACGCCGCCGAGGCGCAGGACATCCTGCGGCAGGCGCCTGGAGTGGTCCTGGTGGACGATCCGGCGGCTGGCGAGTTCCCGATGCCCATCGACGCCGTCGGCACCGACCCGACCTGGGTGGGTCGGATCAGGCGCGCGGTCGACGACCCGCGGGCGTTGGCCTTCTTCGTCACCGGCGACAACCTGCGCAAGGGCGCGGCGCTCAACACCGCCCAGATCGGCGAGCTGCTCGCCACCGAGCTGGCGGCCCGCTGATCAGGAGACCGGCGCCCGGTCAGACCGGCTGTGGCGCCCGGACCGGCTCCAGCAGCCGGTGCAGGCCCGCGGCGGTGATCACCCGTCGGACATGCACCGGGGCCTGGCGGATCACCACCCGCAGCCCCGCCAACCGGGCGTCGGCTTCGGCGTCGACGAGCGCGGCCAGACCGGCCGCGTCGATGAACGGAACCTCGTCGAAGTCGACCAGCACAAAGCGCGCGCCGTCGGCGGTGCGGATCGCCGAGGCGAGCCCGGTGCGCAACGTCGACGCCGAGTCGCGGTCGATCTCCCCACGCACGGCCACGGTGACCCGCTGCCGTTCGTGGGTGACCCGGGCCGACGGCGTGGCGCCAGGGGAGGAATCCGGCCAGATCGCGGGGCCGTCGGTGAGCATGGCGTGCCGCAGCCAGGTCAGCGCCTTGGACAGCAGCCGGGAGACGTGCATCTGGGAGATGCCGAACTGGGCGGCGATCTCGTCCTGGGTGTGGTTCCCGTAGAAGCGCATCGCCAGGATCCGCTGCTCCCGGGCGGGCATCCGGGCGATGAGCTTGGCAACGGTGAGTCGGTCCTCGACCAGGGCCAACTCGCCGTCGGGACCGCCGAGCATCTCGCCCAGCTCCGCCCGCCCGTCCTCGGAGACAGGGCGGTTGAGCGAGGTCGCGGTGTAGGCGACGGCCAGCTCCTGTCCGGTGCGGACCTCGCTCTCGTCAACGCCGAGATACTCGGCCAGCTCGCCGGTGGTCGGAGACCGGGACAGCTGGTTGGTGAGGATCGTGGTGGCCTGGGTGACGTCGAGGCTCAGCTCCTGGAGCCGGCGCGGCACATGCACCCCCCACGAGTGGTCACGGAAGTGGCGGCGCAGCTCGCCCGTGATGGTGATGACGGCGAACGCCGTGAACGAGCCGCGCTCGGGGTCGTACCGGTCGACGGCCTTGACCAGCCCGAGCCGGGCCACCTGTTCGAGGTCCTCCAGCGGCTCGCCGCGGTTGCGGTACCGGCGGGCAAGCCGGCCGGCGAACGGCAGAGCGGCGGACACCATGGCATCGCGGGCGCCGCTACGGGCGCTGCCCGGTGGCAGGTCCGCGACGAGCCCGGCGTACGTCTCGGCGGCGGCGTCAAGGTCGACGAGGTCACCCTGATCGGTGCGGCAGCCTGGGCCCAGCGCGGTACGCATGGCGGCTCCCCTCTCCGCGGCGGGTGTTTCTGATACTGGCCAACGTGAGAATGGTTTAACACGAAATTTCGGGGTAAGTACTGTGATTGCGAATTCCCCGAACGCTTCCGCGCGCCCTGCGTACCCTCAGTCCACCACCGGCCCGGGCGAGCCCAGCAGCGCGCGTCACACCCTCAAACAACAGACGAAGGACGGGCTGCTCCGGCAGTTGGGAGGCCCGCGGTCTAACAGACGCTGAGGCCCAGAGGCGTGCCGTAGGCCCGCAGATCCCGGGTTGCCGCCTCCGGCGTCATCGGCGGCGGAACCGGCAGATCCTCGCGCAGCGCCGACAGCACCAGGCTCGCATGCCGGGTCGGCAGCGTCCCGTACGGGTAACTACGGGTGCCGAGCCTGTCCACCGCCGCCCGCTGCTGGCTGAACCAGGCCACGGCGTCCCACTGGCGCAGCGGCGCCACCACAGCCGACGGCCGTCCCGGGGGTTCGATGAGCACATCGATGCTGCGGAACGCCGGCGATCCCGCCACCCAGCACTCCGCCTCGGCCACCTCGTCCCGCAGCGGCGCCTCGCACCAGTACGGCACCAGCGCGCTGCGCAGCGCCTGACCAGGGTCCAGCAGCCGCCCGCAACCCACCGCCAACCGGTCGGCGCTCTTGCCCGCCCCCACCAACCAGCCCCGCACCGACCCGGCGACCGCCGCCGACAGGGCCGCCGGACGCCCGTACCGCACGCTCAGCGGCCTGCCGGCCACATCGCCGACGGTCTCCCGCAGATCGTCCTCGAACTCGACCTCAAGGCCCGACTCGGCCAAACCCATCGTGGGCGGCGTCGCCGGTGGCAGCCACGCCCGCGGCTCGCCGTCGGCACGACGCAACGCCTGCACGAGGTCCGGGCCCGGGCGCACGAAATCGTCCGGCTGTAGGCCCGACGACGGAGCGCCGAGCTGAAAGCTGTGCGCCGCGCCGAGGTCGAACACCGGCCAGGTCCGGCCGTCGCCGACCAGCAGCACCGTCGCGCCCGGACGCAGCTGTCGCAGCAGGAAAACCCGGTACGCCGGGGGCAGCCGGCGCCAGCGCGTGAACAGTGACAATGTCGTTCCGGCCGCCGGCCCGCGCAACACCGGGTCGTGTACCTGGCGGATGGCCACCGACGGATTCGCCGCCAGCAGGTCGCTGGCGCTCGCCGCGCCCTGCCGCTGCGCGGCCTCCGGGTCATCGACCGCGCCGTCGGGCCAGCGCACCGTCACCTCAAAGCTCGCTGGCAGCCAGGGCGCCCCCATCGTCGCGGCGAGGTGGGCGGCTGAGCCGTGCGGCGAGCCGATCACCACCGCCGGGAACCCCGGGTCGACGACCGGATACTGCGCGGTGACCCAGGCCGCCACCGCGTCGGCGTCCACCAGCTTGAGGTCCTCCGGCGCCAGCGCCACCCGGGCTGCCCCGGCGGCGAGCGCCTCGTCATCTGAGGTGGCCGCGAAGCCGCGGGCCCGGGACGCAGCCGTCGGCTCGTCGAGTTCGTCGCCGGCCCGCCCGGCGAGCGCCCGCGCCGTTACGGTGAGCAGGACCCGGCCGAGACTGTCGGCCGTCACCACCCGTTCCGGCTGGGGGCTCCCGCTGAACGGGGCGTCGATCTCCTGGTACGCCATCCGGCCGTGCTTCCCGCCAGAGGTCTGATCAAACACCGCCCCGGCGGCGCATCTGGGCTAGTGAGAGAACCAGCAGGTCAGGGCGTTGCGCTCGGCGCGGACACCCGCGGGTGGTCGCGCCGCAGCTCCCGGCGGACGAACGCGGTCAGCCCACCGACCAGGGCTGCCGCGGCCGTCGAGCCGAGGTAGACCATGACGGCGCCGACTATCCACATTCCGCTGCTGTCTTCAGCCGCCCGCCAGGACCACGCCAGCGTCAGCGCGGCCGGCAGCACTATGACGACTACCCACAGCGGCAGTCGCCAGACGGCCACGACCGCGACGGCCACGAGCGTCAGGGCGCAGCCTGCCACCTGCCAGGCCCGATAGGGGCCCTGGTGGGTCTGCAACTGCTGGTCGAAGTAGTACGTGGTGTCGTGGCCGAGCCAGGCCCACCACAGCGCTACGGTGATGAGCGCGAGCGCCGCGGCGGACAACGCTCGCGCGGCTGGCGAGGGGGTGATCGTCATCCATCGATCATCGCGGCTCGCCTGCGTGGTCGGATGAGTAGAGCTACTCATCCTGGCGACCTATCGGCAGGCGTTGCGGACCCGGTTGGTGTAGGCGGGCGCGGGCAACCGGTCCCACGGGTTGTCGGCAAGCGTCTCCGGTGTGACGTGTGCCCAGGCGACCGGCAGCGCCCGCAGCGCGTCGCACGCCGCGGGAACCGTTTCCCTACTGGTCTCGTAGACCAGCGCCGCCAACTGCTCCGGCGGCGTCTGCTGCACCCATTCCGGCGCGGCGAAGGAACCGAGGCTGGCCGCCGGGCCCTCGAAGATCACCAGGATGTCGGCGGCGGCCGGCTGGGTGAGGTGCCAGCCCGTCCCGGACGCTGTGCCCGTGTTGCCGACCACCAGGGCGCCGGCGCGGCGTTCGTTGGCCCGGGCGTATAGGGCACGGTAGTAGCTGGCTGTGGCGATGTCAGTGGCCATCTCATCGACGAAGACGCCGCTGATCCAGCTGCCGTAGAGGCCGTGCCACCGGTCGATCTCGGCGTGGACCAGCTCTGCGGACCGTCGGCCCCACTCCGTGTGCACGTATCCCAGCACCCGCTGACCGGCAAGCGCGCAGTACTGGATGGCGGCCAGATAATTTTGGTTGAGAGTGTCACCCGGACCGCTTAAGACGTTGGCCACGATCGCCGAGCCGGCCGGGGAGGAGTCGCAGGCGCGGTGCCAGTCGCTGTAGGCGTCGTCGGACTCCGGCGGCAGGACGTACAGCGGGACCAGCGCGCGCATGGGCGGCGCCGCATCAGCCTGCCCACGGGTCACCAGCCCAGCCGTGCCGAGGACGGCTGCCACGACCGCCACGGCCAGGACCTTGCGCATCGACGCCTCCCCTCCTGCGGTTTCACATGGCTGTGATCACTCTCTCATCATCCGACATGGCATCGATAGCCACGATTATGTAAAGAGGTCGTTGCCCTGAGTCAGCGATCGGCGCGCTGGCGACGGGAGGCCCTCGACAGCCTCGGGCGATGACCGCAGACCTGCCTCGTACGAGTCGGCCTTCCCGGTCAGCAACGCGACAAGCTCGTCGCCGAGCGCTTGACGGGATCAGAACAGCGACGACCGGCCAGCTCTAGGACGATCAGATCGGCGCGGGGAGAGAGGCGCGGCTACCCACGATTCGCTGATGCACGGTCATTCTGCTCCCCACCTGTTCACCGGCGGGGCGGAGTACAGCCACGGTCGGTCCTCCGTCGATGGAAGACTGCCACTGAACTGCTGTTTTGTGGTCGGGGTAGCCGGATTTGAACCGACGGCCTCTTCGTCCCGAACGAAGCGCGCTACCAAGCTGCGCCATACCCCGGTGGTGCCGAGCTATCGTAGCCCACCATCTTCGGCCGTCCAACGCGGGTATCCGGACAGGTCTGTCACCGTGGGATGAGCGTCAGCAGCGACGCCTCCGGTCGGCACGCGAACCGCACGGGCGCGGTCGGATGGGTGCCGACGCCGGCGGTGACGTGTAGCCAGGCGTCCGAGCCGGGCCATCGGTGCAGGCCTTTGGCCATGCTGCGCCGCAGGCCGCAGTTGGTGACCAGCGCCCCGACGCCGGGTAGGCACACCTGACCGCCGTGGGTGTGCCCGGCGAGCAGCAAATCGAAGCCGTCGGCGGCCATGAGGTCCAGTAGCGGCGGCTCGGGCGAGTGAGCGAGGGCGACCCGGACGGCCGCGTCCGGCGACGCGGGCCCGGCGACGGCTGGCCAGTCGTCGCGCTGGATGTGCGGGTCGTCGACTCCGGCCAGCTCGATGAGGCGGCCACCGGCGGTGATCGTGGTGCGGGCGTTGTTGAGGTCGTGCCAGCCGACGCCGGTGAAGACCTCCCGCAGGTCCTCTACCGGTAGGTCGACGCCGTGGGTGTACTCCCGTTCGCTGGCGAAGTAGCCGAACGGGTTCTTCCAGACCGGACCGGTGTAGTCGTTGGAGCCGAAGACGAACGCGCCTGGAACCTGGAACAGCGGCTGGAACGCCCGTACCACCCCGTCGAGCCCATCGGGATGGCCGAGGTTGTCGCCGGTGACCAGGACCAGATCCGGGTCCAACCCGGCGAGGGCGGCCACCCACTGCTGTTTGCGGCCCTGCCCGGGGGTCATGTGCAGGTCGGAAACATGCAACACGCGCAGTGGCTCCGCGTCAGGGGCGAGCACCGGCACGTCGAAGCGGCGGATGGCGAACATGTTGCGTTCGACGAGCGACGCGTACGCGAGGGTGGCGACACCGGCGGCGACGGCCCACGAGGCGGCCTGGAGTAGCCGCCGCCCATTCCTGCCGCGGGTCGTTGCGGGGCGGGCGGACCGGTCAGCCACAGGCGTTTGCATACGACCAGGTTAGTTTCCCGCGTGGGGAGCTGACGGAGACCAGGCTGATGCTGTGCTGGCCAGATCCCGCCGAGGGCCGCGCTGTCGATATCGGTGGGCGTCCGAATGCCGACCGGAGTAGTTTTTGCAGCCATGAGCGCTGTGAAGGACTCCCTGAACGCCGACCTACGGACCGCGATGAAGGCCCGGGATGAGCTGGTCACGTCGACGCTGCGGATGGCCCTGGCTGCCGTCCGCACCGTGGAGGTCGCCGGCGCCGCCGCCCGTGAGCTGACCGACGACGAGGTGTTGGCGGTACTGGTGAAGGAGGCCAAGAAGCGTCGTGAGGCGGCTACCGCGTTCGCTGACGCAGGACGCGCCGAGCAGGCGGCGCGTGAGCTGGCCGAGGGTGGCGTCCTGGATCGCTACCTGCCGGCGCAGCTGTCGGACGACGACCTGACCGTCATTGTCGCCGAGGCGCTGGTGGCCGGCGGGTTCGACGGCCCCAAGGCGATGGGGCAGGCGATGAAGGTCGCCCAGGCGGCCGTCGCGGGGCGGGCCGAGGGTGGACGGGTCGCCGCGGAGGTCAGGCGACAACTGGCCGCCTGAGCGGGAAACTGGACGGCCCGCGTGCGCGTGCGGGCCGTCCAGCAGCGATCGTGAGAGGTCAGCCGGGGAATTCGTCCCGGCGCGGCACGGCGGTCTCACCGGGCAGGAGGCCGTCCGGGTCGGTCGGGATCTGCCGGTCAGCATCGGGTTGGGGTTTCCTGCCGTTGCTGATGTCGATGACGACCGGGCCGCCCTTGATGGTCCGCCACTCGGGGTCGGTGCCCGCCGCTGTTCCGGTCGGGCAGCGTGACTCGACCCGACGCCCGAGTTCAGGGCTGAAGCCGGCGACGCGGATCCGCGACATGGCGGTCTCGATTGGCGTGCAGGTCACCGATGGGATACGGCGCTGTTCGCCGTTGACCAGTCCGCCGTCGGGTGCGGTGAAGTTCGGTGACTCGATGCCCTGGAGCCCGTCCCGTAGGGCTTCGCCGACCGCGTAGTTGACGACGTTGCTGCTCATCTCGGCGTAGGTGTTCGCCCAGTCGGGGTCGGCCATGGTGCCGGCCACGGCGAGCTTCTTCGAGGTGAGCACCAGGTTCGCGGTCTTGTTTCCGTCGGTAGTGCCGGTCTTGCCCGCTACCGGCTTGCCCACGAGTCCACGCCCGCTGGAAAAGGTGCCGCTGTCGCATCTGGTGGTCGCGGACCGGTCGCCGACCGGGCACCGGGCCATGTCGATGGCCGCCCGCGCGACCTCGGTCTTGACGACCTGCTCGCAGCGCGGGTTGGCGACCTTCAACGCCTGGTCGCCCTTACGGATCTCCTGGACGGGGATCGGCTCGCAGTACTTGCCTTCGGCCGCGAGGGTGGCGTAGGCGTTGGCGACCTCCAACGGGGTCGTCAGGGAGACCCCCAGGGTGAAGGCGCCCCAGGTCCTGGCGTTCTGGGAGTAGTACTGGTCGTTGGCGGCCCGGAACCTGATGCCCAGTTTCTCCGCGGCCCGCACGGCGCGGTCGGCGCCGACCTGCTCTTCGAGCTTGACGAAGTAGGTGTTGACGGAACGCCCGAAGCCCGTCCACATTGTGCGGACGCCGTTCATGCTGGGGTCGGCGTTCTTAGGGCACCAGCGGTTGGTGCCGCGGCAAGCGGACGGCGACCCGTACTCGACGACGTAGTTCGTGCGGATCTGGCCAGGCGCCCGGTAGCTGGTGGCCAGCGGCATGCCCTTTTCCAGCGCGGCTACGGCGGTGAACATTTTGAATGTGGAGCCGGCCTGGTAACCGGCGATGTCGCCGCCGCCGGTGATCAGCGGGTTGGTGGTGTTCGGGTAGGTGCCCTTCATCTTGAGCCGGCGTTTGTCCGGGTTGGTGGAGGGCTTGTTCTTGGACTGGTCGAGGCTGTAGTTACGGTTCGTGGCCATGGCGCGTACGCGTCCGGTGCCTGGCTCCACCGCGGCGATCATGAGCGCGTGTCGGTTGCCGGTCGGCAGGTGCCGCTCGACGGCCCGCTTAGCGCTGGACTGGATCTTCGGATCGAGCGTCGTGATGATCTTGTAACCCTGGCTGTTGAGGGCGCGTTCCCGGTCGTACGCGGTCTCGCCGAACTCCTCCTGCTCCATCCACCAGCGGTAGAGGTAGTCGCAGAAGAACCCCCAGTCGTTCTTGGGCGTGCTGACGCAGCCGTTCGGGGTGCGCTTGTTGCCGACCTTGAGCGGCGCGGCCTTGGCGGTGGTGGCCTGTGCCGGGGTGATCGCGCCGGTCTCGACCATCTGTCCGATGACGTAGTCGCGTCGGGCGACGGCCTGCGGGTAGCCGGTCGGGGTGTTCGGGTCGAACGCCGACGGGGCCTTGACCATGCCGGCGAGCATGGCCGCCTGGTCGATGGTTAGGTCTTTGGGATGCTTGCCGAAGTAGACCCGGCTGGCGGCGAAGACCCCGTAGGTGCCGTTGCCGAACGGGGCGATGTTGAGGTAGCGCTCCAGGATCTCGTCCTTGCTGAGCTCCCGCTCCAGCGACACCGCGTAGCGGACCTCGCGCAGCTTGCGCGCGGGGGTGTCCTCGGTGGCGGCGACGACGTCGGCGGGCTTCTCGGCCGAGTAGGAGATCGCCTGGCGGACGTACTGCATGGTCAGCGTGGAGCCGCCCTGCTGGTCGCCGCCGGAGCCGGTGGCGACCAGCGCCCGGGCGATGCCGCGCGGGTCAACACCGTTGTGCTCGTAGAACTGGTGGTCCTCGGCTGCGATGATGGCCTGGCGCATCACCGGGGCGATCTGGTCGAGCCGGGTGTCGCTGCGGTTCTCGTCGTAGAGAGTGGCCAACGGGGTGCGTCCGTCGTTGGCGTAGACGTAGGTGATCTGCGGCGCCTGTTTGACGATCAGCTCGCTGGGGAGTTTGGCGAATGTCTCGGCGCCGGCCTTGACCGCCAGCCCGCTCATCGCGGCGCCGGGGAAGGCAGCGGCGGCCACGACAAGGCCCGTGAGGACGCCGCAGACGGCGAGCGCCGCGAAGCTGCTCACGAGACTGCGGTCACGGTGCCCCGTGAAGATTCGTCCGAGACGTATCTTCTGCCCGGTTATGCCGCTCTTCTCAAGCCGGTCCGTGATGGTGCTGACGGCCTTGGCTCGGCGGCGATCGATGCCGCGCCATACATTCACGCGGCAAGGTTACGTGACGCGTGCCCGCGTTGCCCTCCGGCGCTCGGCTCATTTCGGGCTTGGGCCTGGTCATTAGTGGGGGCCGGGTGGCCGACGTCGAGTCGGGGACCGGGGCGCCGGGCGGCGCTGCGCCGTGTCGCAGAGCCGCCACTTCTTTTGAACGATGTTCTCGTTGCGTTCCACACGCGTCCGCTGGCGTCGGGTTGACTGCGATTAATGATCACGTGCCGGACTCCGGCTGGCCGAGGTGTCCCCGGCGTGTCTCCGGCTTCTGTTCTCTTGGTCGGGGCCGGGTCGGCGTGCGCGTGGGTCGAGGTGTTCGTGCAGGTCGCGACGGGTGTCAGGGTCGGTGGAAGCGGTGCGAGCCGGTCCAGTCCTCCTGGGGTCGCTGATTTGGCAGACAACGTTGCGTAATCGGATGACTACAGAGCATGATGGTCCGGCGAGTGTCACAAGCCCGCGCGCCGCGGGTGAGCGATGGCGGAGAAGCGACCGACAGGTGTGCGGCAGGGGGTCGCCGCGCAGCGCCGGTCAGCGCAGCGCCGAGGCGCGAGGGTGACGAGGGGGAACGCGACAAGGGGGGACGTGCACTGATGGGCATGATCACGGACTGGCCCAGTCTGGCCGCGTGCCGGAACGGCGATCCGGACGCGTTGTTCGTCCAGGGCGCCGAGCAGAACGTGGCGAAACGGATCTGCCGAAGCTGCCCGGTGAGGTACGAGTGCCTGGCCGACGCGCTTGACAACCGCATCGAGTTCGGGGTCTGGGGCGGGATGACCGAACGCGAGCGGCGGGCGCTGCTGCGGCGTCACCCGCAGATCACCAGCTGGCGGCGCATGTTCGAGGTCGCCATGCGGGAGCAGGACGAGGAGAAGGTGCTCGTACCGGTCGGCTAGGATCCGGCGCCACGAGCGGGGTCGTCATACGGCGAGGTTCTCGCCGATCAGCCGCAGCCCGTCGAGGTCATGGACGTCGACGGGCTGCGCCGTCACCGAAACCGTCGCGACATCCGGGAACTCGTCGGCGAAACGCCCGGCTACGAGGCGCTCCCGGTCCGCGCGACGCGCGACGGTCGCGTGTACCCGGAGCACGTCAGCGACGC
This sequence comes from Pilimelia columellifera subsp. columellifera, assembly GCF_039532605.1. Classification (NCBI taxonomy): domain Bacteria; kingdom Bacillati; phylum Actinomycetota; class Actinomycetes; order Micromonosporales; family Micromonosporaceae; genus Pilimelia; species Pilimelia columellifera. The sequence continues at coordinate 122,100 of NZ_BAAARY010000005.1, forward strand.
CCTGATGCCCGACCGCCGACTCCAGCTGGTGCGCCGCGGCCAGGCTCGCCGCCGCTGTCAACTCCGGGATGGCCGTCCCGTGCACCCGGTTGAGGACCAGCCCGGCCAGCGGCATCCGCTCCTGCCGCAGCCGCTGCGCGAAGTACCCGGCCTCCCGGATCGCGTCGGGCTCGGGCGCGGCGACCACGAGGAACGCCGTCTCCCGGTTCTGGAGCACCTGGTAGGTCTCCTCGGCGCGCTGGCGGAAGCCGCCGAACATCGAGTCCAGCGCGGCGACGAAACCGGACAGGTCAGCGAGCAGCTGCGCCCCGAGGATCTTCTGCACCGCCCGGGAGAACACCCCGACCGCCGCCGTGGCGAGGCTGAACAGGCTGCGTCCGCCCCGGGCGGGGGCCATGAGCAGGCGCAACATCCGCCCGTCGAGGAATCGGGACAGCCGGGCCGGGGCGTCGAGGAAGTCCAGGGCCGACCGCGACGGCGGCGTGTCCACCACGATGAGGTCCCACTCGCCGCGGGCGTGCAGCTGCCCCAGCTTCTCCATCGCCATGTACTCCTGCGTGCCGGCGAAGGTGGAGCTCATCGCCTGGTAGAAGGGGTTGGCGAAGATCTCCTGCGCCCGGACCGGGTCGGTATGGGCGAGCACGACCTCGTCGAAGGTGCGTTTCATGTCGAGCATCATGGCGTGCAGCTCGCCGCCGGCGGACGGATCGAAGCCTGAGACCAGACGCGGTGAGTTGTCCAGCTCCACGAGGCCGAGCGCCTGCGCCAACCGGCGGGCCGGGTCGATCGTCAGAACTACCGTGCGTCGGCCGTGCCGCTCGGCCGCCCGTAACGCCAACGCCGCCGCTGTCGTCGTCTTTCCGACGCCGCCCGCGCCGCAACAGACCACGATCCGGGTGCCAGGATCGGCCACGATCGCGTCCAGGTTCAGGGCATCCGGCACGGTCCGAGCCTAGCCGGGCCCCGCCGCCGGCGGCTCGGCCAGCATCGCGGCGAGCAGGTCGAGGCTCGCCCGGTCGACGCCGTCCGGCAGCAGCGGTAGCTCGATCATCGGCTGGCCGAGGCCGGCCAGCTCGGCGCGCAGGCCTGCCTCGGCCGTCGCCCGGGCCCGATGCGCGTCAGCCTCCGCGCGCAGCGCCGACACTGTCGCCGGATCGCTGGCCAGTCCGGCCGCGGCCAGGCCCTTGCGGATCGCCGTCGCGGTAGGGCGGCCGCCCGTCAGCAGCGGCGGGTGGGCGGCGTTGACCACGATCCTGCCGGTCGGGATGCCGAGCCTGGTGAGCTCTGCCAGGGCGTCGGCGGTCTCCTGGACGGGCATCTCCTCGAGCAACGTCACCACGTGCACCGCGGTCATCGGCGAGCGCAGCAGCGCCGACACCCCGTCGCTCTGGGTTTTGATCGGTCCGACCTTGGCGAGGCGGGCCGTCTCGGCGGTGACGTTGAGGAAACGTCCGATCCGACCGGTGGGCGGGGCATCCAGGACCACCGCCTGGTAGACGTGCCGCCCGCCGACGGCCCTGGTCGTGGCCTCCTTGACCTTGCCGGTGAGCAGGACGTCCCGTAGGCCCGGGGCGATCGTCGTGGCGAAGTCGATCGCGCCGATCTTGCCGAGCGCCCGGCCGGCGGCGCCCAGCTTGTAGAACATCGCCAGGTATTCCAGCAGCGCCTCCTCGGCGTCCACCGCCAGCGCTCGGACCTCCCCGCCACCGGGAACGACCGCCACCGGACGCTCCTCGTACGGCAGCGGGTCGACGCCGAACAGCGGCGCGATGCCCTGCCGTCCCTCGACCTCGACGAGCAGGACGCGCTGGCCGCCGGCGGCCAACGCCAGGGCCAGCGCGGCGGCCACGGTCGTCTTGCCGGCGCCGCCCTTGCCGGTCACCACATGCAGCCGGGCCGGCCAGGCGGGGTTCATCGGGGCGCCGTCGCGGGAGTCACGGTGGCGAGGTTAGCCGAGGCAGGCTGCCGTCAGCTGGACGCGACGTCACAGACCCACCAGCCGTTGTCGCGGACGACGGTCAGCCGCAGGCGCTGCTCGGAGGTCCGCTCGTCTGTGGTGGCGAGGGTCACTGTCACGTCTGCGGCGGTCCGGTCGTCGCCGTCGCGGACGGGGGCCGGCGGCGTCCAGGTGATCGCCGGATCGGTGAGGCCGTCGAGCATGGCGTCGAGATCGTTGACGCGGGCCCGCACCGCGCCGGAGTCCTGGGCGGCGGGGCAGGTCAGGTCGGCGGCCCGGGCGGTGTCCCGGGCGGTGTAGACGGTGGTGAGGAACTCGTTGACGGCGACTGCCGGGTCGCTGGCGCCCATCCGGGTGTCCCGGCTGACCAGCCAGGCGGTGAGGCCGCCGCCGGCGCACAGCAGCACGATGGCGGCCAGCGCGGTGAGCAGGGCGAGGCGCCGCGCCGGACGGCGGCGGGTCGGGGCGTCAGCGGACGGCGGCGTGGATGACGGCGTGGCAGGCGGCGTGGATGACGGCGGCGGCGGCGCGGCCGGCGGCGGCGGGGCGGCGGGTTGCTGGTCTGGTTCGTCCGGCATGTGCCCAGTGTCGCCTGGGTTCGGCCCTGGCGGGGCCGGTCCGGGCGCGCCGGTATCGTGCCTGGCATGCAGAAATGGGAGTACGTGACGGTGCCCCTGCTGGTGCACGCCACCAAGCAGATCCTGGACACCTGGGGCGAGGACGGCTGGGAGTTGGTGGCCGTCGTGCCGGGGCCGAACCCCGAGCAGCTCGTCGCCTACCTCAAGCGCCCGAAGGGCGGAGCCGCGTGAGCGTCGACGTGCGGGCCAAACTCGCCGAGATGGGCCTGACGCTTCCTGAGGTCACCCCGCCGCTGGCCGCGTACGTGCCGGCGACGCGCTTGGGCGACCACGTCTACGTGTCCGGCCAGCTGCCGATGGTCGACGGGAAGCTGTTGGCCACCGGCAAGGTCGGCGCCGAGGTCTCGCCAGGCGAGGCGACGGAGTTGGCGCAGCGGTGCGCGCTGAACGCGCTGGCCGCGGTCGATTCGGTGGTCGGGCTGGACAAGCTGGTCCGGATCGTCAAGGTGACCGGCTTCGTCGCATCGGCTGAGGGCTTCACCGGGCAGCCCGGCGTCGTCAACGGGGCGTCGGAGTTCTTTGGGCGGGTGCTGGGCGACGCGGGGGTCCATGCCCGCAGCGCCGTCGGCGTCGCCGAGCTGCCGCTCGGCGCCCCGGTCGAGATCGAGATCATCGCCGAGGTGCGCTGACGCCCCGCCGATCGCTCGTCCGATCGCCCCGCCCCGCCCCGCCGTCTGTCCGTTCTGGCTGTTGAGCATGAGCGATACCGCCTAAATCGGACGGGTTTTCCCGTAGGAGTCATGATCATCACGGGGTGGCGGGGTGGGACGCGGGGACGGGCCTAGTATCGCTGTCATGGTGGGGGGTCCGGCACGCGTCACGGTGTCCGCAGCAACAGCGACCGAGCGGCTTCCGGGCTGGGTGACGCTGGTTCGCGCCCCCAATCCAGGCCCGATGACCCTCGACGGCACCAACACCTGGGTGTTGAGGCCCTCGCCCGACGCGCCGGCGGTCGTCATCGACCCCGGGCCGCTCGACCACGGCCACCTCGACGCCGTCCTCGCCCTCGGGCCGGTCGGCCAGGTGCTGGTCACCCACCGACACCACGACCACATCGAGGGCCTCGACACGTTCTGCGACCGCGCCGGCGCCGAGTTGGTCGACAGCGACCAGCTGACCGTCAACCGTCTCACCATCACCCGGCTCGCCACCCCTGGCCACACCGCCGACTCGGTCTGTCTCGTCGCCGAGGTCGCCGGAGAGCGGGTCGTCGCCACCGGCGACACCATCCTCGGGCGCGGCACCACCGTCGTGGCGTGGCCCGACGGCAGCCTCGCCGACTACCTCGACAGCCTCGCCACGCTTGCCGCCTACGCGGGCGTGCCCGCGCTGACCGGACACGGGCCCGCGCTCGCCGACACCGCCGCCGCAGCGGCGTTCTACCGCGACCATCGGCTCGCCCGGCTCGAACAGGTGCGGGCGGCGGTACGGGCCGGCGCCGTCACCGCGGCCGACATCGTCGACCGCGTCTACGCCGGCCTCGACCCCGCGCTCCGGGAAGCGGCTGAATGGTCCGCCCGGGCCCAGCTTGAACATGTGCGAGGGGAGCGGACGTGACCTGCCCACGCTGCGGCACCGTCGCCGTCCCCGGCGCCCGCTACTGCCACCACTGCGGGCTCGCTCTGGCCCTCGCCGCCACCCTCCCGATCGCCGAGCGGCGGGTCGTCACGGTGCTGTTCGGGGACCTGTCCGACTTCACCTCCTGGTCCGAGGACGTCGACCCGGAGCGGGTCGGCGCCGTCACCGACCGGGTGCTTGCCTCGCTCGCCGGCGCGGTCAAGACCTACGGCGGCCACGTCGACAAGCTCACCGGCGACGGCATCATGGCCGTCTTCGGCGCGCCGGTGGCCCACGAGGACGACGCCGAGCGGGCGATCCGGGCCGCGCTGTCCATGCAGCGCTCGGTGCGTCGGGTGCTCGACGACGAACGCGGCGGGGGCGCCCCGCTGGGGCTGCGCGTCGGCCTCAACACCGGCGAGGTGGTCGCCGGGGTCCAGGCCGCCATCGAGTACACCGTCATTGGCGACACCGTGAACACCGCCGCCCGGCTCGCGGACGCGGCCGCCGTCGGCGCCGTCTACGCCGGGGCGGCCACGGCGACGGCCACCCGGCATCTGGCGTCCTGGCGACAGCTACGGGCGCTGCGACTCAAGGGCAAACGGGTCCCGGTCGAGACGTTCGAGCTGCTCGGCCTGCACGACGCCCCCGGCACCCGGCCCGGCCTCGGCGACGAGGCGCCGTTCGTCGGACGGGAGTCGGACCTGGGCCGGTTCGTCGGCCGGCTCGCCGAGGTCGTCGACCGGCGTGAGCCGTACGTCATGCTTCTGACCGCCGAGGCTGGCACCGGCAAGAGCCGCTTCGCCGCCGAGGCCCAGCGGGCCGCCGCCGACTACGAGCCCGGCCCCGGCCCGTACGCCGGTCGGCCGGCCCGGGTCTTGGCGGCGCGCTGCGCCGCGTTCGGCGAGCGCCGCCTGCTGGCGCCGCTGGCGGATCTGGTCCGGTCGGCGATCGGTCTACCCGCCGACACCACCGAGGCCCGGCCGGCCGTCGAGGACCGCTTCCACCGGTTGGCCGCGCGGCTGGGCCGTGGCGGCGAGCGCGCCCTGCCCACGGACCTGCTGCTGGGCCTGCTGGGTTTCGGCGAGGTGACGCCCCGGCCGCCAGCCGACGAGGACCGGCCCGGGGCCGCCGCACCGGACGCCACCGACGCCGTGTCGCACGCGGTCGCCGAGCTGCTCAGCGCATTGACCGAGGAAGGCCCGCTGCTGGTCGTCATCGACGATCTTCACGATGCCACCCCCGACGCCCTGGCGGCGATCGGCGACACCCTGTCACGGTTGTCCGGGCCGGTGTTGACACTGCTGCTCGGCCGACCGGAGCTGGTCCGCACCGCTGGGGCGTTGACCGGCATCGCCGACGCGGAGGTGCGTTCGTTGCCTCCGCTGCGGGGCGCCGACGCGGCCCGCCTGCTCTCGGCCTACCTGGGTGGCGGGCGGCTGCCCCAGGGGGACACCGACGCGCTGCTGGCCACGGCGCAGGGCAACCCGTTCTACCTGGCCGAGCTGGTGACTCTGCTCATCGAGCGGGGGGCGCTGACCGAGGCCGCCAGCCAGGCCGACGCCGGCCCGGTGTGGCGCCTGGCGGCCGGCTCGCTCGGCAGCCGGCTGCTCTCGCGAGACCTGGCCGCGGTGCTCGCCGCCCGGATCGACTCGCTGCCCGGCGATGCCCGGTCGGTGCTGCGGGACGCCGCGGTCGTGGGCGACACTGTGCCCGGGGCGGTGCTCGAGGCGCTGCGGGAGCGGCGCGGCGGGCGGCTCGGGGCGGCGGCGGCGGAGCTGGAGCGGGCCCTTGACGATCTGCTCCAGCGCCGGATGCTGCACCGGGTCCGCGGCGGTTACGCCTTCCTGACGCCGCTCATGCGCCAAGCCGCATATGTGGGCATCGGCAAGGCCGACCTGGCCCAACGGCATGCGTTCCTGGGCCGCTGGGCGGCCACCTGCGATGCCGAGGCGGCGGCGAGCTTCGCCGACCTCAGCGCGCCGGCGCTGCCCGAGCCAGACGAGGAGCTGGGCCGGGACCTGTTCGTGGCGTACCACGTGGAGCGGGCGGCGGCGCTTGCCGACGAGGTGGGTCTACGGGCTGACGCGGTGGCCAGGCAGGTGCGTCCGTTGGGGGTGGCGGCGCTGGGGCGCTGCGCCAGGCGTGCGGTCGCCGCCGGGGAGCCGGGGCCGGCTCTGGGGTATGCCGAGCGGGCGATGGCGCTGGCCGGTGAGGCATTGTCGGCCGCTGACCAGCTGGTGTACGCCCGGGCGTTGTTGCAGGTCGGACGAGTCGGCGAGGCGTCGACGCTGGTCGAGAAGCTGACCGCCGACGAGATCGACGATGCGGACCGGGCGCAGGCGCTGCTGCTGGCCGGGCGGGCCGCCCGGGTGACCGGCGACATCGGCCGTGCCGAGCGGCAGTGGGCCCAGGCGTTGGCTGTCGCCACCGCGGCCGATCTGCCGGCGCCGCGCACGGAGGCGATGCGCCGGCTGGGCATGTTGGACTATCTGTCCGGCCGGCTGACCGAGGCCGCGGCCAGGTTCACCGAGGCGTACGAGATCGCCGAAGCCGCGGGGGATCGGCGTTCGCAGGCCTGGTCGTTGCAGAACCTGGCCTGGGTGACCACGGCCCGGGCGGACTTCGCCGGCGCCGAGACCGCGTTGGCGCGGGCGTCCACCCTGTACAGCGAGCTGGGCGACCCGGTCGGTCAGGTCTGGCTGCGCGGGACGACGGCGTTCACCCGGCTGCTGGCCGGTCGGCTGCTGGAGGCCCGCCGGCTCAGCCAGGCGTTTCTGCCGGCGGGGGAGCGGGTCGGCGACGGTTGGGCGGTGGGCACGCTGCGCGCGGTGAACGCGTTCGCGGCCGCCGAGCTGGGCGAGTTGGGCGAGGCTGACCGGGAGGCCAGGCGCGCCTACCGGGACTTCGCGGCGGTCGGCGACGACTGGGGCCGTGGCTTCGCGCTCGTGGTGCGGGGGGCGGTGGCCAGGGACCTGGCCGAGCCGGAGCATGCGCGGGATCTGCTGGCCGAGGCGTTGCGGTACTGCGAGCGGGTGGGCCATCCGCTGTTGTTGGGTCTGGTCCGCACGGTCCGTGGCCTGGTGGCGCTGGAGGGCGGGGATCTGCCGGGGGCTGAGGGGGAGGCGCGGGCGGCGCTGGCGGTGGCGGGTCGCGATGACGCCCTGCCGGCGGCGGTTGTCGGACCGCGCGCGTTGTTGGCGGCGGCCCGGTTGGCGGGCGGCGACGCGGCGGGCGCGTCGCGGCTGTTGGCGCCGGTCGCGCAGGCGTCGGGCGCGCCGTCGTTGTTGTACGCGCGGCGGCAGGCCGTCGCTCTGTACGCGCGCGCCCTGTTGGCCGCGGGTCGGGTCGACGAGGCGTTGTCGTGGGCGCGTCAGGCGGTGCTGCTGCCTGGCGAGGACGTCCGCAGCGGCGTGGTGGCGACCCGGACGCTGGCGGAGGTGTTGGCCGTCGCCGGGGATCTGGCGGCCGCCCGGGGCGTCGCGAAGGAGGCGGTGCGGTTGGCGTACGCGACGGAGCAGACGAGCGAACGGGCGGCGACGGACGCGGTGGCGGCCCAGCTGGCGGTCGGCGACGCCGATTGAGCGACGCCCTGCCCGGGTGGCGGAGATTACGGGTGATTTGTGCCGCTCGTTCGGTCGGCTAGCCGACATCGGGATGGCGGCACGTGGCGTACCTTCTCTGTGTGACCGACCGACCGCGTAGCTTCCGCTCCCCGATCGTGCCTGGATTGTCAGATTTTTCGTTGTTGGCGCGTGGCGGTCACGCAACCATCTACCGGGCCGTGCAGGACTCGGTGGGCCGCGAGGTCGCCGTCAAGGTGGAGAACCACCGCCTGGAGAACGACCGTGACCAGCGCCGGTTCCTGCGCGAGGCCCGCGCCTCCGGCCGGCTCTCCTCGCACCCGCACGTGGTGGACCTCTTCGATGTCGGCGTCACCGAGGACGGTCACCCCTACCTGATCATGGAGCTGTGCGACGGCTCGTACGGCGACCGGATGACCAGCGCCCCGCTTTCCGCCGTCGAGGCCCGCGACCTGGGCGTCCGGATCGCCGACGCGCTCGTCTACGCGCACGAGTTCGGCGTGCTGCACCGGGATATCAAGCCCGCGAACATCCTCTACTCACACTTCAACTCCGCGGTCCTGGCCGACTTCGGCCTCGCCATTCTCGCCGAGCATCGTGACACGTCGGTCACCCTTGAGGTCATGACGCCGGCGTACGCATCGCCGGAGATGTTCCGACACAGCCACCCGTCGCCGCCGGTCGACATCTACGCCCTGTCGGCGACGCTGTACGCGGTGATGCGCGGGCGTCCGCCCCGTTGGCGTGAGGACGTCAATCCGGGTCTGCTGACCTTGATGGAGCTGTTCGCCGAGCCGATCCCCGATCTGCCCGGGGTCCCGACGGCGCTGATCGAGGTGCTGCGCGCGGGCATGGCCAACGACGCCGCGAGCCGTCCGACCGCCGCCCAGATGCGCGAGATGCTGTCGTCGGTGAGCCTGGTCGGCGGCCCGACGGAGCGGGCGGCCGAGTCGCGTCCGGGCTATGGCGTGGCGTCGGTCAAGGCACGCGGCACGGCGCCGGCGCCTCGGCAGTCCGATCCAGGCGCAGGGGGCACGCTACGTCGGTTGTTCAACTGGCCGCGCCGTGGCTGACCGGCAGTCGCCGCGCCCCGCTGACCGACGATCTGGAAACCGGCGGGCCCGCTGAGGCGGAGAACTCAGACGCGGGCGCGCCGCGCCAGCCGCTCCGGGTCCAGGATGATGACGCTCTTGCCGTCCAGACGCAGCCAGCCGCGGGAGGCGAAATCAGCCAGGGCCTTGTTCACCGTCTCCCGGGACGCGCCGACGAGCTGGGCCAGCTCCTCCTGGGTGAGGTCGTGGGTGACCCGCAGGACGCCGCCGTCACGGGTCCCGAAGCGGCTCGCCATCTGGAGCAGGTTCTTGGCCACCCGGCCGGGAACGTCGGTGAAGATCAGGTCGGCCAGCGCGTCGTTGGTCCGGCGCAGCCTGCGCGCCAACACCCGCAGCAGCTGCTCGGCGATCTCCGGCCGGTCCGCCAGCCACGGTCGCAGCGACTGCTTCCGCAGCCGGGCCAGGCGGGTGTCGGTGACCGCGGTGGCGGTGGCGGTGCGTGGGCCGGGGTCGAACAGCGACAACTCACCGAGCATGTCGGACGGGCCCATCACCGAGATGAGATTCTGCCGTCCGTCGGCTGCCCGGCGACCGAGCTTGATCTTGCCGGCGATGACGATGTAGAGGCTGTCGCCCTGCTCGCCCTCGTTGAAGACGACATCGCCCTTGCGGACGTCGACGGTCTCCATCTCCTTGGCGAGCGCGGCGGCGGCGTCGGCGTCAACGCCCTGGAAGATCCCGCTACGGGCCAGTACCTCGTCCATCGGTGAACCTTTCTCCCGACCCGCCGTCTACCCGACCCCGCTGGCGGCTCTCACGACTGTCGCCGGCCGTGCGGCTGCTGCTGGCGCGTGCACAGTCTAGGCGTACGACGGCCCTGTTGGGGCAGGACCCCCGAGTGAGATTCGCATGCCGCGACCCAGGTGGCGGCCGGGTGACGAGGCGGCTCCGCTGCGCTCGCCGCGTCCGTCCGGGAGCAGGGGCGTGGCGAGCGGCGGGCTCCTTTGGGGACTGTCGGGGGCGGTCCGGGGGCGGTATGGTTCCGTGACTATGCCTGATCCGCTCCCCGACCCGGCAGCGCCGACAGACCCGCCCGACCCGGCGGACCCGTCCACAGCGGCTGAGGGTCGCGTGTCATTGTGGCGTCGGCCCGGCGTGATGGCCGGGGTCATCGCCACAGTGGTGATCGGCGGCGCGGCTATCGGCGTGGGCGCCCTCGCCTCGACCGGCGCCCCTGCCGACGCGCCGCGTTGGCTCGCCCCGCTGGCCGACGCGCCGGGGCAGACGCCGCCCAGCCCGCGCTCGGACGGCGAGGCGGTCTCGCTCGCCGCGGTCGGGGACATCGTTCTCGGTAGCGCCCCACACCGGTTGCCGGCCAACGACGGCGTCGGCCTTTTCGACGGCGTGTCCGAACGGATTGAGGCCGACCTGGTCATGGGGAACCTGGAAGGCGTCCTCACCGACGACACCGGCGTCAGCAAGTGCCGGCGCGTCGCGGATCCGAGCGCGTCCCCGCGCATCGCGAGCCCGACACCCAACGAGCGTCCGCAGGGCGGCGACTGTTTCCAGTTCCGGGCGCCTCCCCGGTACGCGCGGCACCTCAAGGCCGCCGGCTTCGACCTGCTCAACCTGGCCAACAACCACGCCAACGACTTCGGCTCGACGGGGCTGCGTAACACCCACCGGGCGCTTGAGGGCGTGGGCCTCGATCACACTGGAGGTCCGGACGAGATCGCCGTGGTCGAACGCAACGGCATCGCGATCGCCGTCGTCGGTTTCTCGTCCTACGCCTGGTCGAACAGCCTGCTGCGGCTGGACGAGGCCCGTGAGGTGGTACGTCGGGCGCGGGATCGCGCTGAGATCGTGGTGGTCCAGGCGCACATGGGCGCCGAGGGGATCAACGAGACCAGGGTGACGCCGGGCGAGGAGCGCTTCCTGGGCGAGAACCGGGGCGACCCGGTCGGGTTCTCCCGCGCGATGGTCGACGCGGGCGCGGATCTCGTCATCGGTCACGGCCCGCATGTGCTGCGCGGGATGGAGTTCTACCGGGGGCGGCTGATCGCCTACAGCCTCGGCAACTTCGCGGCCGGCGGCGGCGTGCTCAGCGAGCGCGGCCGGCTGGGCCTGGGCGGCCTGCTGACGGTGACCCTCAACCGTGACGGCGCCTACCGATCCGGGCGATTCCTGTCCACGGTGATGCGCTACGGCAGGCCCACTGTGGACCCCGACGGCGCCGGCCTGGCGCTGGTCCGGCGGCTGAGCAGCGACGACTTCCCCCAGTCCGACCCTGACTTCGATGGCACGGGCCGCATCGCCCCGTCGTCCTGACGCCGCCGCCGTCTGTGGTCGGGCGGGGGCGGCGACGTACCCTCGTCCCTGTGACTGACACCGCCGAGACGCCGCTCGGCCGCAAGCGGCGGGCCCGTCGGATCGCCCGGGCGCTGGAGCAGGCCCACCCGGACGCCCACTGCGAACTCGACCACGCTGACGCGTTGCAGCTGGCGGTGGCGACGATCCTGTCCGCCCAGTGCACCGACGAACGGGTCAACTCGGTCACCCCGGCGCTGTTCGCCCGGTACCCCACGGCCGCGCACTACGCCGCCGCCGACCGGAGCGAGGTGGAGCAGCTGATCCGGCCGACCGGCTTCTTCCGGAACAAGACCGACTCCTTGATCAAGCTGGGGCAGGCGCTGTTGGAGCGGCACGACGGGCAGGTGCCGGGCCGGCTGGTCGACCTGGTGAAACTGCCCGGCGTCGGGCGGAAGACCGCCAACGTCATTCTCGGGAACGCCTTCGACGTTCCCGGGCTCACCGTCGACACCCACTTCCAGCGGCTGACCCGTCGCTGGCGGCTGACCGACGAGAACGACCCGGTGAAGATCGAGTTCGCGATCGGGGCACTGATAGAGAAGCGCGACTGGACGATGTTCTCGCACCGGATCATCTTCCACGGTCGCCGGGTCTGCCAGGCCCGCAAACCAGCCTGCGGAGCATGTTCGGTGGCTGCGATGTGTCCGTCGTACGGCGAGGGCCCGACCGATCCGGCCCAGGCCGTCCGGCTGCTCAGGGGGCCCCGGGCGGCCGAGCTGGCGGCGCTCGCCGGGGTCGATCCGGCGCTGGCGCCCACGGCTGCCCCGGAGGGGCCGTGACGGGCCAGGCGCGCCGGCTGGGCTCGGCGGCGCTGGCGGCGGGCGTGGCGCTGGCGCTCGTCGCCGGGTGCTCGGGCGACGCGACGCCGCCGGCGACCGCTGCCGCCTTCGCTTCCTGCGCCGGGCTCACCGCGCCGGACCGCGACCCCGGTATCCGGGACGGGTTGCCGGCGCTGTCGTTCGAGTGCCTGACCGGCGGGGCGGTGGTGCGGCTGGACCAGCTGGCCGGTCCAGCCGTGGTGAACCTGTGGGCCACCTGGTGCGCCCCGTGCCGGGCCGAGCTGCCGGCGTTCCAACGGCTCGCGGAACGGGACGCGAGTCCGGTCCGGGTCATCGGGGTGCTCACCGGGGACGAGCCGTCCCGCGCCGCCGAGTTCGGCCAGGCGACAGGGGTGCGCTTCCCGCAGCTCGTGGATCGGGACCACCAGCTCGGTCGGGCGTTGGGTCACAGCGTCCTCCCGCTCACCATCTTCGTCGACGCCGGCGGGCGGGTCGCCCACGTCTACCGGGGGCCGCCGCTGACCGACCGGGCCCTGTCCGACCTCACCGCCCAGCGTCTCGGAGGTGTCGCATGACGGCGGAGCTGCCCGCCTGGTGGGAGCCGTTGCTGAGCCGGGCCCGTGCCGCGCGGACCCGCGACTTCACCCAGCTGCGCCGTCCCGAGCCCGGCGGCCGCCCGGGCGCCGTGCTGGTGCTCATCGGCGATGACGGCGACACCGGCCCGGACGTGCTGGTCATCCAGCGTCCGGACACCATGCGCACCCATGCCGGCCAGCCGGCGTTCCCGGGCGGCGCCGCCGAGGCCGGTGACGCGGGGCCGACGGACACCGCCCTACGCGAGGCCGCCGAGGAGGTGGGTCTGGTTCCGGCGTCGGCGGTGGTGGTGGCGCAGCTGCCCCCGCTGTGGATTCCGGTCAGTGATTTCACCGTCACGCCGGTGTTGGCGTGGTGGCGGGCGCCGCACGAGGTGGGGCCGCGTCAGCCACGCGAGGTCGCCCGGGTGGCCCGGCTGCCGGTGACCGAGCTGGTCGATCCGGAGAACCGGTTGCGGGTCCGGATGCCGAACGGGTGGACCGGCCCGGCCTTCGATGTCGGCGGGATGCGGGTCTGGGGCTTCACGGCCGGGATCCTGGCCACAGTTCTGGACTTCGCCGGCTGGTCACGGCCCTGGCCCACCGATCGGATAGTCGACCTTGCACCATCCGTCACCACGAGCGGACCGCGCGTCGTGGTCGACGGCGTGGCACCGCCCGTACTCTGAACGAGTGTCCCCGGTTGACTTTGTCCTCATCGTGCTCGCGCTGGCGTTCGGATTCAGCGGCTACCGGCAAGGCTTCGTCACGGGCATTCTGTCCTTCTCCGGATTCTTTGTCGGAGCGCTGGTGGGGCTACAGATCGGTCCGTGGGCCGCTGACCAGATCGTTGATCCCACCTGGAAGGTGACGGTCGCGCTCGCCGCCGTCTTCGGACTGGCGGTCGCTGGTCAGGCCGCCGCCGGGTTCCTGGGGGCGAAGGTGCGCCGGGCCATCCCCAACCGGACCGGCCAGCTCGCGGACGACATCGGCGGGGCCGCTGTGTCGTTGCTGGCGATGGTGCTGGTCGTCTGGCTGGTCGCGGTGCCGCTGGGAGTGTCGGCGCAGCCGTGGCTGGCGTCAGCGGTACGCAACTCGCGGGTCCTCGACGGCATCGACTCGGTCGTTCCGGCCGAAGCCAAGGCGTTGTCCCAGAAGCTGCGGGACAGCGTCGACACCCGGGGCTTCCCGGACGTGTTCGACGGGCTCGACGCAACCCAGGTCACCGAGGTGGCGCCGCCGGACCCGGCGTTGGCGAAGTCACCGGCGGTGGCCGCCGGTCGGCGCTCGGTGGTGAAGGTGCTGGGCACCGCGCCGTCGTGCTCGCGGCGGATCGAGGGCTCGGGGTTCGTCTATGCCGCCGAGCGGGTCATGACGAACGCCCACGTGGTGGCCGGCACCGACCGGGTGCGGATCGAGCTCGACGATGACCTGCACAACGCCCGCGTCGTCGTGTACGACCCGGGTCGTGACCTGGCCGTCCTGCACGTTCCGGGGCTCCGTGCCCCGGTGCTGCCGTTCGTCGGCAAGCCGGCGCCCGCCGGGGCCGACGGCCTCGTCCTGGGTTTCCCGTTGGACGGACCGTTCAACGCGCAGGCCGCCCGGGTGCGGGAGCTGCGGCAGATCACCGGGCCGGACATCTACGAGAAGCGGAAGATCAACCGCGAGGTGTACACGCTGCGCTCGTTGGTGCGTAGCGGCAACTCCGGTGGACCGCTGCTCGCCGCTGACGGTCGGGTGCTCGGGGTCATCTTCGCGGCCGCCGCGGACGACCGGAACACCGGTTTCGCCGTCAGCGCGGCCGAGGCCGCCGGCGTCGCCGCAGCGGGAAGGACCAGCAACGACAAGGTCCGCACCGGCAAGTGCGCCTGACCTTCCTCTGACCGTGGCTCAGTGCGCTGGCGGTCCGGTGGCGCGGTCAGTGGCGCCGCGTCGGGTGGACCGGATCGCGAGCGCCGCGACCGCGAGCGCCACCACCATCCATCCGGCCATCGGCCACCACCAGCGGTTGTTGTCCGCGGGACGGTCGACGCTGGCCGCGGCCAGGTCGGCCGGCGCCGCGGGGGTGGCCCCGAAGGCGGCCGCCTGCGGGGCTGCCGCGGCGGCCGGCGTGGGGCGGGCGGCCGACTGCCGGGGTGCGGCGGCCCGACGCGGCGCCTGGGCGACGGCGGCGCTGGAGCGCAGCGGGTTGGCGGCGACGGGCTCGCCGGACCAGGTCAGCGCGGCCACCGGGTCGACCACGCCGAAACCGTAGGCGTCGTCGCGGCCGGCGGGACCGATGTCGCGGGACGTGCGGATCATCTGGTTGACGACGCTCGCCGCGGACATCCCCGGCCAGCGCGAGCGGATCAGCGCGGCTGTCGCCGACACCAGCGGGGTGGCGAAGCTGGTGCCCTGGACCGTCCAGTAGCCCCCGGGACGGGCCCCGACGAGGCCGGCCGCGGGGGCGCTGAGGACCGATTCGGGGCCGCTGACCGACTTGGGCCAGCGTCGGGTCGGCGGCTGGTCGAGTCCGGCGACGGCCACGACCCCGGGCACGCGGGCGGGGAACCAGACGTCCGCGCCGGTGCTGGGAGTGAGATTGCCGGTGCAGGCGACCACGACGACGTCGTTGTCGAACGCGTAGGTCAGGGCGTCGGCGAGGGCGTCGTTGTCGCCCGGGCCGCCGAGCGAGACGTTGATGACCTGCGCGCCCTGGTCGACCGCCCACCGGACGCCGCGGGCGACGACGGCGGCGTCGTCGTAGCGGTTGCTGGCGTCGAGGACCCGCACCGGCAGGATTTCGGCGTCCGGGGCGAGGCCGACGACGCCGCGCCGGTCGTCGGCGCGGCCGGCGATGAGCCCCGCGACGGTGGTCCCGTGCCCGACGGCGTCGTATCGGCCGTCACGACGGCGGTCGACGAGGTCGAGCCCGGGCCGGACCTGTCCCCTGAGGTCAACGTGGGTGCTGTCCACTCCGGAGTCGACGACGGCCACGGTGACGCCGGCGCCGGTCGCATGCCGCCAGGCGGCGCGGGCGTCGAGGAGGTCGAGCTGCCACTGCTGCGCCCGGATGCTGTCGGCGCGGGCCGGGAGGTTGGCGGCTGCTGCGGTCGCGTTGCCGGTGGCGGCCGCGTCGACGGTGGTGGAGGCGACCGCGGCGGTGAGCACGACGAGCGCGGCGGCTGCCAGACGACGTGGGGTGAACGGCGAGGGGACGGGCAACTCAGGACCAATCCTCAAAAATCGGATTATCGACCTAAGGTTACCTCGTAACCACCTTTAATGGTTGAAGCACCTATTAGCCAGGCAAATGCGCCACCTGGATCAACCCCGCAGCCCGTCGCCGGGTGACGAGCCAGCCGCGACCCGGAGGTAACGGCGACGGACGAGTCGTCCCCAACAGCGCCCCCTCCTCCCGGTCCCCGGACATCACCAGACCCGGCGACGCCAGTTCCCGCAGACGTTGGATCACCGGCTCGAACAACGCCCGCCCCGCCCCGCCCGAACGCCGCGTCACCACAAGATGCAGACCGATGTCCCGGGCCTGCGGCAGGAACTCAAGCAGCGGCAACAGCGGATTGATCGGTCCGTTGGCGACCAGGTCGTAGTCGTCGACGAGGACGAAACACTCCGGCCCGGTCCACCAGGAACGGTCCCGCAGCTGCTGCGCGGTGACCTCCGGCCCCGGTAGCCGTCGCCGCATGTAACCGGCCACCGAGTCGATCAGCTCAGCCGTCTGGGCTGTCGCGGTTCCGTACCCGATCAGGTGATCGGACTGGATCGCCCCGAGCAGGCTCCGGCGGTAGTCGACCAGGATGATCCGGGCCTGGTCCGGGCTGAACCGGCGGGTCAACGACGTCGCGACGCCCCGCAACAGGGTCGACTTGCCGCACTCCGCGTCGCCGAAGATCAGGAAGTGCGGATCGGCGGCGAAGTCGATGGTCACCGGACGCAGATCAGCCTCGGCGATCCCGATCGGCAGTCGCAGCCCCAAGCCGGCGGCCAGGTCGAGCTGGTCGTACGGCAACACCGCCGGCAGCAGCCGCACCCGCGGGGCGCTCGGGCCCGCCCACGCCGCGGCGACGGCTCTGACCAGCGCGGTCCGGTCCGGCCCGAGCGCGGCGATCTCCGGACGGACGGTGAGAAAGTGCAGGCCCGCCGCGGTGACGCCCCGGCCCGGGCTCCGTTCAGGAACATTCGCGGCGGCCTTGCGCGACACCACCGAGTCGGTCGGGTCGCCCAACCGCAGTTCCAGCCGGGAGCCGAACAGGTCCCGGATCCCCGGGCGGAAGTCCATCCACCGGGCCGCCGTCGCCACCACGTGCACCCCGTAGGACAGGCCCCGGGTGGCGATGTCGGTGAGCACCGGCTCCAGATCCTCGAACTCCCCGCGCAAAGTCGACCACCCGTCAACGACCAGGAACACGTCGCCGAACGGGTCGTCGGCGATCTCCCCGGACGCCCGTCGGGCGCGGTAGGCCCGCATCGACTCCACACCCGACTCGGCGAACCGGCGCTCCCGGTCCGTCAACAGCGTCGCGGCCTCCCCGACGGTGCGCCGCACCGCCGCCACGTCCAGCCGCCCGGCCACCCCGCCGACGTGCGGCAGATCCCGCAGCGAGCCCAGGGACCCGCCGCCGAAGTCGAGGCAGTAGACCTGCGCCTCGGCCGGGGTATGGGTCAACGCCAGACCGGCCACCAACGCCCGGACCGCGTGCGACTTGCCCGACTGCGGCCCCCCTACCACGGCGACATGGCCGGCGGCCCCGTCCAGGGACAGCCACAGCAGGTCCCGACGCTGCTCGAACGGCTTGTCGACCACCGCGACCGGCGCCTGCAACGCGCCGTGCAGCTGCGGGTTCGCCACCGTCAGCCCGCGTGCAGCGTCGGCGACGACAGGGCCGAGCAACTCGTCGAAAGCCGACGAGTCGGTCAGCGGCGGCAGCCAGACCTGGTGCGCCGGCGGGCCCTGGCCGGTGATCCGGTCCACCAGAATGTCCAGCAGGCTGTCCCCGCTGGCTGGGGCGGGCGTCGCGGGCGGGCGCTCGTCGGCATCCGGCAGCGGCACGAAGTAGCTGGTGAACGGTTGCGTCCGCGTGGCCGGGTCGCCGCCGTCGGCGACCACCGGCGACTGGCGCACATGCGGCCCGGAGACGTACGCGGCCTTGAACCGGATCAGCGGCTCGGTGCCGAATTTCAGGTAACCGTGCCCGGGGGAGCGGGGCAGCTCGTAGGCGTCCGGCGCCCCGAGCACCGCCCGCGACTCCAACGCTGAGAACGTCCGCAGGCCGATCCGGTACGACAGGTGGGTGTCGAGCCCACGGAGCCGACCCTCCTCCAGTCGCTGGCTGGCCAGCAGCAGGTGCACCCCCAGCGAACGCCCCAGTCGTCCGATCTGGACAAAGAGGTCGATGAAGTCCGGTTTCGCCGACAGCAGCTCGGAGAACTCGTCGCAGATGAGGAACAACGACGGCAACGGGGCCAGCGGCGCCCCGCCGGCGCGGGCCTTCTCGTAGTCACGCTGGCTGGCGTAGTTGCCGGCCGAGCGCAGCAGCTCCTGACGGCGGACCAGCTCGCCGTTGATCGCGTCGACCATGCGGTCCACCAAAGGCAGCTCGTCTGCCAGATTCGTGATCACCGCGGCGGTGTGCGGAAGCCGGTCCAGCGAGGCGAACGTCGCCCCGCCCTTGAAGTCCACCAGGACGAAGTTGAGCAGCTCCGACGAGTGCGCCGCCGCCAACCCCAGCACCAGGGTGCGCAACAGCTCCGACTTGCCTGAGCCGGTCGCCCCGATGAGCAGGCCGTGCGGACCCATCCCGTCCTGGGCTGACTCCTTGATGTCCAACTCGACCGGTCCACCCTCGACGCCCACGCCGATCGGGGCGCGCAGCAGGTCCCGGTTCGGACGGGGCGCCCACGCGGCGTCCGCGTCGAAGCCGTACGGATCGGGCACTCCCAGCATCTCGGCCAGACCCACGTCCGTGGCGAGCGGCTCGTCCCCGGCGGTGGCCTTGGCCGCCAGGCGCAGCGGAGCCAGCTGTCGAGCCATCGACTCGGCCTCGGCCGCGGTCAGGGCGTCCGGGGCGCCGATCTCGGCGGCGTCGTCCAGCGCCAGCGTCTGTAGCTGACCGTCAGCGACGGTGAGGACCAGGGACGCCCGGTCCAGTAACCGCGGCGGCGCCTGGCCGACCTCGATGACGGTGACGGCCTCGACGCCGCCGTCGTCGGCGAGGTGGGCGGCGCCGGTGAGGTCGCCGTCGTCGCAGATGACCACCAGGTGCGGGCCGTCGGTCGGTGGCTGGCCGGGGCTGAACCGGGACCGGCGGGCCAGCGTCTCCTCCAGCAGCCGCTCCAACTCCACCGCTGTGCTGGCGATGAGCCGGACCGGTCCGAGCAGGTCAGCGCGGCTCGGGTGCTGGACGTGCGGCAGCCACTTGACCCACTCCCAGGCGGCTCGCCGCTCCGGACCGGCGCAGACCGCGATGAGCAGGTCCTCCGGCGAGTGGAAGACCGCCAGCTGTACCGCCATCGCGCGGGCCAACTCCCGCGCCCGGTCGGCTGACTCCTCGTCCGATCCGCTGAGGAACACCCGGCCGAACCCGCGCACCGACACAGCGACGGGCAGTTCCGGCGCCACCGCGTAGGTGTCCAGAAAGCGTCGCAACGCCCCGGCGGTCATCGGCTCCAGGTCGTCGTGCGGGCGGGTGGCCGGAGCGACCAGAGGCGTGGCCAGGGTCTGCGGGCCCACCCCGACCCGAACCACGCCGAAGTCCGCGTCGCCGCGTCGCCGCTCCCACAACCGGTGGCTGGCGATCGTCGACCACAGCTGCTGCGGCGCCGGGTGCCGGTAGACGAGGCCGCGACGCTGGGCGGCCGCGTTCTCACGCACCTTCCGGCGCAGCGCGGCCAGGTGCAGCAGGTACTCGCGGCGCGCATTGATCAGCTCCGCCTTGCGCGGCCCGCCGCCGCCCCACGAGGTCGCCAGCATGGCCAGCGACGACAGTCCGAAGACGCCGCCCACCACATACGAGTACGCTCCGCCGCCGCGGCCCATCATCATCGCCATCGCGACGGCGCCGCCGAGCATCGGCAGGGCCATGAGCAGCTGCTGCCACCGGCCGCCGGTCGCCTGTGGGATCTCCGGAGGCGGGTCCACCGCGATCTCGCCGGACGGGATGTCCGGCGCCGGCCGACGGGGGCGGCGTCGAACCACCACAGTGCTCACGGATCCTCCACGGCCCGGCGAAGAGGGTCGGCCGGGCGGAGCCCATGGTAGGTAAGGTGCCTGCGTTCCCGCAGCACCGTCGTGAGAGGAGGCGGCGATGGCCGTCGATGTCAGTGGGCGGACCGGCGTCGCCGCTGGACTGTCCAGAGTCACCGTGAGCGCCCCGCGACGGCGCGTCGACCTCACGGTTCCGGAGCACCTGCCCGTGATCGAAGTCCTTCCCGAGTTGCTGCGACACGCGGGCGAGGACCTGGCCGACGACGGCGAGCGGCAGGGCGGCTGGCTGTTGCGGACCGCTGACGGCGCCGTGCTGGCGCCGGGGCAGTCGTTGTTCGCGCAGGGCGTCCGGGACGGGGCGCTGCTGTTCCTGGCGCCGGCCAGCGCCCGGTGGCCCGAGGTCGAGTTCGACGACGTGGTCGAGGCCATCGCCGACGGGTCCCGTCGCCACGGCCCCGCGTGGTCCGCCCTCGACAACCGGGCGGCCGCGCTGGCGGCGGCGGGGGTCCTGCTAGCGCTGCCGTTGCTGGCGTTGGCCGGCCTCGGCGTGGCCCCCGGGGTCGGCGGGCCGGTGGCGTTGGCGGTGGCGTTGCTGCTGGCCGGCGCCGGCGTCGCCGGCTCGCGGGCCTACGGCGACGCCGTGCTCGGCGTGGCTTTCGGCGCGTTCGCCCTGCCGTACGCGTTCGTCGGCGGCGCCCTGACCGTCGCTGCCGACGCCGGCATGGGCGTGTTCGGCGCGCTGGGTTGGCTCGGTGCCCCGCAACTGCTCGTCGGCTCTGTCGCGATGACGATCGTGGCCGTGGCCGGACTGGTCGGGGTGGCCGGCGTCCGCGCCGTGTTCGTCGCCGGCGCGACCGCCGGCGCCCTCGGCGTCGCGGCCGGGCTCGGGGGCTACGCCGGGCCCGCCACCTCCGTGGCCGCGGTGACCGTGGCGGCGCTGGTGTGCGGGATCGGCCTGCCGCCGTTGCTGGCTATCCGGCTCGGACGGGCGCCGGTGCCACCGCTGGCGGTCGACGCCACGGAGGGGGCCGGCCGGGGCCCGGACCGGCAGGAGGTCGGCGCCGCCGTCGCCCGGACCAGTCGAATCCTCGGCGGGCTGCTGGTCGGTCACGCGGTGGTGTGTGGGTTGGCGATGGTCGTGCTGGCCACGCACGGCGGCCTGTTCGGGAGGCTGCTGGTGGCGGTAGGGGCGGCTGCGCTGCTGCTGCGGGCTCGGCTGTTCGTCGCCGTCGCGCACCGGACGCCGTTGCTGCTCGCGGGGCTGGCCGGCCTCGCGGCCGTCGGGGCCGCGCTGGTCCTGGTGGCCGCGCCGCCGACGCTGACGGCGCTGTGCGTCACGGCGGTGGTCGCGGCGATGGCGACGATGGTGGTCGGCTCCGGCGAACGCCGGCCCGCGTCGCCGTATCTGGGACGGCTTGCGGACCTGTTGGACACGCTCACGGTCGTGGCGGTGATCCCGGTCGCCTGTGCGGTCCTGGGCCTGTACTCCCAGGTCCGAGCCCTGGTCGGCTGACGCCGCGCCGGGTCGTCGGCCCG
This sequence comes from Pilimelia columellifera subsp. columellifera, assembly GCF_039532605.1. Classification (NCBI taxonomy): domain Bacteria; kingdom Bacillati; phylum Actinomycetota; class Actinomycetes; order Micromonosporales; family Micromonosporaceae; genus Pilimelia; species Pilimelia columellifera. The sequence continues at coordinate 143,349 of NZ_BAAARY010000005.1, forward strand.
GAGAGCCACAGGGCCCCGACGCTCGTCGCGCGGGGCCCTGTGGGACAGCTCTACCGGCTCAGTGGCCTTCGCCCTCGAGGGCGACCTGCTCCTCGTGGCGCTTGCGGGAGTTGATGATCTCGGCCTCGGCCTCGGCCCGGCCCACCCAGGTGGCGCCCTCGACCGACTTGCCGGGCTCGAGGTCCTTGTAGACCTCGAAGAAGTGCTGGATCTCCAGGCGGTCGAACTCGGCGACGTGGTGGATGTCCCGCAGGTGCTCCTGCCGCGGGTCGTCGGCCGGGACGCACAGGACCTTGTCGTCGCCGCCCTTCTCGTCGGTCATCCGGAACATGCCGATGGTGCGGCAGCGGACCAGACAACCGGGGAAGGTCGGCTCCGGGATGAGCACCAGGGCGTCCAGCGGGTCGCCGTCCTCGCCGAGGGTGCCCTCGATGAAGCCGTAGTCGGCAGGGTACTGGGTCGAGGTGAACAGGGTCCGGTCGAGCCGGATGCGCCCGGTGATGTGATCGACCTCGTACTTGTTGCGGTGCCCCTTCGGGATCTCGACCGTGACGTCGAAGTCCATCTCACGCTCCTCATTGCCAGTGCTGAACGCCGCTCGGGGCGGGCTTCCCTGTCGCCGCCGGATGCGGACCTTGAGTAGTGTCCCGTAAGGCGACAACGAGCGGGGAGGGTGGGGTCGGTGGAGAGGCATGGTTCACAGGACAAACCACCACAAGACGGTGCGCAATCTCCGGTCGATCCCGTCGAGGTCGGTCCATCGACCGACAAAACCGCCGAAATAGCGGAGCCCGCGGCGGTGCTGTCGGACCGCCGGACCCCCGATGCCGACGACACGGTGTCGCTGGCGGCGGGGCCCGTCATCACTCGTCCGGACGCCGAAGTGACCGTCGTCCTGCCGTTCCTTCGCGGCGCCACCGCCTCGTCGCCGCCGGCATGGCTGCCCTGGTCGGGGTGGTCCCGGCGGAACCGCCTGCTGCTGGCCGCGCTCCTGGCCACCGCCCTGGCTGGCGCCGTCGCGCTCATCGCGGGGTGGCCGCCCGCAGCGCTGGAACGACTCGTGGGCGCCGCGCCCACCCCCACGCCCAGCGTCGGCCCCGAACCCGCCCCAGGTCCGGTGCTCGCCGCGCTGGCCCAGCCCCCGGCCGCCGCGCCGACCGCGGCCGGAGTCAACGCCGCCCTCGCCCCGGTCCTCGCTTCGACCGGCCTGGGCACGGCGGTCGGTGTCTCGGTCGTCGACGTGGCCACCGGGGCGGAGTTGTACGACGCGGCCGGCGACAGGGCCTACATCCCCGCGTCGACGACCAAGCTCGTCACCGCCGCGACCGTGCTCGCCACCCGGGGGCCCAGCTACCGGCTCCGCACCACGGCGGTGGCCGGCGTCCGCCCGGGCGAGGTGGTGCTGGTCGGGGGCGGTGACCCCACCCTGGCGGCCGGCGCTGTCGGCGCCTACGCCGGAGCCGCCCGGCTGGACCGCCTCGCCGCCCAGGTGAGCAGGTCGCTCGGCGGCGTGCGACCCAGCCGCGTCGTGCTCGACGTCTCGCTGTTCGCGGGCGAACAACAGGGCCCAGGCTGGGACGCGGGCATCGTCGCCGGGGGGCACGTCGCGCCGATCACCGCCCTGATGACCGACGGCGGCCGGCTGCGCCCCCGGCAGGGCTCCCCGGCGGCCCGGCACACCGCTCCGGACCTGGCCGCCGGGCGCCGGTTCGCCCAGCTGATCGGAGCGCCACCGACGGTCGTCACGGGCACGGCCCCCGCGCCGCCGGTCCCCGCTCCGGGCAACCCGGTCCCCGCTCCGGGGAGCCCGTTCGCCGCCCCAGCCCCGGGGACGCTGCTCGGCGCCGTCGCGTCGCCCCCGATGCAGCGCCTGGTCGACATCATGCTGGCGGACAGTGACAACGTGCTCGCCGAGGCGCTCGCCCGACAGGTCGCCCTCGCCCGGGACCAGCCAGCCTCGTACGCCGGTGCGTCCTCGGCGATGGACGCCGTCCTCACCGAGCTCGGCCTGCCGGCCGACGAGAGCGGCCTGGTCGACGGCAGCGGGCTGTCCCGGTCCAACGCCCTCACCCCGACGTTGCTGACGGACCTGGTCGCCCTCATCGCGTCCGGCCGGACGCCGGCGCTGTCCGGCCTGTTCAACGGGCTGCCGGTGGCCGGCTGGTCCGGCACCCTGGAGGATCGCTTCCGGGCGCCGTCCGGCGCGGGTCGGGCCGGGCTGGGCGTGGTCCGGGCCAAGACCGGAACCCTCAGCGGGGTCAGCGCCATGGCCGGCGTCGTGACCACCGCTGACGGCCGGCTGCTGGCGTTCTCGCTCCTGGCCAACGACACCACCCTGCCCCCGTACGAGGCGCCGGCGGCGTTGGACGCCGTCGCGGCCGCCCTGGCGCGTTGCGGCTGCCGTTGAGCGCCGCCGGCGCCGGTACGGTTGACGGCATGACGCAGGTGGTGGACTGGGAGCTCGCGGCGGCCGCGGCGGCCGCGTTGGGCCGTTCCGGTCCCCGGGTGACGTTCGACGAGGCCGCGGACGCGGTCCACCAGCTCCGTCAGCTCACGGACGTCGCGGCCGGGCATGTGGCCGCGTACACCGGGCTGTCAGCCCAGGTCGAGCACCCCCCGGTCCGGGTGGTGGACCGTCGGGACTGGGCCGCCGCGAATGTTGCCGGTCTCCGCCAGGTGATGGGCCCGCTGCTCTCCCGGCTCGTCGCGGAGAAACGCCCGTCCCCGGTGGCGGAGGCGATCGGCGCCAGGCTGAGCGGCGCGCAGGCCGGCGCGGTGCTGGCGTACCTGTCCGGGCGGGTGCTCGGCCAGTACGAGGTCTTCGCCGGCGACCCGGGGCAACTGCTGCTGGTGGCCCCGAACATCGTCGACGTGGAGCGGCGTCTCGGCGTCAACCCGCACGACTTCCGGCTCTGGGTCTGTCTGCACGAGGTGACACACCGAACCCAGTTCACCGCCGTGCCGTGGCTGCGCGGGCACTTCCTCGACCAGGTCGGGCAGTTCGTGGACGCGGCCGGGACCGACCGGGACGAGATGGCCGCCCGGCTGCGGCAGGCGCTCGCCGGGATGGCCGACACCGTCCGCGGGCGGCGGACGCGGGTGTCGGTGGTGGATTTGGTGTCGACCCCGGCCCAGAAGGTGGTCCTGGACCGACTGACCGCCCTGATGACGGTCCTTGAGGGCCATGCCGAGCACGTCATGGACGAGGTGGGGCCCGAGGTCATTCCGAGCGTCGCCGCCATCCGTGAGCGGTTCGACCAGCGTCGCCGGTCCGGGAACCCGTTGGAGAAGGCGCTGCGCCGGTTGCTGGGCGTGGACGTGAAGCTGCGTCAGTACGCCGAAGGGCGCAAGTTCGTCCACGCGGTGGTGGAGGAGGTCGGTATGACCGGCTTCAACCGGGTTTTCACCGAACCGGCCGCGCTCCCGGACCTCGCCGAGCTGGCCGACCCGTCACGCTGGGTGGCCCGGGTCGGTCGTTCTGGGCCGACGGCCTGACCGGTGGCCGCGCTTCCGCCCGCTCTGGCCGCGGTCCGGGTGGCCGTGCGACGGTCGTTGGCCGGTCTACCGTCCGGCGCGCTCATTCTGGTGGCGTGTTCGGGCGGCGCTGACTCGCTGGCGTTGGCGGCAGCGGCGCTGTTCGTCGCGCCGCGTCAGGGTCTGCGGGTGGGTCTGGTGACCGTCGACCACGGGCTCCAGGACGGTTCCGCGCAGCGGGCCGCCGGGGTGCTGCGGTGGGCCTCGGAAGCGGGGTTCGCGCCGGCCGAGGTGGCGACGGTGAGCGTCGTGGGCCGCCCCGGCGGGCCTGAGGCGGCGGCCCGGTTCGCCCGGTACGAAGGGCTGACGGGCGCCGCGGCGCGACACGGCGCCGCGGCTCTGCTGGTCGGCCACACCCGCGACGACCAGGCCGAGACGGTCCTGTTGGCCCTGGCCCGTGGGGCGGGCCCGCGCGGCCTGGCCGGGATGCCGGCCAGGCGGGAACGGGACGGGGTGCTGCTGCTGCGCCCGTTGCTCGACGTGCCCCGTGACCAGGCTCGGGCGGCATGCCTGGCGGCCGGGCTGGTCCCCTGGGACGACCCGCACAACGTCGACGCGACATTCGCCCGGTCCCGGGTCCGTGCCGAGGCGCTGCCGGCGTTGGTGGCCGCGCTCGGGCCGGCCGTGGTGGCGAACCTGGCCCGCACGGCCCGGCTCCTGGGCGCCGACAGCGCGGTCCTCGACGAGCTGGCTGTCGTGGCCGCCGGGGCCGCCGCCGACGGCGACGACCTTCGGGTCGGGGAGCTGCGGCGGTTACCCGAGGCAGTCCGGACCCGGGTCCTGCACGCCTGGGCGCTGCGGTCGGGGGCGGTGGGTGGCGCGTTGGCGATGCGCCACGTCGGAGCGATCGACGCGCTGGTGGCACGGTGGCGGGGGCAGGGCCCGGTCCAGCTGCCCGGGGGCGTCGTGGTGTCCCGCCGGGCCGGCCGGTTGACGGCCTGGCGGCCGGCGGGCGCTCCGGGCTCTGGCGGGTCTTCCTCAGATGGCGCCGGGGAGATCGACGACGACGCGCCAGCCGCCCTCGATCTCCCCGGCGGGCTGGACGTGCATGGCGCCGCCCTCTCCGACCACGATCCGGGCGCAGATTCGCAGTCCCAGCTCGGCTGATGCGCTGGTCGGACGGCCCACTGCGGTGTTCGAGACGGTGAGTCGGACCCGTCCGCCCTTCTCGGCGGCGCTGACCGTGACCGGGGCGCCGGGGGCCTGGCGGGCGCTGGCGGCCAGCAGGTGCAGGAAGACTCGCGCCAGGGCGTGCTGGCGGACATGCACCGTGATGCCGTCCGGGACCTCCCAGGAGAGCTTGTCGCTGTCGGCGCGGCCGATGGGGGCCAGCGGGGCGAGGGCTGTGGCCAAGTCCTGGTCCCGGCCCACGGCCCGGCGGTCGACCTGTCCGCGCAGCCCGGCGAGCGCCCCGTCCAGGGCGGTGATGAGGCGCAGTTGGGCGGCGGTGGGCGCGGGCCGTTGCCCCGGTGGTCGTGGGGTCAGACGGTCACCGGTCCGGTCGTCGACCCGTCCGGCGGCGCCGCGCATTCGGCTGGTGAGTCTGTGGACGCAGGCGGCGGCCCGCTGGGCCAGCCCGTGGCTGCTGAACCCCGCTGTGCGCGCGTCTGACACTGGGCCGCCTTCCCTGGCCGCGCCGACGGCGACCTGCTGACGGGTACGGCCTGCTGGACGCCGCGGTTGGGTTGCGGGTCAGGTTCAGCCGGTCAGGGTGGCGCTCCGGTCCGGTTGGCCGACGGCCAGGCGCCGGATCGGGTGACAGACATGGGCGAGTCTGGCGAATCGGTTGACCCGGATCGCTGAGGGTCCCCCGCGTAGCGCGGCCGCGGGTGATACGGCACTCTTAACGGCATGGCAGACGGCTCCTGGTACGACGCCGACATCGACCGCGTGATCATCTCTGAGAAGGAGATCCAGGAGAAGGTCGAGGAGCTGGCGGCCGAGGTCGCCGCCGACCACGCTGACGTCGAGGACGGGGTCCTTCTCGTCTGTGTCCTCAAGGGCGCGTTGATGTTCATGGCCGACTTCTCCCGCGCGCTCGGCCGCATCGGTCCCTCGGCTGAGCTGGAGTTCATGGCGGTCTCCTCGTATGGACACGGGGCCACCTCGTCCGGCGTGGTGCGCATTCTCAAGGATCTGGACCGGGACATCGCCGGCCGCCGGGTGCTCGTGGTCGAGGACATCGTCGACTCCGGGCTGACGCTGTCGTGGCTGCTGCGCTACCTGGAGTCGCGGCGGGCGGTGAGCGTGGACGTGGTCGCGCTGTTCCGTAAGCCCGATGCGGTGAAGGTGAACGTTCCGGTCCGTTATGTCGGTTTCGATCTGCCGAACGAGTTCGTTGTCGGCTACGGCCTCGACTACGCCGAGCGCTACCGCGAGGTCCCGTACGTCGGGGTGCTGCGTCCCGAGGTCTACAACCGCGACTGACCGGCCCACCATCGCGTCGGGGCGTCTATGACGCCGCGCCCCGCCCGGCCTCGCTGACGGTGTACCGTCGAGTGACCGGTTGTCTGTTCACGTATGACCGCCGGTCTCGTGGTGGCCGACGTCGATCAGGAGGGTCCGGGCGCCTAGCGTCCGAACAACAGCATGGAACGTACGCGTTTCTTCCGCCGTCCGGTGGTCTGGATCGTCCTGGTGATCATCGGGGCGATCGCGCTCAGCTCGTTCTTCACGGGCGGGCCCAGCTACCACACGGTGACAACGTCCGAGATCCGCACCCAGCTCGACGCTGGCGGCATCAGCAAGGCCGTCATCCTCGACAAAGAGCAGATTCTGCAGCTGGACCTCAAAGACGAACGGACCTTCGGCCGCACCAAGACCAAGCTGATCGAGGGCACCTACCCCAGTGGCGCCGAGGGGGACATCTACCAGCTCGTCGTGGCCGCCCAGAAGAACGGCAAGGTCGACACGTACGACGCCAAGATCAACGAAGACAGCCTGCTGGTCAGCCTCCTGCTGAACCTGCTGCCGATCGTCTTCCTGGTGTTCCTGCTGCTGTTCTTCATGTCGCAGATGCAGGGCGGCGGCTCACGGGTGCTCAACTTCGGCAAGTCCAAGGCCAAGATGGTCTCCAAGGACATGCCCAAGACGACCTTCGCCGACGTCGCCGGCGCCGACGAGGCCGTCGAGGAGCTGGAGGAGATCAAGGACTTCCTCCAGAGCCCGGCGAAGTACCAGGCGCTCGGCGCGAAGATCCCCAAGGGGGTCCTGCTGTTCGGCCCGCCCGGAACCGGTAAGACGCTGCTCGCGCGGGCCGTCGCCGGCGAGGCCGGGGTGCCGTTCTACTCCATCTCCGGCTCGGACTTCGTCGAGATGTTCGTCGGCGTCGGCGCCAGCCGGGTGCGTGACCTGTTCGAGCAGGCCAAGACCAACGCCCCCGCGATCGTCTTCGTCGACGAGATCGACGCCGTGGGCCGGCACCGTGGCGCCGGCATGGGCGGCGGCCACGACGAACGCGAGCAGACCCTCAACCAGCTGCTGGTCGAGATGGACGGCTTCGACGCCAAGGGCGGCGTCATCCTCATCGCCGCCACGAACCGCCCGGACATCCTCGACCCGGCGCTGCTGCGTCCGGGCCGCTTCGACCGCCAGATCGCGGTGGACAGCCCCGACATGGAGGGCCGCAAGGCCATCCTGCGGGTGCACGCCAAGGGCAAGCCGTTCACGCCCGACGTCGAACTCGACTCGGTCGCCCGACGGACCCCCGGCTTCACCGGCGCCGACCTGGCGAACGTCATCAACGAGGCCGCCCTGCTGGCGGCCCGTAATGACAAGCGCGCCATCGGCAACGAGCTGCTGGAGGAGTCGATCGACAGGGTCGTCGCCGGCCCGCAGCGGCGTAGCCGGGTGATGAGCGACCACGAGAAGAAGATCACCGCCTACCACGAGGGCGGGCACGCGCTGGTGGCCTGGGCGCTGCCGCACTCCGCGCCGGTGCACAAGGTGACGATCCTGTCCCGTGGGCGCTCGCTGGGTCACACCCTGGTGCTCCCGGTCGAGGACAAGTACACCCAGACCCGCGCCGAGATGATCGACACTCTCGCCTACGCCCTCGGCGGCCGTGCCGCCGAGGAGCTGATCTTCCACGAGCCGACGACCGGCGCCGGCAACGACATCGAGAAGGCCACCAACCTGGCCCGGGCGATGGTCACCCAGTACGGCATGAGCGCCAAGCTCGGCGCCGTCAAGTACGGCACCAGCGGCGACGAGCCGTTCCTGGGCCGCACCTACGGCCACCAGCAGGATTACTCCGACACCGTCGCGGCCGAGATCGACGCAGAGGTGCGCGCGCTCATCGAGATCGCCCACGACGAAGCCTGGGAGATTCTCGTCGAGTACCGCGACGTGCTCGACAGCATCGTCCTGGAGCTCATGGAGAAGGAGACCATCTCCACCTCCGACATGGCCCGGATCTGCGAGCGGGTCGTCAAGCGTCCGCCGATGGCCCCGTACAACGGCATCGGCAAGCGGCGTCCGTCGCAGGGCGCTCCGGTGCTCACCACCGCGGAGCAGGAGGCGCTGGCCCAGCAGGCCGCCGCCAACGGCGCGCAGGCGACGGTCAGCGGCGGCGGCGAGCAGCGGGAAGGTCAGCACTGAGCACGCACGACGCCGCTCCAGCCTCCGGCGCGCCGCTGGACTACCTGGCGGCCCGGATCGTCGACGGCAGGTTGACCGGCGGCCCGGTCGAGGGCGCCGTCGACCTGCCCCGGATCGAGAGGGCCGTCCGGGAGATCCTGTTGGCGGTCGGCGAGGACCCGGACCGCGACGGTCTCATCCGTACCCCGGCCCGGGTGGCGCGGGCCTACGCCGAGCTCTTCGCCGGCCTGCGGGTCGACCCGGAGCAGGTGCTCACCACCACCTTCGAGGCCGACCACGACGAGTTGGTGCTGGTCCGCGACATCGAGGTGATGTCGCTGTGCGAGCACCACCTGCTGCCGTTCAAGGGCGTCGCCCACATCGGCTACATCCCCGGGCCGGACGGCCGGATCACCGGTCTGTCGAAGCTGGCCAGGCTGGTCGAGGTGTACGCCCGACGTCCGCAGGTCCAGGAGCGGCTGACGTCCCAGATCGCCGACCTTCTCATGTCCAAACTGGTCGCGAGCGGCGTCATCGCGGTGCTCGAGTGTGAGCACATGTGCATGGAGATGCGGGGCATCCGTAAGGCCGGCGCGAGGACGATCACGTCAGCGGTGCGGGGTCTGTTCAAGGACCAGGCCAAGTCCCGCGCCGAGGCGATGAGCCTCATCATCGGCCGCTGACGGCTGGCCCCCGCGCAGCGGTCACAGCAGGGTCAGCAGGGCGAACAGCAGCGGAACGGCGCACACCACCGCCCCGACTCCCGGGGTGCGTCGGGCGGCTCCGTCCGCCGCCGGCGGAAACACCAGCCCGACCATCACCCAGCCCAGCACGAACGCCAGGATCGGCATGCCGACCCCCCACGCCTGTGCGTAGACCGACGCGGGCGCGCCGGAGGCGGCGTAGAGCACCAACTCGACGAGCGCCGCCACCAGGGCGAACGGCGCGTAGACGAGCAGGTTGCGTGGCCAGGCGGCGGTCGGGGCGACCGGGACGTGGACGATGAGGCTGTCGGCGCGGTCGAGGTCGATCGCGGCGAGCCGCAGCGCGGCCAGCGCCCGGGCCGGGTCGACGCCGACCCGCGCCGTCGCGGCGCCGGACTCGACCGAGGTCGGTGTCAGCTCCATCGCCGACACCCCGGTGGCGGCGAGTCGGGACGCCTGGTCGGCGAGCCGCGGCCGGAGCGTCGCCAGCTCGGTCGCGACGAGCTGACGACCGGTGGCGCCGTCCGGGTCGGCCAACGCCCGGCAGGCCAGGTCGAGTTGTTGGACGGTCGCCACGTACGCGCCCCAGGCGTCCTGGCTCACCCGATGTCCTCTCCGGCGGCGAACGGCGCCACCAGGGACGTGCGGTCGGTCCGTCGGTCGTACAGCAGGACCCGCCCGGGCCGGTGGCGCCAGTCGAGGGGTTGCCCGGTAAGGGCGGCGACGTCGATTCCCGCCACGTCGAGGAAGACCAGACAGCCGAGGCTGTCGCGGCCCCGGGCGCCGAGGGCGTCGGCGAGCCGGCGTCCGCTGCGCCACCACGACAGCAGCCGGACGCCGCGTTCGGGCCCGTTGCGCAGGAGGTCGCGCAGCGTGTCGCCGGGGATCCGGCCGGTGTCGACGAGCGCGTCCATGCCGAACACGACGAGGTAGCAGTCCCTCGCCGCGGCGCCGGCGAGGTCGGCGCTCTCCACCCGGGTCACTTCCTGCCCGGCCCGGGTGAGGGCGGCGGCGAGATTGTCGGCCACCGCGACGCTCTCGATCTCCTCTTCGCAGAGCACGAACCGGGTGGGCCGGGACGGGATCGCCAGCGAACGCGCGGCCACGTCGAGCAGGCGGGCGCCGTCGACACCGGAGCCGACGATGGCCACATGGCTGCCGGCGGTGGCGTCCATCGCGAAGGCGGCGGTGGCCCTGGGCAGGTCCACTGTGTGTCCGAGTAGCACGGCCGGTCGGGTGACGGTTCCGGCGAGCGCCGCCCGGTACGTCGGGTCGTCGGCCAGTCGGGGCGCCTCGCCGCCGAAGAAGACCGTCGGCGGGGTGGTCTCCGGACGGCGGGCGGCGAACCATTCGTCGCGCCAGGCGACCAGCGCGGACCGGCTGGCGTACGGGTCCGGGAAACGGATGGTGCGTTCGTGGCCGCGGGTGGCGCCGCGGGGGCCGCCGAAGCCACCGGCGGTGTTGACGACGGCGGCGCCCAGGCCGAGGCTGGCCGCAGCGTCGTTGCTGGGGTCGAGGATGTCGCCGCCGCCGGGCAGGGCGATCCGGACCGGGAACTGGCCGCCGATGGGGTCGCGGGTGCTGGCCAGGGACTCGGCGCCGCGCAGTCCGGCGCCGGCGAGGATCAGGTGGATGCCCTGCTGGCGCCCCTGCCGGGCCAGTTCCTCGATGAGAGTACGGGCTTCCTGCGCGAGCGCGTCCTCGGCTGCCAGCAGCTGTGGGTGTTCGTCGATGACGCAGAGCACCCGGGGGCTGCGGGGGGCGTCGGCGCCGCGCAGTTGGTGGAAGCGCTCCACACCGGCTACGCGGCAGGTCTGTTCCCGACGCCTGGTCTCGGCGGTCAGCTCGCGGAGCACGGCGACCGCGAACTCGCGGTCGGCGTCGATGCCGAGCACCCGGGCATGCGGCAGCCATCGCGCGTCGGTGGGGGCAAGCTCGGCGGCTGCCCCGCCGGGCGTCAGGTCCACCAGGTAGAGGGCCAGCTCACCGGGGGAGTACCGGGCACACAGTCCGTGTAGGACGTTGAGCAGGAAAGCCGTCTTGCCGCCGCCGGGACGTCCGCTGATCATCCAGTGTGGGGTGGCGTCGTTGAGTCGTAGCTCCAGCGCGCGGTCGCCGTCAACGCCGACGGTCACGGTGAGCCCGTCGGTGGCGTCGCCGTGCCAGCGGCGTTCGGGGAGGAGATCGGCCAGACGCGGGGCGGCGGTGGCCGCCTGCCGGCCGGCAAGGGCCGCGCACAGGCGCGCGACGAGCGCGGCCGGGGGCGCCGGGTCGAGCTGCGCCGGCGCGGTCAGGCCGCCGACGAGAGCCCCGGCCCGGCCGGCAGGTCGGCTGGCGGCTGAGCCCGGCGTGGGCAGGGCGGAGAGTCCGAAGAGGGCCCCCGGCGGGTTGCCCACCCGGGCGCCGTCGTCGTCGAGGCTGATGGCGGTGGACCGGGGCAGGCCGGGGGCGGTCGTCGGCCAGCCGGCGACGACCAGATGAAGGCCGAGCTCCGGCCCGCGGTCGGCCAGCGCGGCGATCCGGGTCAGGTCGTCATGGTTGGCGCCCGCGGGCAGGGCCGCGACGACCAGCAGGATCAGGTGGTTGCGCTGCGGTGGTCGGCCGGCGACCGGCGCGGTCCACCGTTCGAGGTCGCTCAGGGTGGAGCGCAGGCCGGCGAGCTCGGTGACCGGCGGGGCGAGCAGCCCGGTGTCGGCGAGGGAGGCGAACGGGGCGAAGACGGCGCCGCCGTGCCCGTCGACCGGGTGGACGAGCAGCGTCTTGGCCGGGGAGGCGGCAAGCAGTCGCAACAGGATCGACTGGAGCAGGCCGGCGACCCGGCTGTCGCGACCGTCCCGGTCTGACACCAGATGGCCCTCGCCGGCCAGTGGCACGAGCAGCGGGAAGGAGAGTCCGATGCCTGGGCGGGCCACGCCGATCCGCAGGCGCCGGGCGTGTGGCTGGTCGCCGAACTCGCCGTCCTCGCTCGCGTTGGCGAGGTCCCGGCCGAGCCAGTTGGGCGCGAGGTCAGCGGCGATAGCGGTGAGCCGGTCGCACAACTCACGCGGCGCCTCCGGCGAGGGCGGCGGCGGGCTGGGCCGGCTGAGGAACGCCTCGACGGCGCTGGCGGTGGCGACCGCCTGGCGATGCACGGCGGTGACGCCGGCGATGCTCGGGTGGGGGCCCGCGGCATTGACGGGGCTGTTCGTGGGCACGGTGGTGACGTCGTCGGACCGTGTCGTCACCGTAGGCCACCTCCTCGCCACCGGTAGACCGTAGCGCAGCGACCGGCGTCGCAGCTCATCCGGCGGGCCTGGCCGAGGTTGAATCACTCGACCGGCCGCTTACCTGGTCGGCGCGGACGAGGTCGGCGGATCGATGGACAGCAACGGCAACGGCAGCGGCCGGTCCGGCTCGGGCCGATGGCCGGCCGAGGTGGACGGGCTGGGCGAGCCGGCCGGGGCGACGGGTCCGGGGCTGGCCGCCGGCGTGGCCGTCGGGGTGGCCGTCGGGGTGGGCGAGATGGTCGGAGACGCGGCGTCGGGCCCGCCGACGACCACCGGCTCGGACAGCGCCCCGGGCCGGCCGACCCAGTGCCCCCGCGTCGAGAGGACCGCGTACCGCCATCGTCCTGGGGGGACCCCGGCGTCCCGGCAGGTGGGCGTCGTGACGAGCCGGCGGCAGGACCCGGCTGGCTGTACTGGCTGGTCCGTGCCCTCGGCGAACCGGAGCACGAGGTATCCGTCCGGGGTCGGCCGGGGCGTGTCCCAGCGGAGGGTGACCGCCCGGCCCGCCGACTCGGCGGTCGGCGACCCCACCACCGGCAGCGCGGCGGTGGTGGCCTGGGCGGTGGCGGCGCTGTCAACGGTCCAGGTGGCGTACGCGGTTCCGGTGGCGGCGCCGGCGACCACGATGCCGGCGACGGTGAGCGCGTAGGCGGTGCGCCGGCTCATCTCAGGCCTCTCGTCAAGGGGCGGAGCTGGTGACAGGGGTCAGCTCAGCCGGAACGGCAGTGTGAAGGCGGCGCCCTGGCAGCCGTTGTCGCTGTCGATGGTCATCCTGAGCGCGTCCTCGACGACGAAGCGGCGGCTGCCCCGTGGCGGGATGGTCCAGTCGACCGGGCTGGTCCGCATGATGATGCCGGTGCGCCGGCAGTCGGGGTGGTGCCGGTCGGCGATCGCCGCGCCGTCGGGGCTCAGCAGCCGGACGCGTCCGGTGTGGTCACCATGGTTGATGACGGTGATGGCGAGGGCGGCGACGCGGCCGGGGATGAGTGGCCGCCCGACGATGGCCACCCGGGTGATCTCCAATCGGCCCGGCTCGGCGGCCTCGGCGGGCCGTAGCGCGGCCATGACCGCGCCGACGGTGGCGACTGCCGCGACGGACATGACGAATGTGCGGAGGGTGCGGCTACGCATCGTGCGCTCCTTGCGAACGTGGGTCTCCGGGGCCGGCGGGGCCGGGCGCGGCTGGCGCTCCGGCCCCGCCGGGCGGTCAGGACGCGGCCGGGGCAGGAGCCGGGGCGTCCTCGGCGATGCTCTCGGCGGTGACGACGACCGGGACGCTGAAGGTGGCGCCCTGGCAGCTGTTGACCGACTCGTTGGTCATCTCGATGGCCTTTTCCAGGACGAGCTGCCCGGTTGTGCCGGCTTCGACGATCAGCGGGGTCTTCATGGCCTCCGGGTGGAAGACGACGCCGGTCGCGGCGCCGGTGCAGCCCTTGGCCTCGGCAGCTGCGTTGGCGCGGATGCCGCCTTCGGCGAGCGCGATGCTGGTGACCTTCATCCGGCCGTTGTCCGCGGGGTTGGCGACCTTCATCGACAACGCGGCGAACGCGCCCGGCCGCAGCTTTCCGTTGATCGCGACATCGGAGACGGCGACCTTGGCGAGGGTGCCGGCCTCGACGGTGCCCTTGCCGGCGCTGCTGGAGGTCCAGGCGGCGAAGGCGATGCCGGCGATGGCGACGCCGGCGACTGAGGCGGCGGCGATGACGGCGATGCGCTTGGTGCTCTTGGCCATGGGGGAGGCTCCTTGATGTTCGGGGAGGAGAGCGGCGACTACGCATGGGGAACGGCGGAATCAGCCGCAGCGTTGTTGGCTGCTACAAATGTGGGCGAATGTCCGTCTAATAGGGTGAGTTGGCCGGGATACCACTTCGACCGGACGAAGTGGAGCGATCGCTATTCGGCCGATGGGGTATCGGTTATCCGGAGACGACCAGCGTCAGGCGTCAGGTGTCAGGCGGTCAGGCGTCCGGGAGCGAGGCGCCGCGCAGGTGCTCGAAGATGAGACTGGTCTCGGCGTGCGCGACCTCGGGCAGACTGATCAACTCGTCCATGACGAAGTCGCGGAGCGCGCCGGCGTCGGCGACCGCGACGTGCAGCAGGTAGTCGGTGGCGCCGCTGACGTGGAAGACGCCGATCACACCGGGCAGGGTCGGGGCCAGCGCCCGGAACCGGGCCACCTGGTCCCGGCTGTGCGCGGCCAGCCGGACCGCGACCATCGCCTGGAGCGGGCGCCCCAGCGCGGCCTGGTCCACCTCGGCGTGGAAACCGCGCAACACGCCGCGCTCGCGTAGCGCCCGGACCCGGGCCAGGCAGGTCGACGGGGCCACCCCGACGGCGGCGGCCAACGTGGCGTTCGGGGTACGGCTGTTGGCGGACAGCAGCGACACGAGATGCCGGTCGACGGCGTCCAGGGCCGCGGCGGCTGGCCGTGAATCGTTCGGCATACCATCATCCTGGCACGGACGGCTTGGGCATGTGTTCGCCCTCAGGTGCCCTCGACAGCCGAATGTTCGGCGATCTTGCCTGTCCGCGACGTCTTGTTCACCATCGCCCCATGAACCAGCGACCTTTCCCCGCCGGCCTCTCGCCCGCGACTCTGGCCGTCCGGGCCGGCCGCGACCCCGAGTCGCTGGGCGGCGCCCATGTGCCGCCGATCGATCTGTCGACCACCTATCCGCTGCGCGACGTCCTCTCCGGTGGTGACAGCTACGAGGCGTTGGCCACCGGCGGGGTTCTCCCCGACGACGGCAGCCCGGTCTACCAACGGCTGTGGAACCCGACCGTGGCCCGGTTCGAGGAGAGCCTGGCCGTCATGGAGGAGACCACCGAGGCCGTCGCGTTCGCCTCCGGCATGGCCGCGGTGACCGCGTGTGTGCTTGCCGCCGTGGCGGAGGGTCGGCCGCACGTCGTGGCGGTCCGGCCGTTGTACGGCGGCACCGACCACCTTCTCGCCAGCGGCCTGCTGGGCGCTGAGGTGACCTGGGCCGAACCGGACGCCGTCGCCGCGGCGGTGCGCCCCGACACCGGTCTGGTCATCGTCGAGACGCCCGCCAACCCGGACCTGCGCCTGGTCGACCTCGCCGCCGTGAAGGCGCAGTGCGGAGCCGCCGCGCTCCTGGTCGACAACACCTTCGCGACGCCGGTGCTGCAACGTCCGGCCCGCTTCGGCGCCGACCTCGTGCTGCACTCGGCGACCAAGTTCATCGGTGGCCACGGGGACGCCATGGGCGGCATCGTGGCGTGTGAGCCGCGCTGGTCGTCGGCGCTGCGACGGGTCCGGGCGGTGACCGGGGCGCTGCTACACCCCTGGGCGGCGTACCTGCTGCACCGGGGTTTGCAGACACTCCCGGCGCGGATGCGCGTCGCGCAGGACGGGGCCATGAAGCTCGCGGGTCGGCTGGTGGAGCACGCGGCCGTCACGGTGGTGCGGTACCCGGGGTTGGCCGAGTGCGATCCGACGGGTCTGGTGGGCCGGCAGCTGTCCGGGCCGGGCGCCGTGCTGTCCTTCGAGGTCGCTGGCGGGCACGAGGCCGCTGCGGCGGTGGCTCAGCGGTGTCAACTGATCCTGCACGCGGTGTCGCTTGGCGGCGTCGACACGCTCATCCAGCACCCGGCCTCGTTGACGCACCGGCCGGTCGCCGCGGACGCCAGGCCGGACGCCGCACTGCTGCGGCTGTCGATCGGTCTGGAGGACCCGGACGACCTGTGGGCCGATCTTGCCGCGGCTCTGGAGTGACGTCGCCGCTCCCAAGCCATCGACCATGGTTGATGAAAGACGGCGCTGAGCTGCCCGAATATCCAGAAAGTGAGCTGGAGCACAAGTAGCCGTTTCGATATAGATCAACATCGAGTAGGGTGCGGGCAACGGACGCTGAGGCGCCTGAACCGCCTGAGCATTCACTCGACAAGGAGTAGCAATGCGGTTACGTCATACCCTCATCGGCGGCCTGAGCGCCACCCTGGTCGCGGTATCGGGAATTGGATTCGCGACCGCCCAGGCCAACGCCGGCCAACGTCAGCAGGCGCCCCAATCGGCTCCGGCCGTCCCGCCGGAGATCCCGAGCGCCGAGCCGATGAAGCACCTCGCGGCGCTCCAGAAGATCGCCGACGAGAACGGTGGCACCCGGGCCCACGGCCGACCCGGCTTCAAGGCGTCGGCCGACTACATCAAGAAGACCCTCGACGACGCCGGCTTCCAGACGTCGTTGCAGTCCTTCACGTACCAGGGCGCCACCGGTTACAACGTCCTCGCCGAGTGGCCCCACGGCGACGCCAACGACGTTGTCATGATCGGCGCCCACCTCGACAGCGTCACCGCCGGACCCGGCATCAACGACGACGGCTCCGGCACCGCGGCCGTGCTGTCGAACGCCCTCGCCGTCGCCAAGGCGGACCTGCGGCCGACCAAGCGGATGCGATTCGGCTGGTGGGGCGCCGAGGAGATCGGTCTCATCGGCTCGAAGCACTACGTGCAGACCTTGTCCGCCGCCGAAAAGTCGAAGATCAAGTACTACCTCAACTTCGACATGGTCGGCTACAAGGCCAGCAAGACCTGGGGCATCTACAACCACAGCCCCGAGGTCAGCGCCATGTGGAAGCGCCACCTCGACGCCAAGCAGGTCTCGACCAAGGCAATCAGCTGGAACGGATCCTCTGATCACTCCTCGTTCGCGAGCGCCGGCATCAAGGTCAGCGGCATCGGCGTGGACGAGGACCCCAACTACCACACCCGCGGAGACACCATCAGCAACGTCGGCGACAAGGCGATCGGCATCTCCACCAACGCCATCGCCGACGTCTTCTGGCAGCTTGCCGGCGCGTAGGCCGCCACACCGTCGGACAACATGAGGGGCGGGCCACGACACTCACGTCGTGGCCCGCCCCTCATGGCGCCGGGGCGCTGACCTGTTTCGCCGATCAGCGGCTCACAGGTCAGTTCGCGGTCAGCTCACCGCGTCGATCACCACGTTTCCGCTGCCGACCTGGGCGCCGTCAGCGGTGACGATCGTCAGGTCGCCGAGGAGCTTGCGGCCCTCAGCCGGGGCGATCTTCGGGCTGACCATGCCGGCCATCTTGACGGTCGCGCCGCTGGCCAGGGTGATCGCCGGAGTGGTCACCGTCAGCGACCCGAGGGTCGACGACGAGAACGCGTCCAGGTAGTCGATCTCAGTGGTCCCGGTCGGAACCGCGTATCCGTCGACCACCACGGTGTACGTGCCGGCCTGCGGGTTGGCGATCGTCACGGTCTCGTCCGAGTCGCCGTCGGCGTCCGCGCCGACCTGGACGCCGTTGCGCAGCACCGACAGGTCGAGGTCGGCCCCACGGTCGCTCGGGTTCTTGATCGCGGCCGTGAGCTTCTCCACGCCGGCCGGGACCTCGACCGTGTAGGTCAGCTGCTCGCCGTTCCTGATCGACGGACGCTTGACCGCCGCGCTGGACAGCGGGCCGCCCTTGCCGGTGACCGAGACGGAGCCGAACCGGTTGGTGATGTCCCAGCCCGCCGGGGTGTCCTTGCCG
The DNA here is from genome assembly GCF_039532605.1 of Pilimelia columellifera subsp. columellifera. Lineage (NCBI taxonomy): Bacteria > Bacillati > Actinomycetota > Actinomycetes > Micromonosporales > Micromonosporaceae > Pilimelia > Pilimelia columellifera. The sequence continues at coordinate 160,948 of NZ_BAAARY010000005.1, forward strand.
AGCGGAGCGACCGGGAGGGTCAGCGTCGCGGGGTTGACGTCGACGCCGAACACGGACACGGCCAGCGTGTACGGGTTGTCGAGCGTCGGCGAAGTCCGGCGGGCCTCCATCTCGATCTCCCAGATGCCGGGGATCGGCTTGGCGTACACCCGCTGCTGCGGGTTGCAGAGCTTGGCGTCGGAGAGGTTGGTGTAGCACTGGGTGGTGGTGGTCGGGTCGACCGGGACGCCGTACGGGTTGATCGCGATGAACCGCGTCTGCGACGAGGTGGCGATGCCCGACAGGTTCACCTTCAGCGCCGCCGCGCCCTTGGGCACGTTGACGAAGTAGGACGTCGGCCCGCTGCGCTCGACCGCGCCCTCGTAGTCGGTGCTGTACGACGGGGCGACCAGCTCGTCGGCGGCGACGACGACGGCGGACATCTCGAAGTCGAGGAAGGTCGTCTTCGGGTCGTCCACCAGCAGGATGGCGCTGTGGGCGCCGGCGGTCGGCCGGGCCTTCACCGAGATGGTGACCGGGACGTTCCGGTCCAGCTTCACCGTCTTGGGCTGGCCGGAGAAGGTGCCGTCGTTGCCCTTCCAGGCCACGTTGTGGGCGACCTTTCCGGCCTGGCCGCTGGTCCGGGTCAGGGTGATCTTGTATGTCCTGCTCTGGCCGATCTTGTGGCCGCCGCCGGACGCGCCGCAGCGGTTGTAGAGGCCGTCGCCGCGGTGCGGTTTCTTCAGAGCGTCCGACAGCGGCGTGCAGACCGGGGCGTCGACGGAGTACTCGCGGGTCGCCAGCGGCGCCTTGGCCAGCAGCTTCCACGCGTCACCGACGTTGACCTGGCCGTGGCCCTGCTCGTACGTCGCCTCGCCGGCGATGGTCCTGGCGGTGCTGTACAGCGCCCGACGCAGCGCCGCCGGGGTGACCGCCGCGCCGGTGCCCTTCGCCGCGGACAACAGCAGCGCGCCCGCGCCAGCGGCCTGCGGCGAGGACATCGAGGTGCCGTTGTACATGGCGTAGCCGGCGGGCAGGCCGTAGCCGGCCTCCGCGGCGGGGCCGCCAGCGGTCCACATCGGGGTCGTGGAAATTGCCGAGCCGGGCGCCACGATGTTGGGCTTGAAGCCGCCGTCCTCACGCGGGCCGCGCGAGGAGAACGGGAACAAGGCCTGCTCGGCACGCACGACCGAGCCGTAGTTGTGCAGCCAGGTGTCCTTGCTGACAGCGGCGCCGACCGAGATGGCCTTCGAGGCCACGGACGGGTCGCCGATGGTGTTCACGCCCGGGCCGGAGTTTCCGGCGGAGATGAACAGCTGGACGCCGTAGTCGGTGATGAGTCGGTCGTACAGCTCGGCACGCGCGTTGTTGCCGTCGTTGAGCGCCGGCAGGCCGCCGATCGAGATGTTGACGACGTCGACCTTGCGCCGCGAGACCAACTCGACCAGGCCGTCGGTCAGCGCGGCGGCTGTGCAGCCGCCGGTGAAGGTGCAGGCTCGCGCGGACACGATCTTGGCGCCGGGGGCGACACCGTCGAAGACGGCGTTGCCGAACAGGTCGTTGGCGGCGGTGATGCCGGCGACGTGGGTGCCGTGGCCGCCGTCGACGATGCCGATGTTGACGAAGTCGCTCTTGGCGGTGCCGGCGGCGTTCAGGGCGACGTCCTTACGGAACTCGACCGTGAACGGCATGGCGTCCTTGACCGGGGTCTCCGGCTTGTCGACGCCGAACGCGCCGATCTGGAACTTCTCGCTGTAGGGCCGGAGCGTCTCGCCGTCGGTGAAGTCGCGGTCGGCGTCGCTGTCGACCCAGATGTTGTTGGTCTGGGGGTCGAACAGCACGCCGAAGGTGTCGGTCTTGTCGCCGTCGCGGTTGACGTCGCCGCCGTTGTCGCCGGTGCCGGCCGCGTTGTCCGTGACCTTCTCGGCGAACAGGGCGAAACGGTACGAGCCGGCGGGCGCCGTGAAGGTCTGGCCGCCCTGGGTGAACTCGGGGCCGGTGACCTCCGTGTTCATCCGTAGCCAGGTGCCGTCCACGGGGCTGGCGCCGAGTCCGTCGAGCGGGGAGGTCGCCGTGAACCAGTCGACGATCTTGCGTTCGCCGGTGGTCGTCTTCTGTAGCGCGGGGTGGTCGATCGCGACGCCGGAGTCCAGGACGCCGATTGTCACGCCACGACCGTCGAACCTGGGGTTGGCCTTGACGAACGAAACCGCGCCCATCTCCTCGGTGGGCATGAACGCGTTCACGGCCGGCGTGTTCGCCCCAGGGGCCTGCGGCGACGGGGTGTTCGCGCCGCCGTCGCCCTCGGCGACGACCCTCGGGTCAGGACCGCGCAGCTGCTCGTCGAGGTCGACCGCGAAGATGCCCGGCAGCTTCGCGGCCTTGCGCACCTTGCTGGTGGCGACCCGTGTCCGCAGGTATCCGAGCTTGTCGTTGCGGGTGGCGATGAGGCCCCCCATGGCGCCGAAGCCCCTGGCGACCTCCGCCGCGCGGCCCTTGCGGGTGGCCACGATGAGGTCGACGGTCGGCTGGTTCTCAGCCTCGGCTTCGGCGAGCAGGTCGAGGTCGTGCGCGTCGAGAGCGCCGGCGGGCGCGTCCTTCGGCGTCGCCGAGGTCTCGGCGGTGTCGACCAGGGTGGCGGGGGCGGGCGGGGCGGCCGACGCGTTCGCGGCCGTCACGGCGAGCGCTCCGGCCAGCAGGCCGGCGGCGAGCACAGCGGCGCGACGTGTCGCAGTGGATGGCTGTTTCACGGAAAGGTGATCCTCCGTACGGGAGCGGATACGAGGTGCGCGACAAAGCCACATATCAACAATCGGCCATATCATTGTTTCACGAGATGAGGGCATAGATAGGACGGTTGTCAAGGTCCTGGCGGCCTGGGCGCACGCCAACAAACTGTCGACGTCAGATAACAGCATGTCAATACGCGATTCGGTGATCGCATCCGCAGTGGTGGATGCATGTGGACGCTCGGGCCGCCCATCGCGCTCGGACCGCCCATGCGCGCGAGCGCTGAATGTCGCTTCCGTCCCCGATCGCCGATAGGCTCTCCCGGTGCAGACACCACTGCCGCCGAGCCCCCATCCGCCACGCCAGCCCCGCCCGCCACGCCAGCGGGGTGTGGCGCCGCCCGCAGCCGCGACGCCGTGGAACCGCCAGCGCGTGCTGCTCGGCGTGCTCGCCGGGGCGGTGATCCTGATGCTCGTCGGCGGTCTCGGCGTCGCAGTGACGCTGTGGGACCGGGCCAATCCGCCGGCCGCCAGCGTCCCTGACGCGGCTGTCGACAACTACCTCCGCGTCCTGCTGGTAGACCGCGACCTGCCCGCCTCACGCGAGCTGGCCTGTCCGGACGTCGCCCGGCTGGCCGCCATCGAGGATCTGCTCGACGAGGCCAGGGACCGCGAGCGGGAGTTCCAGGTGGCGGTCCGGGTCTCCTGGGGCGCGTTGGCGGTGAGTCAGGACGGCGCCGCGTTGGCCAGTGTCGAGACGGATCTGACCGTGGCCGGGCTGGCCGAGGGTCAGGTTCGTAGCAGTAGTGTGGAATCCTGGCGCTTCGGGTTGATTTGGGATGGCCAATGGCGAGTGTGCGGAGCTAATCCTGTTTAGGGCAATTACTTCTTCCGCGTAAAGAAGCCAGTGGCCGCTATTCAGCCCATAGCGCCCAAACTGGTAGCGGTCGCGTTGTCGGCGGCTGACCACCCCAGGCCCACCGGTACCAGTCCAACTCGTCGGCCACCCGGACGCACACCTCGTCGTCGGCACCGGCATGCAGCTCGGTCACCGCACGAAGGTCCCGCTGCTCCACGCCGTCGACGAGAGCCACCACCCGACGCCCGGTCAACGGGCCCGCGTCCAGCACCGGCGCCGGGCCGCGGCACGCCGGCCCGTCCAAGGACACCAGGCGGGACACCTCGTCCGCCGGCGCGGCCCACGTCTCCACCCATACCCGTTCCACCGGCACCAGCGGAGCGAACACCTCCACCTGCTCGGCCTCGGCCCGGTACCAGTCCGCCTCAGGCAGCACCGGCACGAAGGTCCGGGCGCCCCGGACCACCGGATCGTCGCCGCGCAGGTCGCCCCGCCAGCCCAGCCCGGGCCAGCCGACCAGCACCCGGCGGCCCCGCAGGTCGGTCGCGGCGGCGGCAGGCGTCGGCGCCACCGACAGCGGGGTTGGCGTCGACCAGTCAGCGGCGCCGGAGAACGGATCCGACCAGTCGCTCACCTGAGAAACTCCACCCGGACGCCGCGGGCCCGTAGGAAGCCGACCGGATCGACCGTCCCCCCGCTGCCGCGGTCGCCACGCAGGTGGACCTCGAAATGCAGGTGCGGCCCGGACGAGTTCCCACTCGTGCCCACCACCCCGATCTGGTAGCCGGCCGGCACCCGCTGACCCTCCCGCGCGGTGGGCCGGCGCAGCAGATGGCAGTACCGGGTGATGACGTTGTCAGCGTGGGTGACCTCGATGTACCAGCCACAGCCGGGCGTCTGGGGAGATCCGTCGCGGTCACACCAGTAGCTGGGCCGGGACTGGTTGTCGCACTCGATGTGGGTGACCACACCGCCGGCGGCGGTCCGCACCGGGGTGCCCCGGCGGGCGATCATGTCCACGCCGTGGTGCCCGGGACGTTGAGCGGTGCGGTACCCCGACCCCATGAGCGCCTTGGCCGGCGACGCCCACCCGGACGCGGTGATCTGCCCCACCTCCGCACAGCGCAGCTCGCCCGAGACGAGCTGGCCGGCCGCCCGGGCCGCCCCGTCGGCGAGCGCGTTGACCACATCGGTCGCGAGCGGCTCGTGTTTGGCGTAGGCGTCCGGGTAGGCGCTGCGCTGCACCCGCTGGGCGGCGTCAGTCAGCGACATCGACTGCCAACCCTCGACGGCCTTGAGCTTGTCGAAGAACTTGCGCGCCGTGTAGGCCGGGTCCCGTAGTTGGGCCGGCGAACCCCAGCCCATGCTGGGACGTTGCTGGAACAGGCCGATCGAGTCGTGGTCATTGCGACGCCCCAGGTGCCCGAGGTTGGTCAGCCGGGACTCCTGCATCGCCGTCGCGATCGCCACCACCCAACCCCGGGGCGGGACCTTCATCGCCGCCCCGACTCCGATGATCGCCGAGGCGTTCGCCATCTGCGCCTGGCCGAGGCCGCGTACCGAGCCGCGCACCGGACCGCGACCACCGCCGGCCGGCACGACGAAGCGCTCGCCGCAGCCGATCCCCCCGCCGATCCCGGACTGGCTGGCCGGCCCGGCGCCGCTGATGCCGCCGACGTCGGTGAGGAACGCCGCCCCGAGCATGCCCGCGCAGCACAACAACGTGATGACGGCGCCGACCGCCAGCGCGATGACGCCCGGATGCAGTCGCCCCCGGCGCCGGGGGCTCACCTCGGCTCCCAGTCGACTCCGTCGACCAGCCACTTTCCGCCAGCCGTCACCAGTCGCAGCTTCAGTTCGCCGGTGTCTGTCGGCACGGTCACCTCCACCAGGGTGTCGTTGAGGGGAGCGACAGCGGTGTCGCCGGCGGGCTTGGCCACCGGGACGCTGACCGGATCGGCGAGCGCCATCCGTTCGGTGAGGTCGGCGGTGCTATGCGGCCGCAGCCCCGACCGCCACGCCTCGGCCGCCTCGTCCCGGCGCAGCCAGGCACGGGCGAACCAGAGCGCGCGCTGGGACGGCCCCGCGCCGGCGACCGGCGCCAGCGTCGTCACCGGATCAGGGCTGGACAGCCCGTCGTCGCCGGCGCTGGGGTCGGCGGTGACGATCGGCGGGAGCTGTCCGTCGTTCGGCTCGCCAGGGGCGCCGCGGTTGATGAGCGCGCCCGTGCCAACCGCCCCGACGACCAGCAGGATGAGCACCGCGGCCAGCCCGTAGCGGGAGCGCAGCACCGCGCCGACGAGCCGGGCGAGGGCGTTCACCGTCCGTCAACTCGCCTCGGCCCGGACCCGGGGTGGGGCGGGGGCGGTCGTGTCGGCGCGGTCCGGGCGGTAGACCGCGTAGCTGGTGGGGGTCTCCTCCGGCTCCGGCGGCGACCACTCGGCCGCGACCCGGGTCGGGCCGCGTCGCTGCGTGGCCGGGCCGGTCTCCGGCCGGCTTGCCGGCGCCTGCGCGGGGGCCGCCGGCGGGCCCGCGGGCGCGTCCACCCCGGTGTCCTCGTAACGGGTCTCGGGCCGTAGCGAGGTCTGATCGGTGCTGAGCAACTGAACCCGGTCGCGGTCCCGGTGGCTGACCGACACGGCGGCGTTGAGCACCGCGGCGTCGCGCACGTCCCGGAAGAACCGGCGGTGCCAGCCGCCCGCCGCGCCGACGACGGCGCTGGAGTCCTTGCCGCCGAGCTGGGTGATCCGCCGGTACGGTCGCAGCAGCAGCCATCCGACCACCCCGCACAGCCACACCAGGACGACCTGGAGCCAGCCGGGCAGGGTCGCCGTTCCCATGATCATGTCGACAGCGAAGAGGTAGATGGCCGCTCCGGTGCCGAAGATGGCGATATTGAACACCGCGGCGACGACCGCGTTGGCCAGCCTGCGGATGCCGGCGCTCGCCGGCCGCAGCAGACCGATGGTGCCAAGCACGGGGGCGGCGATCACCGCCCACCGGAAGATGAGGAAGCCCAGCAGGACCAGCAGCGAGGCCGTCAGGTCGAACATCGCGTAGAGGATCGCCGCGAGGACCGCGATGAAGCCCGCCCCGACGCGCTCCATTCCCTTGACGCCGGTGAGGTACTCGTACGCCTCCGGGTCCTCGGTCTTGATCTGCGCGGCGACCTTGTTCCACTGCTCCTGCTTGGCGGCGATCGTGGACGTGCGGGTCGCCGGGTTGGTCCGCATCTTCTGCGTCTCGGTCCAGGTCAGCGACTTGGCGTCGTACAGCGCGCGACCGTACTTACGGGCGGTGGTCGTGTCGGCCGACCCGAGCGCCCCGCGCAGCCAGTTGCGGTAGAGCATCGTCTCGGTGGCCGTGTCGCTGGCCCGCACCGCCGGCGGACGCTTGTCGTCGCAGGCGTCCGGCTTGGGGCTGTCGCAGGTGGTGGCGGTCTCCGGGCGCGGTCCGACCGCGTCGTGGACCACGCCGAGCGTCCCGGTGAGGGCGGCGTCGGCGAGGTTCGCCGACGCCACCGGCCACGCCGCCAAGGCTGTGACCGCCACCATGACGAGCACCGCCCAGCCGGCCGTGGTCATCGCGCTCGACATGTCCGACTGACGCGAGCGCCACAGCAGGTAGAGCCCGACGACACAGAGCGTGAGCACGCCGAAGACGCTGAAGACCTTTTCGTAGATCGCCCTGGTGGCGTGGGTGACCAGCGGGTCGGCCCAGGCCCACATGCTGCCCGGGTCCCAGGCGCGCTCGCGTAGGGCGTTCGACGCCCCGATCACCGCCGTCGCGATCATGAATTCGGCGTCGGCGACCGTGCTCTCGAAGGCCCCCTGCGGGTTGAGCACGTCCGGCACGCAGCTGGCGTCGTAGGCGGGGTAGTCGTAACCGGCGTACCCGTACTGGCTGTAGATGCCCTGGGGGCCGCCGCTGCCCGCCGAAGGCGGCGCGGCGGCGAACCAGCCGGCCAGACCCGAGTCCGGGGCCCCCGGCACCGGCGCCTTCATGCAGCCCAGCTCCACCGCACCCACATCGGACAGTCGGCCCACGCAGGCGCGGAAGTCGGCCTGCCACTCGGCCACCGAGCAGCCCGGCGCCTGGGCGGCGGTCGCCGGGGCGCTCACCGCCCCGACGCCAGCCCCGGTCCCGGCGGCGGCGGTGGGCGCGGCGGCGCCCAGCGTGCCCATGGCGGTCACGAAGACCGCCACGAGCGACGCGACGACCCTCATCCGCGCCATCTCAGATCTCCTCTTCGACGGTCAGCTCCGTGCCGATCCCGGCCAGCATCGACGCGGCCCCGACCCGGCCCGCCGGAGTGGTGTCCAGGTGCTCCAACAGTCCCTGCACGTACGAGACGTCGACCCGCATCTTCTGCACCCGCCCGTCGACGTCCCGCATGACGAACTCGCGGAAACCCAACCGGTCCGCCGAGGCGGAGTCCACCGCCGACAGCGACGCCAACGTCGCCTCGTAGCCGTCGTTCACGGGAACCCGTAACAGCCGTAGCGCCTCGGAGGCGATCTCGGCGTCCTCTGCGATCCGGCCGACGAATACCGTCGAGACGAGGTTCTGCACGTCCAGGCCCAGAATGTCCCGCGGGTTCTGTGACGCGACAAGGGCGGCCAGGTTCCATTTGCGGGAGTCCCGGGCCAGCCGGACCAGGAACGAGCGCCCCGAACGCCAGCCCTCCATGAAGTGCGCCTCGTCGAGGCCGACCATCTTGCGCTGACCCATCGCGCCGCCGTAGCAGCGGCGGACGGCCAGCCGGTGCGCGGTGTGCAGCATCGGCAGCGCCAGCGACTCCTCAGCCGACCAGTACTCCCGTTCGATCTTCAGGTCGGGCAGCCGTAGACCCGCCATGGTGATGACGGTCAACGCCGCGTCCGCGCCCAGCAGCCCCTCCGGCTGCCGGCCGAAGAACAGCAGCGCCAGCGGCATCTCGGCGGTGTCGAGCAGCAGGTTCGCCAGCTCCTGGCCGTCGCCGTCCAGCCCGGCCAGGCACTTGACGACGTCGTCCAGGGTGGACTTCTCCTCGGCGGCGACCTGCCGGACGGCGTGCCGCAGCAGGGTCGCCGTCGACGACTCCCTGGCCACCTGCGGCGGCACCAGCATCATGCAGATGTCCTGCACCAGCATCCGGCGCTCAGCGCGGGCGTTCGACACCGCGATCTCGAACTCGCGGTCCCCGGGCGCCCCGTCGCCGAACTCGGTGCGCGACGGCGTCGGAATGAGCTGGTACGGCGCCAGCGTCCCCTGCTCGGAGCCGGTGAGGTTGAGCACCCGGGAGTACGGCTTGAGCTCGGGCATGTCGCACAGCCGGGCCAGCGGGCCGGACGGGTCCAGCAGCGTCACCTGGACGCCGCGTCTGGCGGCCAGGTAGCCCAGGGCGCCCAGCAGCGTCGACTTGCCGCCGCCCGGCTCGGCCACGAACACGGCCAGGCCGGAGCGTTCGCGGACCTCCATCGGGAAATGCAGGTCGAGGAAGACCGGCCGGCGGCAGGTGCCGGCGGTGCGTCCGATGAGGTCGCCGCGTCGGTCGCCGACCGTCGAGGCGGCCTGCGGGACGGCCGCCGCGAGCAGCTTGACCGGCATCCGGCGCAGGTAGCCGGTGTTGGCCACCGGCTCGCCGGGGATGAACTCGCGGGCCAGCCAGTCCTGGTTCTTCGGGTGCTGTAAGGAGATCCGTAGCTCCCGCGAGTACAGCTGGATGAGCCGGCGGGCCCGTTCCAGGCACTCCTCGCGGCTGCGTCCGCCGACGGCGATCCGGTGCCAGCCGTGGGCGCGCGCGGACTCCACCGGCAGCCCGGTCGTCATGTCGTCGCCGATGTGCAGGGCCCGTTTGGCCAGCCGTTCCAGCTCCGGCGGGGCGTCGATGCCGTGCTCGGCGTAGTCGAGCTGCTGAGAGCGGATCATCCGGAGCCGGTGTTCGAGGTTCTTGAACGAGTCGTTCGGGCCAAGCAGGTCGATCCGCGAGGACAGCTCCATCGGCCACGGCAGCCGCTCGTGGAAGTGCAGCCACGGCTCGTGCCGCTCCGGAATCTCCAGCGGCTCCATCCGGCCCACGGCCAGGACGGCGACGTGCCGCTCCTCGCCGGTCATCCGGTTCACCAGCTTCACCGTCGAGCCGTACGGGGTGCGGTACCGCTCCACCTGCTCGGTGAGGCCGAGCAGGTCGCCGCGTTCCCACCGCCCGCCGGCCACCGGGGACAACGCGGTCGGCGGGGCCATGCACAGCGCCACCGACCGGTACAGCAGCCACTCCAGCTCGTGTGCGGTGACCCGGCGCCCGCGCATCCCGAACGCCCCCAGGACCTCGTCGAACTGTTCGACGGCGCGGGTCATCTTCCGGTGCTCGGAGTCGGGAACGCCCTTCCCGAACGCGCGCATGATCCGCTCGCCGAGCGAGTCGCCCAGCGACCGACGGTGGAAGGTCACCCCGAGGAACGTCTGTCCCTCGGCGTGGTTGACCGACAGCAGGTGCCGCTGGGCGGCGACAAGATGGTCGGCCCAGCTCGTGCCGCCGGCGCCGGTCGGCAGCGGGGCGGCGGTGTGGGCGTCGACGGTGCGGGCCCACTCGTCGGCCGGGAACGGTCGGGTGGTGCGCCGCAGGTGCAGCCGGAACCCGGCCAGTCCGGCGTACTGCTCGGAGATCGCCGACAGCAGCGCCTCCCGCTCGGCGTCCGGCCGGAACGCCCACCGGACCTCGGGCAGCCAGTACCAGGCGGTGACCGTGTGCGGGGTGAACGTCAGGTGCCCGGCGATCTCGGTGATCGCCAGGTCGATCGCCGGGTCGCGGTCGCGGAACTTCGGCAACCGGAACGCCGGTCGACGCTCGGGCCGCCGCTGCCGCTGGCGGGGCCGTGCGACCGGCAGCCGGTCGGTGGACCGTTCGGCGTCCGGGTCCGCCGTCGCCGCTGGCGTCACCGTCGCCGCTGGCGTCGTCGGCAGCGGAGGGGCGGCGGTCGGTACAGGCGCGGCGGTCCGGGCCTCGGCGGCCTCGGCGACCGCGGGCATCGGCCGGGGCGGTCGGGCGGCGCTGACCGTCGCGTCGGTTTCGACATCCGGACCCGGTCGGCCCGGCCGGCCCGGCCGGCGGCTCACCGGGGGCTTGGCCGGCTCGGCTGCCTTCCCGTTCCGGGGTCGGCCGGCGGCGACCTGGGTGACCTGCTGCTCTCCGGTGACCTGCCGGTTCGTCGCCGCCGGGCGGCGCCTTGGGGCGGCCGGCGACATCGCGGGGCGACCATGCGTCAGCGGTCCGTCAAGCTCCAGCGCGCCGTCGAAGAGGTCGAGGAACGGCGATTCGATGTCCGGGTCGGCCGCCGTCACGGTCGTGGTGGTCGGCCTGGGCGCCACGGCGGGTCGGGTCGTCGGCGGCGCCTGGAAGACGGCGACGGCGCCGTGGCCCGGGCTGGTGACCAGCTCTCCCTCGATGACGCCGTCGTCGGCGCCGGTCCCTTCGGCGTGGCCCTGCTCGTTCACGACAGCTCCTCGCGTACTCGGATCCGGGTGGCGATCAGCCGTGGGTCCCGTCGCTCGACGGCTGGCTCGGTGGTGCGACGCCAGTCGGTGAGCGCGGTGCGGATGACGGCGCGGGCGGGTCGGTCAGGGTCGACGTGGCGGAACACGAACGACGTGGTGACGATCGCCAGCGCGATCGGCCACGCGGGGAAAAGCTCCACCTCCTGCGTGATGATCCAGGAGATGAACATGTAGAGGGGCACCAACAGGATGAACAGGCCGTACTGGGCATAGGGCAGGTGGACCGGGAGCGTGTAGCCGGGCGGGCCGAGATAGACCAGGCGGGCCCGGTAGATGTCGTCGTCGGTACGCAGCCGCATAGGTGTCCTGCCGACCTACGCGAAGATCAGGCCGATGAGGTACTCGCCGATGAAGAAGAGCGTCGCGGCGCCGGCGATGAACGCGAGGCCGACGATGGCGATGGCCGAGCTGGTGAGCACCTTGCTGATCTCACCCCGGCTGGCCCGGCCGATGAAGATGACGCCCAGCACGGCGAGCAGGATCGGGGCGACCTTGCTGGCGAAGAATCCGACGACGCCCTCGGTGTTGATCCCCTTGGGCGGGGCGGCGGCGAGCGCGACGAGAAGGTCCCGTGGATCGCCAGCAGCCACTGCCGCGTGAATGAGATCGCTGGCGTTCATGACACTCCGTTTCTCAATGCGCCACCGAAGGTGAGCAAATCTGCCACCATTTGGCGGTTTCTGTCCATGTTTCCCGAGGTCCAGCCCCTTAATGTCCTGCTGAACCAGAGCGTACGGGTCACCCCTCTTTCGGACAACCTATGCAGACCGTTACCAGTGTGCCCCCTGTGACCGGTGGGGCGTGGCCGGTTGGCCGTCCCACCAGCGGCGACGGACGTCACGCCGGCGCCGCCCTCGCCCGGACGCCGGCGCCGGCGGCGGTACCGTCGTCCGGTGACCCCGCTGCCTCCGTCGCCTGTCGTCATGGGCGTCCTCAATGTCACGCCCGACTCCTTCTCCGACGGCGGGCGGTACGCCGACCGCGCCGCGGCCGTCGCCCACGGCGTCGCTCTGCGTGACGATGGAGCGGCCCTCGTCGACGTCGGTGGGGAATCCACCCGGCCCGGGGCCGACCGCGTCGACGCGGCGACCGAACGCGACCGCGTCGTCCCGGTCATCGGCGAGCTGGCCGCCGCCGGGGTCGCCGTCAGCGTCGACACCACCCGGGCCAGCGTCGCCGCGGCCGCGCTCGCCGCCGGCGCCGTGGTCGTCAACGACGTCTCCGGCGGGTTGGCCGACCCGGACATGGCCCGCGTCATCGCCGACGCCGGCTGCCCGTGGGTGCTCATGCACTGGCGCGGCCACTCCCGCGACATGGCCCGACTGGCCCGGTACGACGACGTCGTCGCCGACGTCATCACCGAGCTGAGCCAACGCGTCGACGCCGCCCTCGCCGCCGGAGTCGCCGCCGACCGGCTCATCCTGGACCCGGGCCTCGGCTTCGCCAAGAGCGCCGAGCACAACTGGGCCATCTCCGCCCGGCTGCCGGAGCTGGTCGCCCTCGGCTACCCGGTGCTCTACGGCGCCAGCCGCAAGTCCCACCTCGGCGCGCTGCTCGTCGGCCCGGACGGCACGCCCAGGCCGGCGTCCGGCCGGGACGCGGCCACCGTCGCCACCAGCGTGCTGGCCATGGCCGCCGGGGCATGGGGGGTGCGGGTGCACGACGTGCGCTCCACCGTCGACGCGCTCGCCGTGTGGCAGGCCACCGCCCGCGCCGGGTACGCCCGCGGCCGGCCCGCCGGCGCGCCGACTCCGGCCCTCCCGGTCACCGACCGGATCGCCCTGACCGGTCTGCGGGCCCGCGGCCGGCACGGGGTCTTCGCGCACGAGCGTCGGGACGGACAGGACTTCGTCGTCGACGCCGTCCTCGAGCTGAACCTCAGCGCCGCGGCCCGCAGCGACGACCTCGCCGACACCGTCGACTACGGCGCCCTGGCCCAACGCCTCGCGGCCACGATCACCGGCCCGCCGGTCAACCTCATCGAGACGCTGGCCGACCGTCTCGTCGGACAGTGCCTCGCCGATCCGCGGGTACGCGCGGCCACCGTCACCGTGCACAAGCCGGCCGCGCCCATCCCGTTGGACTTCACCGACGTCGCCGTCACCGCACGGCGGACCGCCGGCCACCGCCCCGCCAGCCACGCCGACGTCAGCCCCGGGGCGGCCCGGTGAGCCGGGCGGTGCTGGGTCTGGGCAGCAACCTCGGCGACCGGTTGGCCCACCTCCGCGACGCCGTCGCCGCCCTCGACGACGTCCTGGTGCTCGCCTCCGGCGTCTACGAGACCCCGCCGTGGGGCGACGCCGAACAGCCCCACTACCTCAACGCCGTCGTGCTGGCGGTCGAGCCCGGCGCCCCGCCGCGCCGCTGGCTTGACCGCGCCCAGCGGTTGGAGACGGCGGCCGGCCGGGTCCGCGACCGGGAGCGGCAGTTCGGCCCACGCACCCTCGACGTGGATGTCATCGCCGTCTGGGACGAGCAGGACGAGCCGGTGATCAGCGACAATCCAGAGCTGACCCTGCCGCATCCGCGGGCCCACCTGCGCGCCTTCGTCATGCGCCCGTGGATTGATCTTCAGCCCTACGGGGAGATCCCCGGCCAGGGCTGGCTCACCGACCTGCTACAGGCCGAGCCCGCCCGCGCCGACGTGCCGGATGTTCGGGCCCGACCCGATCTGACGTTAGAGTCGCGGTGATGAGCGAACCGGATCTGACCGCAGCCGACGGGGAACGCCCCGGCGGCTCGCAGCGTCCCCGACTGGAACCCACCAAAGGATCGGCGCTGGTGGTCGCGGCGCTCGCCGCGTTCGCGGTCTCCTGGCTGCTCATCAGCCGGTTCTACGGCGACCTGCCGCGGCTGCCGTGGGCGCCGGCCGCGTTCAGCGGCGTGCTCGCCCTGCTGGAGGGGTTCCTGGCCGTGCAGACCAGGGCCCGGATCGAACGTCGGCCCGGTCGTGAGCCGGTCGCGCCGTTGGCCGTCGCCCGCTTCGTGGTGTTGGCCAAGGCGTCCTCGATGACCGGCGCGGTCCTTGCCGGTCTCTACGGCGGCGCGCTCGCGTGGCTGGCGGTGGAACAGGCCCGGCTGGGCGCCACCGAGGCCCGTGCGGCCGACCTGCCAATCGCCGCGACCGGCACGACGGCCGCGCTGGCGTTGATCGGCACGGCGCTGTGGCTGGAACGCGCCTGCCGGGTGCCGCCCGGCGACGATGACCCGAAGAAAAACCCGCCAACGGACTGAACCCCCGCCGAAGGTGACGCGTGACACATGGGAGGAGTACCGTGCCCGTGCGAACGATCACAGGAGGCGGCCATCGATGGCGTACGACGACGGCGACGCGCGTTGGCGTGACGACCCCGCCACGGCGCCACCGGCCCGCGCCCGACGCGCCGAGCAGAACCCCTTCGCCGCCGACGACTATGTCGACGACCCCCGTCCGCTCCTCGACGAGCCCGACGACGAGCCCGGACGCTACGGCGGCCTCGCGATCCTGACGCCGTCGCCACGACGACCCGAGCGGGACGACCACCACGGTCGCGGCCATCTCCTGGCGCACCTGGTCTGCGAGGCGGCCCTGCTGGTCGCCGCGGCCGTCGTCGCCGCGCTCATCTACCGCCGCGATCCGTCGCTGTTGAGCGGCGACGCCCGCCAGCAGCTCATGGTGGCCGTCGGCGGGCTCGGCCTGCTCGCGCTCGCCGCCGGCCTCAGCCTGCGGGCCGGGGTGGTCAACCTGGCTGTGGGGCCGATCGCGCTCGCCGCCGCCATCCACGTAGCCGAACAAGGCGACCGCGGCATCGCGATCGCCGGCGGCGGCGCGGTCGTGGCGGCCGCCGTGGGCGGGCTGGCGATGGGCGCGCTCGTCGCCGGACTCCAGGTTCCGGGCTGGGCGGCCAGCCTCGGCGTGGGTTTCGCGGCGATGACCTTCGTAGCCCAGCGGGACGCGCCGGTCACGTTGCAGGGCGGATTCGAACCGACCGCCCACGCCGTTCCCGTTCTCGCCGCCGTAGCCGGGCTGACCGCCGTCGGTGGGCTCCTGGCGGCGATCCCGGCGGTGCGCCGGCAGCTCGGACGCTTCCGGTCGAGCGGCGACCCCGCTCAGCGTCCGGGTCTGATCGCCGGCCTGGTCGTCGTCGTGGCGCTGGGCGTGTCGTCGGCGCTCGCCGCCGCCGGCGGGATGCTCCTGGCCAGCGGCGCCGGCGAACCAGTGGCCCCGGGCACCGGAATCGAGTGGACCGGACTCGCCGTCGGCGCCGCGCTGCTGGGCGGGGTGAGCGCTTTCGGGCGGCGAGGTGGTGTCGTCGGGACGTTCCTGGCCGTCGTTCTCATCACGCTGGTCCTGGAGCTGGTCGACCGCGGACGGTTCGCGTCCCCGTTCGCCGTCGCGGCCGGCGCGCTGCTGCTCGGCCTTGTGGTGACCAGGGTCGTCGAGCGGTTCGGCCGTCCGTGGGCCGTCGAACCGGACGACGCCGAGGGCGACGCCCCGCCGCGTAACCCGCCGCCGCGGGACCGGGTGCGTGACTCGTGGCCGGTGAGGTTTGTCGGTCACGGTGGCCGATCGCGCGGCGCGCATGGACGTTAGGCTCGGCGTATGACCGATCAGGCCGCCGGCGCGGACTTCGCCGCGCTCGACTCGTTGCCCACAGAGGAGCTGCGTCAGCGCGCGTTCGCGCTCGCTCGTCAGCGGCGCGACCTCCGCTTCTTCTGGTCGGTGATCCAGCACCTGCCGCACGCCGACGACGCGGAGGGCCTTGACGGGTCGCTTGGCGCAGTCGGGGCGACCGTCGATGACGCGATCGCGCTGTGGCGCGAGTTCACTGGGCACGGATACGGCGAGAATGAGTCACTGTTGCGGGCCGCGTTCATCAACTACCTGACTGGGGGCGCCGCCGCCTGAGCGGTGCGCGCGTCACGTCGCCGTCGGTCCCCGCGGCGCCCCGTTGCGCGGCGCTGTGGTGTCGGCCACCTGGCTGCCCGGCGGGCCCGGGCCGGTGGATCAGGCGCCCGGACGGCCGGGATCGTTGGCGTCGCATTCCCAGCGGCTCTCACGCTCCGTAACCTCGGCCGCATGACTCGCCAGGACTCCCCCACCGGCGGCGGGGCGCTTGCCCTGATGTTCTGGGGTGGCGTCGCCGCCGCTCCGGTCGCCGCGTTGATGATCGTGTTCGCCGACGGCGTCGGCGCGGTGAAGATCGCCGCAGGGGTCGCTGTGCTGGCGGTGATTCTCGTCGCGCTGGCGACCATGCTGCGCGACGGCGGCGCGGGACAGGGCGAGTTGGAGGAAGTGATCTTCGAGGAGTCCGACGCGTTACGCCATGACCTCCGTGAGGACATCAAGAGCGCGGTGCGCTCAGTCAACAAAGCATTCACAGAGCGTAGCCAAGTCGCGAACCAGGAACTGCAGGCGCTGCGCGTCGAGGTGGACGAGCTGCGCGGGCGGCTGGACGAAGCCCGCGAACAGCTGGTCGAGGCGGTCGCGACGTTGCAGCCTGCGGAGGCTCCGACGCCCACCGCGCGGCACGCCACCAACAACGGGCAGGACCGGGCCGGGTGGCGGACCCCGGCGGCAGACCCGGCGCCCGCCAACCTTCCCGCGCTGCCAGCGGCGCCGTCGATCGCCCCGGCGGGACACAGCACCGCCTCCGCCTACAGCAGCGCCGCGACTGACTACGGCAGCGCCGCCTCCGCTTACAGCGGCGCAGGGCCCGATGACGGCAGCGCCCAGGCCGCTTACGGCGGCGGCACGACCGGCTACCGCTCCCGGCACTGGCCCCAGCAGGCCAGCTCCGATGGCTACCGTGACCTCTACAACAACGGCACCTCGTGGTCCGAACGCGCGCACACCGGCGACCTCGGAACGGACCCGTTGACCGGCGCCGGCCCGACCTGGACGGCCGAACCGGCGCCGTCCAGCTTGACGCCCGACCCGGCCGGCGGATACCAGTGGTCCGTCGACGCCCCGACCGCCTGGGACCAGATCCCCGCCTACCGGGAGCCCGACCGCGACGACCGCTGGCGCTGACCCCAGTCCCGCTGGCGCCGCTACTTGTCGATGTCGCCGACGACGAAGAACATCGACCCCAGGATGGCGATGAGATCCGGAATGAGGCATCCCGGCAGCAGCGTCGACAGCGCCTGAACGTTGGCGTACGACGCGGTGCGTAGCTTGAGCCGGTACGGGGTCTTCTCGCCGCGGGAGACCAGGTAGTAACCGTTGACGCCGAGCGGGCTCTCGGTCCACGCGTAGGTGTGGCCCTCGGGCGCCTTGACCACCTTGGGCAGTCGTACGTTGACCGGTCCGGTGATCCGGTCGACCCGGTCCAGGCACGCGTCGGCCAGGTCGAGCGAGGCGTACACCTGGTCCAGCAGCAGCTCGAACCGGGCGTGGCAGTCGCCGGCGGTCCGGGTGACGACCGGCACGTCCAAATCACCGTAGGCCAGGTACGGCTCGTCGCGTCTTAGGTCGAAGTCCAGTCCGGACGCCCGCGCCACCGGCCCGGACGCCCCGAACGCGGCGGCGTCGGCAGCGCTGAGCACGCCCACCCCGACGGTGCGGGCCATGAAGATCTCGTTGCGGCGGATGAGGTTGTCCAGGTCAGGCATCCGTCGCCGGACGAGGCCGATGGCGTCGCGGGCCCGTCCGGTCCAGCCTGCGGGGGCTTCTTCCTTGAGCCCGCCGACGCGGTTGAACATGTAGTGCATCCGTCCGCCGGAGATCTCCTCCATAACTTCCTGGAGGGCCTCCCGCTCGCGGAATGCGTAGAAGACCGGGGTGATCGCGCCGATTTCCAGCGGGTAGGAGCCGAGGAACATGAGGTGGTTGAGGATCCGGTTCAGCTCGGCGAGCGCCGTGCGTAGCCAGGTGGCCCGTTCCGGGACCTCGATCCCCATGAGCCGTTCGACGGCGAGCGCGACGCCAAGCTCGTTGCTGAACGCGCTGAGCCAGTCGTGCCGGTTGGCGAGCATGAGGATCTGCCGGTAGTCGCGCACCTCGAAGAGCTTCTCCGCGCCCCGGTGCATGTACCCGACGATCGGCTCGCAGGCGACGACCCGCTCCCCGTCGACGGTGAGCTTGAGCCGCAGCACCCCGTGCGTCGAGGGATGCTGCGGTCCGATGTTGAGCACCATGTCAGCGCTGTCGAGCCCTGCCTGCGTCCCGACAACAACATCGCGCACCTGTCCCGATCCACCCACCGCGCCATCCTCCCACGCCCCCTCGGCCCAGCGTTGATCATGACTTCCGCGGGCGGGCGCGGCGTGTGCTCAACCGCCCAGATCATGGTCAACATCGCTAAGGCGTGGCGGGAGGGGGATTCCGCGGGGGTGCAGCAGCCAACGGTGGGCGCCGAGGGTGGTGGGGGTGGTCAGTTCGGTGGCGGTGGCGGCGGCGGACAGGGCCCGGAGGTACGCGACGGGGTCCGTGGCGGCCAGGGCGAGCGCCGGGCGGCGGCCGTCGACGCCGAGGGCGTGCAGGGCACGCCGTTGGGTGAGCAGGTGGAACGGCCGTCCGGCCGCCGTCGCGACGGCGTCCAGGGCCACCTGCGCGGTGATGTCGCAGGAACCGTCCGGGACGGGGCGCGTCTGCCGGCCGTCCCGGAACCCGGTCAACGTCCCCGCAGCCGGGCGACCCGGCAGCAGGTGCCCGTAGTCGACGGCCAGCGCGAGCCCCCGGTCGACGGCGCTGACCGCCCGTGCCCACGCCTCGTCCCGGGCCAGCCCGATCTCGACCCGTCCGGTGTCCGGCCCAGGGGCGCGCCCGCTCCGACCGGTCGCCGGCCACCAACGGTCCAGCCAGCGCCCCTCCGGCCCGGTGAGGCGGCCGCCGCTGATCTCCTCCCCGCGGTCGTTGACGAGCACCCGACGGAGACCGGCTGATCCCACCTGCGCGACCTCGACCGGCACGTTGTCCAGCCACTCGGTGGCCACCAGCAGCCCGACGACCCGGGCCGGAATCTGGTCCGTCCAGCCGATCTCCGCTGGCAGTCCGGCCGGTCGGTCGGCGATCTCGACCGCCACCGGGCGCAGCCGGGCGGCCAGTTCGGCGGGGACGGACGCCAGCAGCGCCGCCAGCAGTTCGCCCCGGCCGGCGCCGACGTCCACCAGGTCCAGCCGGCTGGGGTGGCCCAGAGCTGCGTCAACGCCCAGCAGCAGGGTGGTCAGGGCTCCGCCGAACGTCGGCGAGGCGTGGACGCTGGTGCGGAAGTGGGCTGCCGGACCGGCGTGGCGGCGGAAGAAGCCCCGCTCGCCGTAGAGGGCGTCCGTCATCGCCGCCGACCACGGTCGGTGGCCGGGGGGCGGGGCGGGCTCGTCTGGCACAGCGGGCACGATAGCCGGCGCCCGGGCCGTCAGCGGCGGGGGAGATTGGTCACAGCCCTGGCCGTTCAGCGGCTCTGGCAGCGCATACTTGCCTCGACCGGTACCTACGAGGACTGGATCGTGAGATGAGCGCATCCCCGCGCCCGCCTGGCTTCGTGCCGGCGGGCACCGACCCAGCCGCCCCGCTGCGCCTCGCGGTGGTGGGCGTCGGGAGAGTCGGCGCCGCGGTCGGCGCGGCCCTTGTGGCCGCCGGGCACCGGGTGATCGCCGCCTGCGGCAGCGGGCCGACGTCAATGGCCCGCGTCGCGTCGGTCTTTCCCGGCGTGGCCTTCTCCGATCCCGTGGCGGTCGCCCGTCAGCATCCCGAACTGCTGCTCCTCGCCGTCCCCGACGATGCCCTGCCGTCGGTGGCGGCCGCCGTCGCGGACCACGTCGGTCCCGGACAGGTGGTCGCGCACCTGTCCGGCGCGTCCGGGACCGGAGTGCTGGCGCCGGTCGTGGCGCGCGGCGCCGGAGCGCTCGCGCTCCACCCGGTGATGACCTTCACGGGCGGCCCGGCCGACCTCACCCGACTCACCGCCGGCATCTCGTTCGGCGTCACCGCTGACGGGGCGGCCGCGCCGCTGGCCGGGCGCCTCGTGGCCGACCTCGGTGGCCGGATCGAGTGGGTCGCCGAAGCGGACCGACCGCTCTACCACGCGGCGATCGCACATGGCGTCAACCATCTGGTCACCCTGGTCAACGACGCCATGGACGTGCTGCGGACCGCTGGCGTTGCCGATCCCGCCGCACTGCTGCGCCCCATCGCGTCCGCGGCCCTGGACAACGCGCTGGCGTCAGGTGACGCCGCGCTCACCGGTCCGGTGTCCCGGGGGGACCTCGGCACCGTGGGCGGACACACCGCCGCGCTGGCCGCCGCCGCCGGCCAGGTCACACCCGCGTACCGTGCCCTGGCGGGCCGCACGGCCCGCCGCGCCGCCGCCGCGGGACGGCTGCCCTGGCCGGTCGCCGAGGCGGTGGCGGAGATGGTCGGGGCCGACGACACGACCCCGCCGGCGCGCGCCGACGTATCGACCGGGGGGAGCGGGCCGCGATGACTCGCATGGTGCATGTCAAGGCCGAGCTGGCGCAGGTGAGAGCCGCGATGCCGGGCACGGTCGCGGTGGTGATGACGATGGGCGCGCTGCACGACGGGCACGCGGCTCTGCTGCGGGCCGCCCGTGAGCAGGCCGACCACATCATCGCGACGATCTTCGTGAATCCGCTCCAGTTCGGCCCGAGCGAGGACTTCGACCGGTACCCGCGCAGTCCCGACACCGACCTGGCGATCTGCGCGATGGCCGGCGCCGAGGTGGTCTTCGCGCCGAGCGGGTCCCAGATGTACCCCAACGGGGAGCCGCGGGTCCAGGTGAGCCCCGGTCCGTCCGGGGAGCGGTTCGAGGGCGCCAGTCGTCCGGGCTTCTTCCACGGCGTGCTGACCGTCGTCCTCAAACTCCTCCAGCTCACCCGCCCCGAGCTGGCCTTCTTCGGCGAGAAGGACTACCAGCAGCTCACCCTGGTGCGGCGGATGGCCCAGGACCTGGACCTGCCGGTGCGGGTGCTGGGCGTGCCGACGGTCCGCGAGCCGGACGGGCTGGCCCTGTCGAGCCGCAACCGGTACCTGTCGCCGGCCGAGCGTCGGGAGGCGCTGCGCCTGTCGGCCGCGCTCCGGGCCGGCGCGGACGCCGCCGAGCGTGGCGCCGACCCGGTGGGGACGCTGGCCGCGGCGCGCGCCGCGTTCACCGCCGGCGAGCCCAAGGCGACCCTGGACTACCTGGAGCTGACCGACCCGGACCTGGGCCCGCCGCCCCGGTCCGGTCCGGCCCGGTTGCTGGTGGCCGCCTGGGTCGGTGACACCCGTCTCATCGACAACGCCCCCCTCACCCTTCGTGGGTAGCCGACAGGAGAACGCTGCCATGTTCCGCACCATGTTCAAATCCAAGATCCACCGGGCCACGGTGACCCAGGCCGACCTGAACTACGTCGGCTCGGTGACCGTGGATGAAGACCTCATGGACGCCGCTGACCTTCTCCCCGGCGAGCAGGTCGCGATCGTGGACGTCACCAACGGCGCCCGCCTGGAGACGTACGTCATCGCCGGCCGGCGCGGCTCGGGCGTCATCGGCATCAACGGCGCCGCCGCGCACCTGGTCCAGCCCGGCGATCTGGTCATCCTCATCTCGTACGCGCAGATGGACGAGGCGACCTCCCGCGCCTACAAGCCGCTGGTCGTGCACGTCGACGCCGACAACAACATCCTGGAGCTTGGCGAGGATCCCGCCGCCGCCGTCCCCGGAATGGCCGGTGACCTGCGGCGTGGCGACCTGAGCGCTACCGTCGGCTGAGGCACCGAACCTCAGGGGGGCGTCATGCGGCTCGGCCGACGCGTCGTCGTCACGGCCGTGGTCGGGTGTGTCCTGACCGCCGGTTGCGCGGCCCCGGAGGGCATTGACGGCAAGCTCGCCGACGACTGGGCGCCGATGCCGTCGCCGTCGCAGTTCGTCCCGAAGGCCGGGGTGTGTCACCTCTCGCCGCCCGGGGACACCGGTCCGCTGGCGAGCTACGAGCCGGCGCCCTGCGCCGGGCCGCACCGCACCGAGACGTTCCACGTCGGCGCGTTCCCGCCGGCCACGCTCGTGGGCCTGACCGCGCCGCCCACCCGCGTGTCGCTGGCCCGGCGGGCCGCGTTCGCTATCTGTGACCAGCAGGCCCGGGCGTTCCTCGGCCGGGATTTCCGGTACGGGCGGCTGGGGCTGAACGTAGTCTCCCCGTCCAGCCCGGCCTGGGCCGGCGGCGCCCGGTGGTTCCGGTGCGATCTGGGCGAGTTGGCGGCTGTCGACGACCCGGGCACGCTCGTCGAGCGCACCGGCTCGCTGGCGGGGGCGTTGAAGACGGTCGGCTCGCCGTTGGATCTCGCCTGCTTCCAGGTGACGGCGACGGCGACCGGGGCGATCGGCACGATGACCGCAATCTCCTGCTCGGTGGCGCACAACAGCGAGTTCACGGGCACGTTCACCGCTGGTTCCGCCACCCGGTATCCGGTGGCGGCCGCCGACTGGGAACGGATGCACGCGCAGTGTCGGTCGGTCGTCGCCGACTTCACCGGGGTCCGCAACGACGCCACCTTCCGGTTCCGCACCGGCACGATCGCCGCGCCGGCGCCGCAGGAGGAGTGGGACGGCGGCGACCGCGGCATTCGGTGTTACCTGTACGTGAACGCGGGCTCGTTCAGCCGGTCCCTGCGTGGCGCCGGCCCGACCGCCCTGCCGGAGCGGTGAGTGGCGCTGGCGGGGTGAGCGCTGGCGGGCCGTTGGCCTGGCCCCCCGACGTCAGCCGGTCCGGGCCGGCAGGTTTCACTGTCGGCATGCCCAGCACCGCCTTCTCGTCGTCCCCCGTCCTGCCGTTCGCCGGGCCGGATCTGCCGGAGCTGGTCCTGCCGTCGCGGTTGGCGGCGGCCGATCCGGGCTGGGCGGAGACGACCGACGTCGTGGTGATCGGCTCCGGGATCGCCGGTCTGACCGCCGCGCTGCACCTGCGCGAGACGGGCCTGCACGTCACCGTCGTCACCAAGGTCAACATCGATGACGGCTCGACCCGTTGGGCCCAGGGCGGGATCGCGGCGGTCCTCGACCCGTTGGACACCCCGACCGCCCACGCCGCTGACACCGAGACTGCGGGCGTTGGCCTGTGCGACCCGGAGGCGGTGCGGACCCTGGTCGAGGAGGGGCCGCAGCGGGTGCGGGAGCTGATCCGGCTCGGGGCCCGGTTCGACCGTCACCCGGACGGCGCGCTGATGCTCACCCGCGAGGGCGGGCATCACGCGAACCGGATTGTGCATGCCGGCGGGGACGCCACCGGCGCCGAGGTGCAGCGGGCGCTGCACTCCGCGGTGCGCCGCGACCCGTGGATCAGGCTGGTGGAGCACGCCCTGGTGCTGGATCTGCTGCGGGCGGCCGACGGCCGTGCCTGCGGCGTCACCCTGCATGTGTTGGGCGAGGGGTCGGAGGAGGGCGTCGGGGCGGTGCTGGCCCGCGCGGTCGTGCTGGCGACCGGCGGCATGGGCCAGGTTTTCGCCGCGACGACGAACCCGACGGTCTCCACCGGCGACGGCGTGGCGCTGGCGCTGCGGGCCGGGGCTGAGGTCACCGACATCGAGTTCGTCCAGTTCCATCCGACGTCGCTGGCGATCGGCGGCGGCGTCGGCGGCGACGGAACGACGCCGGCCGCGGCGGTGGCGCAGCAGGCGTTGGTGTCCGAGGCGCTGCGGGGCGAGGGCGCCCATCTGGTGGACGCCGACGGCGTCCGGTTCATGGCCGGGCAGCACGAGCTGGCGGAGCTGGCGCCCCGGGACGTGGTCGCCAAGGGCATCCACCGGGTGTTGCTGGTCACCGGCGCCGACCACGTCTTCCTGGACGCCCGGCATCTCGGCGGCGAGTTCCTGCGCCAGCGGTTCCCAACGATCGTCGCCTCGTGTCTGGCGGCTGGGATCGACCCGGCCCTCGACCGCATCCCGGTGACGCCCGCCGCGCACTACGCCAGCGGCGGCGTCCGCACTGATCTGGCCGGCCGTACCTCCATCCCTGGGCTGTACGCCTGCGGCGAGGTGGCCTGCACCGGCGTCCACGGCGCGAACCGCCTGGCCAGCAACTCGCTGCTGGAGGGTCTGGTCTTCAGCCGCCGGATCGCCCTGGACATCGCCCGCCACCTGCCGTCGCAGGCCGACCCGGCGCCGGTCGCGGCTGCCCTGGACACCCTGGTCGAGCCGGCGGGTCGGGCGGCGGCGCAGCGGGCGATGACCCGCGGGGCCGGCGTGCTCCGGTCGGCCGACTCGCTGCGCGGATCCGCGAGCGCGCTCGTCGGCGCCGCCGGCGCCGCGGGCGCTCCGGGCACCCCGGCGTGGGAGGCCACGAACCTCGTCACCGTCGCGTCGGCTCTGGTCGCGGCCGCGTACCTGCGGCAGGAGACCCGTGGCTGCCACTGGCGGGAGGACTTCCCGGACGCGGTGGCCCGCTGGCGCGGGCATATCGTGGGCAGCCTCGGCCCCGACGGCCGACGCCGACAGGAGTGGACGCCGTGGTCGGCGGGTCGGTGAGGCAGGATCGTCTTCCATGGACGGACGGGGCGTGACGGTGAACGAGTTTCGGGCGCGGCGGTTGGCGACTCTGGGTCTGGACCCGGCGGAGGTCGGCCGGATCGTCGAGCTGGCGCTGGCTGAAGATCTTGGGCCGCGACGCCAGGACGTGACCAGCGAGGCGACCATCCCGGCCGGACAGCGCGACGTCGCCGAGGTGGTGGCCCGCGCCGACGGCGTGGTGGCCGGTCTGGACGTGGCGGCGGCTGTCTTCGAGGCCGTCGACGCTGAGCTGGTGGTGGAGCTGTCGGCGGACGACGGAGCGCACGTCAGCCGGGGGGACGTGCTGGCGGTGGTCTCCGGGCCGACGCGGGCCCTGCTGACGGCCGAGCGCACCGCGCTGAACCTGCTGTGCCGCATGTCCGGGGTCGCCACCCACACCAGCGCGTGGACCCGGGAGCTGGCCGGCTCGAAGGCCCAGGTGCTGGACACCCGCAAGACCACCCCGGGGCTGCGGTCCCTCGAGAAGTACGCGGTGCGGGCCGGTGGCGGCGCGAACAAGCGGATGGGCCTGTACGACGAAGCGATGATCAAGGACAACCACAAGCTCGCCGCAGGCGGCGTCGCCGCGGCGTTCCGACGGATCCGCGAGGCGTCCCCGGGCGTCACCATCCAGGTCGAGGTGACGACGCTGGACGAGGCGTTGGAGGCCGTCGAGGCCGGAGCTGACTTCCTGCTCTGCGACAACATGGCCCCGCCGTTGCTGTCGCGGATCGTGGCGGCCGTCGGCGACCGGGCGCAGCTGGAGGCGACCGGCAATCTGACGCTGAACACCGCCGCCGCGTACGCCGCCACCGGTGTCGACTACCTGTCGGTGGGCGCGTTGACCCACTCGTCGCCCATTCTCGATATCGCGCTCGACCTGCGGAGCTGACCCATGCTGCTGTGTATCGACATCGGTAACACCAACACGGTGCTGGCGACCTTCGAGGGCGAGCGGCTGGTCCACTCCTGGCGGGTCAAGACCGACCCGGACGCCACCTCGGACGAGCTGGGTCTGTTGTACCGCGGACTGCTGGCCGGGGACGCCGTCGACATCACCGGGGTGGCCGCGTGCTCGACGGTCCCGGCCGCGCTGCGCTCGCTGCGGCGGATGCTGGAGCGCTACTACCCGGCCGTCCCGACGCTCATCGTCGAGCCGGGGGTGCGCACCGGCGTCCAGCTGGCGGTCGAGAACCCGAAGGAGGTGGGCACGGACCGGGTGGTGAACACGCTGGCCGCGTTCGCCATGTACGGCGGGCCCTCGATCGTGGTGGACGTCGGCACGACGACCACGTTCGACGTGATCAGCGCCCGAGGGGAGTTCCTCGGCGGCGCGTTCACCCCTGGCATCCAGATCGCCTTCGACGCGCTGGCGAACCGGGCGGCCCAGCTGCGGAAGGTTGAGCCGGCGAAGCCCTCGTCGGCGATCGGCAAGAACACCGTCGAGTGCCTCCAGGCCGGCATGTACTTCGGATATGCGGGTCTCATCGACCGCGTGGTCGAGCGGATGACCGGGGAGCTCGGCCCGTTGCGGGCGGTCATCGCTACCGGTGGGCTGGCGCCGGTGGTGCTTGACGAGTGCCGCACTATCACTCACCACGAGCCGTGGATCACTTTGATCGGCCTGCGCATGGTGTACGCCCGTAACCAGTCATGATCGGCGGATCGATTACCGACGGCCAAGCGCGGACCTGGTAGGTCGGCACGGTCCGGCTATTGACCGGAATTGACCCGCGTCGGGCCGTCCGGGGTGGTGTCCCTGCTGTCGCGCTTATCGATCATTCCCGGAGCGTGAAAGTTGCATCCGTCATTCCTGTCACTCTGTGCAGTCTGGTGTGCTCGCACTGTGGCTATGTCGCGTGGAATCGCGCGCGGACGAAGGTCCGTGCGCAGGGTCACTCTTTTCGGATCATCGCCCGTGCCGCGGTGTGCGGCGGCCCGGGGCCGAGCCGTCGCGACGGCCCTTGTGGCCCTGGTAGCGCCACCGGCGAGGGAAAAGCCGACGAAACCCTCGTTCGAGGCGCCCGCCGCGGGAGCCCGGACTGTCCACGGACGGGGACCGCTCGTCGTCCTCGCGCCGTCCGGCGCCGAATAGAGCGGGAATGGGAATCGACAGACTCTTGTCGGGCGGCGCGACGAGGCAATCCCGTCTCGCTCCAATTCTCCGGAGACTCCGACGCCGGACCGCCGCGGCCGACGGTCGATGCGGACCCGGCCGTACTCCGCCAATGCGGCCGTGGCGCTGCGGGCGGCGTGACTCAGGGGCTGACTGGTGAGTCCCGACGCGGGACTCACCGGCGCCCGTGATTGACGGATCGGGCCTCAATTAGGATATTGTGCGGTCCTCGGCTTGTGCGCGCTTGTGCCGCGGCCCGTGCTGTCTCTTGGCTATGGCATGTGCTGTCGCCGCGCTGTTGCGGGTTCTCCCGTAATCGGCTTGGTCTCTTGCGCGTTACCCGTGATCGTGCCGTATGGTCTGCGTACTTCGGTTTCGGTCGTGTTTCCGTAGCCGATGTTTTGAGATCAAGCAAGCTGAGAATGCTCGTGATGGTTAGTGCGTGCGGACAGGTCCGGAGGTAATTCGTCCGGTTTGATCGCACGCTGTCAACGAATGTGTTCGGAAAGGTAGCCGTACGTGGCAAAGCAGATCATCCACAAGTTGGTCGACGACCTGGACGGCGGCGACGCGGACGAGACCGTCAAGTTCGCGCTGGACGGCATTCAGTACGAGATTGACCTGTCGCAGAAGAACGCCGCCAAATTGCGCGAGGTCTTCGAGCCTTACGTCTCCAAGGGCACCAAGGTCGGCCGCGGCGGCGTCGTGGTGGGCGGCCGGGCCGCTCGTGGGCGGGGCGTCGCCACCGCCGACCGTGAGCAGAACAAGGCGATCCGGGCCTGGGCGAAGCGTGAAGGTCGGGAGATCTCCGATCGCGGCCGCATTCCGCAGGAGATCGTCGAGGAGTACCACTCCCGCGCCGGTCGCTGACCGACCGCTGTGCCACTGGCGTCCTGGACAGCTTGTCCCGGGCGCCAGCGGCATGTCCGGGGTCCGACGTGCCGGCGAACTTATCCACAGGCTGTGGATATCTGGCCGTCGGCGCGGCCCGGGAAGCAGCTGCGGCGGCGCGGACCGGCGCGGTAATTTCGCTCTGCGCGTACAGCAGTGGCTGGTGGAACATCCGAACTACGCGTGCGGTTAGGCAAAACGTCTTCCGATGACGGCCCCGCCGGGGGCGACGGCGCTGGCAGCGCGATCGTGTGGCCTGCGCCGTCAGTCATCGGCGATAGAGTGATTGGCAGTAAGCGTCAGCGACGGTGCACGCCGGCGGCCGCGGGATCCTCAGACGACCGCGGGATCCTCAGACGGTTGAACGTCCCCCGTCTGGGAAGTCCCCGATGGTCGGTTGTCGCCCGCGGCCCGTCGCCACCGGGCCTCCCCGGCGGTGGCAGGCCGTCGGCGGCGTCGTTGTGGAACCGGAGTCGAGTGAGTTGTCGGCGGACCGGGTCGAGTCGTTCGACAGCGCCGCGACAAGTTCTGGCGCACGGCACGTGAGGAGCACGGAAATGTTCGAGCGGTTCACCGACCGAGCGCGTCGGGTTGTCGTCCTGGCCCAAGAAGAGGCCCGGATGCTCAACCACAACTACATCGGCACCGAGCACATTCTGCTCGGCCTCATCCACGAGGGCGAGGGCGTCGCGGCCAAGGCTCTGGAGAGTCTGGGGATCTCGCTCGAGGGCGTGCGTCAGCAGGTCGAGGAGATCATCGGCCAGGGGCAGCAGGCCCCCAGCGGGCACATCCCGTTCACACCGCGTGCCAAGAAGGTCCTGGAGCTGTCGCTGCGCGAGGCGCTGCAGCTCGGACACAACTACATCGGCACCGAGCACATCCTGCTGGGCCTCATCCGGGAGGGCGAGGGCGTCGCCGCCCAGGTGCTGGTGAAACTCGGCGCCGACCTCAACCGGGTCCGCCAACAGGTGATCCAGCTCCTCTCCGGCTACCAGGGCAAGGAGCCGGCGGCCACCGGCGCGGCCACCGGCGAGGCCACGCCGTCGACGAGCCTGGTGCTGGACCAGTTCGGTCGCAACCTCACCCAGTCGGCCCGCGAGGGCAAGCTGGACCCGGTCATCGGCCGGGAGAAGGAGATCGAGCGGGTCATGCAGGTGCTGTCCCGCCGCACCAAGAACAACCCGGTGCTCATCGGCGAGCCCGGCGTCGGCAAGACGACGGTCGTCGAGGGCCTGGCCCAGAAGATCGTCAAGGGCGAGGTCCCGGAGACGCTCAAGGACAAGCAGCTGTACACGCTCGACCTCGGCGCCCTGGTCGCCGGGTCGCGCTACCGCGGTGACTTCGAGGAACGCCTCAAGAAGGTCCTCAAGGAGATCCGCACCCGCGGCGACATCATCCTGTTCATCGACGAGATCCACACCCTCGTCGGCGCCGGGGCGGCGGAGGGCGCGATCGACGCCGCGTCGATCCTCAAGCCGATGCTGGCCCGGGGCGAGTTGCAGACCATCGGGGCCACCACGCTCGACGAATACCGCAAGTACGTCGAGAAGGACGCCGCTCTCGAACGTCGTTTCCAGCCGATCAGCGTCCCCGAGCCGTCCGTGGCGGACACCATCGAAATGCTCAAGGGCCTGCGCGACCGGTACGAGGCGCACCACCGGATCACCATCACCGACTCCGCCCTGGTCGCGGCGGCGAACCTGGCCGACCGCTACATCTCCGACCGGTTCCTGCCGGACAAGGCGATCGACCTCATCGACGAGGCCGGCGCGCGGATGCGCATTCGCCGGATGACCGCGCCGCCGGACCTGCGTGACTTCGACGAGCGCATCGCCCAGGTGCGCCGGGACAAGGAGTCCGCGATCGACGCGCAGGACTTTGAGAAGGCCGCCCAGCTGCGGGACAACGAGAAGCAGCTGCTCGGCCAGAAGTCGCAGCGCGAGAAGGAGTGGAAGGCCGGGGATCTGGACGTCGTCAGCGAGGTCGACGACGAGCAGATCGCCGAGGTCCTCGCGAACTGGACGGGCATCCCGGTCTACAAGCTGACCGAGGAGGAGACGGCCCGACTGCTGCGCATGGAGGACGAGCTGCACAAGCGGGTCATCGGCCAGTTCGACGCGGTGCGGGCGGTTTCCAAGGCGATCCGCCGGACCCGCGCCGGTCTCAAAGACCCGAAGCGTCCGGCCGGATCATTCATTTTCGCCGGTCCGTCGGGCGTCGGAAAGACGGAGCTGTCGAAGACGCTGGCCGAGTTCCTGTTCGGCAGCGAGGACGCGCTCATCCAGCTCGACATGTCCGAGTTCCACGACCGTTACACGGTGTCGCGTCTCGTCGGCGCCCCTCCCGGCTACGTCGGTTACGACGAGGGCGGCCAGCTCACCGAGAAGGTGCGGCGTAAGCCGTTCTCGGTGGTCCTGTTCGATGAGATCGAGAAGGCCCATCCGGATGTTTTCAACACCCTGTTGCAGATCCTTGAGGACGGCCGCCTCACCGATGGCCAGGGCCGGATCGTCGACTTCAAGAACACCGTGATCATCCTGACCACGAACCTGGGCACCCGGGATGTGGCGAAGGCGGTGTCGCTGGGCTTCCAGAAGTCCGAGGACACCGAGTCGAACTACGAGCGTATGAAGATCAAGGTCAACGACGAGCTGAAGCAGCACTTCCGGCCCGAGTTCCTCAACCGGATCGACGACACCATCGTCTTCCACCAGCTCTCCCAGCCGGACATCCTGCGGATCGTCGACATCATGATCTCCCGCATCGAGGGCCAGCTCAAGACGAAGGACATGGGTCTGGAGCTGACCGACAGCGCGAAGATCTACCTGTCCAGGAAGGGCTTCGACCCGGTTCTGGGCGCCCGGCCGCTGCGGCGCACCATCCAGCGGGACCTTGAGGACACGCTTTCCGAGCGGATCCTGTTCAACGAGCTACGGCCAGGGCAGATCGTCATCGTCGACTGCGAGGGCGACCCGACGAATATCGACAAGTCGAAGCTGGTGTTCCGTGGCGCCGAGAAGTCGGCGCCGGTGCCCGAGACCGTGCCGGAGGACCTCGACGGTCCCACTGCCGCCGGCGCCGCTCCGACGGCGACCGAGGAAGCCGGCTGACCCGGTAGCCCGCACTCAGGCGACCCGACGGGGTCCGCGCCGGTGGCGCGGACCCCGTCGCACGTCCGTTCCGTCAGTCAGTCTCCGGCGAGGGCGTATACGCCGGGCGCCACCTGGCGGGCCAGGCCGTCGTCGAGCAGGCTGGTCAGCGCCCGGTCCCGTTGGACGTCGTCGGACCAGACCGGGGCCAGCTGATCCCCGGTGACCGGCCCGGTCGCGTCCCGGAGCACCGCCAGGAGCAGCCCCCTGACCTGGCGGTCCGTCCCGGCGTAGCGCTGAACCTTCCGGGTCGGGCCGACCGGCAGCGCCTGGCCGCTGGCCCGCCACCGGCACCGCGCCGCGACCGGGCACCGTCCACAGACCGGGGCGCGAGCGGTGCAGACCAACGCGCCGATCTCCATGAAGGCGGCGCTGGCGCGCGCGGCGCGGGACGGCTGTTCGGGCAGCAGCGCGACCGTCGCGGCGAGGTCTGCCGGTGTGGTCGCCGCCCCGGCGTCGGCCCGGCCCGCCGCCGCCCGGGCGACGAAGCGCCGGACGTTGGTGTCGACGACCGGTTCGCGTTGCCCGTACGCGAAGGCAGCGACGGCCCGCGCGGTGTAGGCGCCGACGCCGGGTAGCGCCAGCAGCTCCGGGACCGATCGCGGCGGCTGGCCCTCGTGGTCCCGGACGAGCGTCGTGGCGCAGGCGTGCAGGCGCATCGCCCGGCGTGGGTAGCCGAGCCGGCCCCAGGCACGGATGGCCTCGGCGACCGGTTCGGCGGCGAGGTCGGCCGGCGACGGCCAGCGTTCCATCCACTCCAGCCAGATCGGCGCGACGCGTCCCACCGGGGTCTGCTGCGACATGACCTCGCTGACCAGAACGCCCCAGGCGGTGGTCGCGGGGGAGCGCCAGGGCAGGTCCCGGGCGTGCCGGTCGTACCAGTCGATGGCGAGGTGGGCGAGTGTCGACGCGTCGGCGGGGGCGGGCATCGTCCGATCCTGTCATGTTGTGGACGAGGCCGCCGGCGGCCTCGGGGCGTCGGAGTCCTGGTCGATGCACGGGGGCGCGTGCCTGTCACGGACCGCTCGTCGGCGCGTCGCGGCAGCCGGCTGGCGGGTCGGCGATACGGTGAGGTCATCATGCGTTTGACGGTCGGTCCGCTCCCGTCCGCCGTGTACTGGCGGCGGCGGGTCGTCGTGCTCGCCGCGCCGCTGGCGGTGATCGTCCTGGGCTACGCCGCCTGCGCGCCGGACGGGGATGACAAGAAGGCGCCTATGGCCACGACGTCGACCGCGCCCCCAGGGCTGGAGCTGACGCCGACCGCGCTGCCGGCCCTGTCCAGCGCGGCGCCCACGGGAGCGCCGGGAAGCAGCGGGGGCGCGGGGTCGCCGGGTCCGTTGGGCGTGGCCGCGACCGGCGGCGCTCCGGCGGCGCCGCCGGGGCTGGGCGGCCCGGCCTGCGACGACGGGCAGCTCATGGTGGCGCCCGCGCCGGCGAAGTCGAGCGTTCCGGCGGCGAGTCCGATCGACATCCGTCTCATCGTCGAGAACTCGTCCGGTAGAGCCTGCCTGCGCGATGTCGGCGCGGACGCCCAGGAGCTACGGATCGTGCGCGGTGTTGAGACGATCTGGTCGTCGGACCATTGCGGCTCGGGCCGGGGCCAGGAGCCGCGGAGCTTCGCGGCGGGCGAGCGGCTTGAGTACATGGTGACCTGGAACGGTCGATCGAGCACGATGGGCGACAAGTGCCGTGCTGGCGTTCCTGTGGGCCCGGTCACACCCGGCGCGTACCAGTTACTGGCTCGCGTCGGTTCAAAGGTGAGTGAACCGGTTGAATTGACCCTTACCGCTTCCTGACGGCGTGATCTGGGCAACGGCCACGGCGTCCGCCCGGGGCGCCCGCGTCGTAGACTCGCCGAGGTCTCGATCACCGACCTGGGGAGAGGCGGCCAGAACGTATGGCAGCGGACACTGTTCAGCCTGAAGTCCAAGCCGAGGGCGGCCGCCGTGGGCGGCTCGTGATGCTGGTGGACAACGCCGTCAACGGCGACTCCCGCGTGCAGAAACTCGCGCGGTCCGCGGCTGAGCTCGGCTGGGACGTCACCCTGCTCGGGCGTTCGCCGACCGCGGAGCCGCAGACGTGGAAGCTCGGCGAGGCCAAGGTGCGGCTGCTGCCGATGCCGCGACTGATGTCGAAGCGGCGCCATGAGTACCGGCGGGCGATGCTGCGTTGGCCGTTGGCGTACCCGCCCACCGGAATCCCGACCCAGCGGGCCGCCGCGGTGCGCGCGTGGCGGGCCGACATCGACCTTCGGGTCAAACTCCTGGACATCGCGCAGCGCTCCGGGAAGGAGTCGGCCGCGGACCAGCGGTGGCGGCGACGGTGGCTCTACCTGGAGCGGGTCGCGTGCGGCGTGCGCCGTCGGTGGACCTCGGCGCGGCGTCGGATGCTCACCCTGGCCCGGGGGCGTCGCCAGCTCACCAGCCCATGGGACCGGCTCTACACCTGGTTCTGGCTGACGGTGAGCAAGGAACGCGCCTGGCGCAAACTCGAACCGAGTCTGTGGGACTACGAGTTCGCCTACGGCCCGGTCATCGACGAGTTGGCGCCCGACCTCATCCACGCCAACGACTTCCGCATGCTCGGCGTCGGCGCTCGCGCGAAGATCAGGGCGCTGGCCGGTCGCCAACATCGGACTGAGCTGGTCTGGGACGCGCACGAGTTCCTGCCCGGCATCAAGCCCTGGGCGGCGAACGCCCGGTGGAAGCCGGGACATCTGGCCCATGAGCGCGAATACGCGCCGTACGCCGACGCGGTGATGACCGTCTCGCCCGCGTTGTCCGAACTGCTGCGTGATGCGTACCGGCTGCCTGAGATGCCCTCGGTGGTGCTCAACGCCCCGGCGGTCGACCACGATCCGGAGCCACATGTGGGCGTGTTGACAGCGTCGCTGCGGCAGCAGTGCGGGATCTCCTCGGAGACGCCGCTCATGGTGTACAGCGGCGTCGCCGCCGAGCAGCGTGGCCTGGCGACGATGGTCGAGGCGATGCCCCAGTTGGACGGCGTGCACGTGGCGCTGGTGGTGAACCACCCGGACGGCAAACTGGTAGCCGACCTGGTGGACCGGGCCCGCACGCTCGGGGTGGCCGACCGGTTGCATCCGCTGCCGTACGTCCCACACTGGCAGGTGGTGGGATTCCTGTCCGGCGCCGATGTCGGCGTCATCCCGATCCACCACTGGCCGAACCACGAGATCGCGTTGATCACCAAGTTCTTCGAGTATTCACATGCGCGACTCCCGCTGGTGGTGAGCGATGTGAAGACCATGGCCGAGACTGTGCGGGCGACCGGCCAGGGCGAGGTGTTCCGCGCCAAGGACGTCGCGGACTTCGTCCGCGCGGTGCGGGCGATTCTCGCTGACCCGCGTCGGTACCGGGCCGCCTACGACACCCCGGGGCTGCTCGAAGGTTGGACATGGGAGGCGCAGGTGCGGGTGCTTGACGAGGTCTACTCGCGGCTGTGCCCGCCCGGCGTCCCCGCCGCGGACGACGCCACGGTCGCCGACCATTTCCCGGTCGCCGCGAACCACACCATCGGCGACGTAGCCGTCCGACCCCGTGGTTGAGCGGACGACCAGACCTGATGTGACCGTGGTCCTGGCGGTCTACAACACCATGCCGTACCTGGTCGAATGCCTGCGCTCGTTGGAGGCGCAGAGCATCGGTCACGACCGTATGGAGATCATCGCCGTCGATGACGGATCGACCGACGGCAGTGGCGCCGAGCTGGACCAGTTCGCTGCCCGTCGACCCGTCCTGGTCACTGTGCTGCGGCAGCCGAACTCCGGCGGCCCAGCGGGCCCCAGCAACCGGGCCCTGGACAACGCCAACGGCCGGTACGTCTTCTTCATCGGCGCCGACGACTACCTCGGGCCACAGGCGTTGGAACGCATGGTCGACGCCGCCGACCGCACCGGCGCGGACGTCGTCCTCGGGAAGGTCGTCGGGGTCAATGGCCGGTACATCGACCAGCGCATCTTCGCGGCCAACCAGGACGATGTGGACCTGCTCCACTCGCCGCTGCCGTGGTCGCTGGCCAACACCAAGCTGTTCCGCCGTCAGCTGATCGAGGATCGGAAACTGCGGTTCGCCACCGACATGCCGATGCTCAGCGACCAGCCGTTCACGATCGAGGCGCTGGTGAACGCCGGCCGGATCGCGGTGGTGGCCGACTACGACTGCTACTTCGCCGTGCGCCGAATGGACCGCAGCAACATCAGTTTCCGGCCACGCCGGCTCACCAGCAGGATCGCGTGCATCGAGCGGCTGGTGGACTTCGTCGGCGAGCTCATCGAGCCGGGACCGCGCCGGGACGCCATCCTGCTCCGACACTTCAACTGGGAGATCAGTCTGCTGCTGCGTCGCCCGTTCCTGCTCGCCCCGCGTGACGAACAGGAACGGGTCTACGCCGGCGTCCGGCGGCTCGCTGACGCCTACCTCACCGACCGGATCCGTCGTCGCCTGTTCGTCCCCGAGCGGCTACGGATCGAGTACGCCCAGCGGGCCACCCTCGATGAGCTGTTGGCGCTGCTGCGGTCCCAGGACGAGTCACCGGATCCGCCGCTCGTGGTCGAGGCCGGCCGTTCGTTCGTCACCTACCCGGGGTTCCGGGACGCGCGATGGGGGCTGCCCGACACGTCCTTCGAGCTGACCCCGGGCACCGAGGCCGACTGGTTGGCCCGGATGCAGACCACGGCGGTCCGGTGGCGTGGCGGGCGGGTCGTCGAGATCGAGGCCGTGGCGAGCGTCGCGGATCTGCCAGGTCAGGTCAACGGACCGCCGCGCCTGCTGGTCGGTGACGTGCCAGCGCCGGCTGTCGTGGTCACCCAGGAGGGCGATCTGACCCGGGTCCGGGCCAGCATCCCGCTGCGGCGCCTGTTGGCGGGGCAGGCCAGGCTGGGCGCGGTGCGGGTGGTCCGGGCAGAGGTGGACACCGCCGGCGGGACCGGCGTTGCCGACCTGCGCGCCCCTCGTAAGCTGGTGGTTCGTCGCCGCATCGCGTTCCAAGGCCTGCGGCTTTTTCTGGTGACCCTCACCGCCAACCACAGAGATCGACTGATTGTCGCGGTGGCGCCGGTCACGCTCGGCCGGGTGGTCCGCCGGCTGCGCTCCGTAACCCGAGGAGGAAGATAGCCCCCATGAAGATCTGTGTCGTCGCGCTCGGAAAGATCGGGCTGCCACTCGCTGTCCAGTTCGCCAGCAAGGGCCACACCGTCATCGGGGCGGACGTCTCCGAGCCGGTGGTGAGCCTGGTCAACGACGGGGCGATCCCGTTCCCCGGCGAGACCGACCTGGACCTCAAGCTCAAACAGGTCGTCACCTCCGGCCATCTCAAGGCCACCACCGACACCGCCGCCGCGGTCGCCGCATCCGAGGCCGTCGTGGTCGTCGTCCCGTTGTTCGTCGACGGCGACGGCGTCCCGGACTTCGCCTGGATGGACGCCGCCACCGAGGCCATCGCCCGCGGTCTCAAGCCAGGCACCCTGGTCAGCTACGAGACCACCCTGCCGGTGGGCACCACCCGGGACCGCTGGGCGCCGATGCTCGAACAGGGCTCGGGACTCACCTGCGGCCAGGACTTCCACCTGGTGTTCAGCCCGGAGCGGGTGCTCACCGGACGGGTCTTCGCCGACCTGCGCCGCTACCCCAAGCTCGTCGGCGGGCTCGACCAGGCCGCCACCGCCCGCGGCCTGGAGTTCTACCGCCAGGTTCTCGACTTCGACGAACGCGCCGACCTGCCCCGCCCCAACGGCGTCTGGGACATGGGCAACGCCGAGGCGGCCGAGATGGCCAAGCTCGCCGAGACCACCTACCGCGACGTGAACATCGGGCTGGCCAACCAGTTCGCCCGGTTCGCCGACACCACCGGCATCGACATCACCACGGTGATCGAGGCCTGCAACAGCCAGCCGTACAGCCATATCCACAGCCCCGGCATCGCGGTCGGCGGCCACTGCATTCCGGTCTATCCGCGGCTGTACCTGTGGAACGACCCCAACGCCTCGGTCGTCCGGTCCGCCCGGGAGGCCAACGCGGCGATGCCCGAGTACGCGATCCAGTTGCTGGCCGACGCCTACGGCGACCTGACCGGCGCCGAGGTGCTGGTGCTGGGCGCCTCGTACCGGGGCGGGGTGAAAGAGACGGCCTTCTCCGGCGTGTTCCCGACGGTGGCCGCGTTGCAGGCCCGCGGCGCCCAGCCGTACGTGTCGGACCCGATGTACACCCCCGACGAGCTGACCGCGCTCGGGCTGCCCGCCTACACCGGTCAGCCGGTGTCGGCCGTGGTCGTGCAGGCTGACCACGCCGAGTACCGCACCCTGGGCGTCAAGGACCTGCCGGGCGTCCGGGTGGTCGTGGACGGCCGTCGGGTCACCGACCCGCAGCGGTGGGAGGGCGTGCGTCGCGAGGTCATCGGCGGCTGAGCCTTCTGACAGTCGCATGACGGGGCGGGGCCACTGCGGCCCCGCCCCGTCACTGTGCGGTGGGGCGCCGGCCGACCAGCAGGACGGCGACGTCATCGGTGAGCGGGCCGCCGTTGCGGTCCTCCGCCTGACTGATCAACCAGTCCGGCAACGAACGCCGGTCGACATCTGCTGCGGCGGGGGAGTCCAGCAGCGCGCACAGCCCCTCAACGCCGAGACGCTCGCCGGCCTGCCCGCCGTGGCCCTCGATGAGGCCGTCGGTGAACAGCAACAGGGACCAGTCCTCCCCGGGCAGGCTGGCCGTCGCCGCCGGCGCGAGTTTCGGGACGACCCCCAGCAGGCGTCCGCCGGGCGAGGTCAGCGGACGGGCCGGGGCGCCTGGTCGTAGCAGGAGCGGCGGCGGGTGCCCGGCCAGGCGCAACGTCGCGGTGTGGGCGGTCAGGTCCAGGCGCACGGTGCCGATGGTCGCGAAGATCTCCGCGGCCCGGCGCTCGCTGATGAGCACCTGCTCGACCGCGGGCAGCACGGTCGGCTCGGGCACCCCGGCCAGCACGAGCGCCCGCCAGGCCACCCGGAGCGCCACGCCAAGCGCCGCCTCCTCGACGCCGTGGCCGCACACATCGCCGATGAGCAGGTCGATCCGGTCCGGTCGGGTCTGCACCACGTCGAGGAAGTCGCCGCCGAGGACCCCGCGGTCGCGTCCCGAACGGTATCGCGAGCACACCTCGATCGCGTCGGAGGTGGCCAGCGGCTGGGGGAGCAGACCGCGTTCCAGCCGCCCGGACTCGGCCTGCCGTAGCTCCACCTCCTGAAGCCGCCGGGCATTGTCGTCGGCGCGTCGGCGTTCGACCGCGTAGCGCAGCGACCGGGCCAGCAGCACCCCGTCGGCCTGCCCTTTCACCAGGTAGTCCTGGGCGCCTTCGGCGAGCGCGGCCCGGCCGAGGTGGTCGTCGTGCCAACCGGTGAGGACGCACACGGCGGGCGCCCGCGGGGTGGAGAGGACCCGGCGCAGCGCGGGCAGGCCCCGGTCGTCGGGCAGGTCGAGGTCGAGCAGGACGCAGTCCACGCCGCCGATGAGCGGCAACGCCTCAGCCATGCTGGCGGCCACGATGAGGTGGATCGCCGTCTCGGGCCGGCCGAGCAGCATGCGTTTGCGTAGCACGTCCCGTTCGTCGTCCTCGACGAGCAGGACCCGCAGCGGCTCGATGTCGGTGGTGGACCGGCCGGCGCCGGGCGCCTGCGAGGTCGGCGGGGCCGTGGTGGTCACCGCCGCGCTCCGCGTTGTGGGCCGTGCCAGTCGAAACAGGTCACCACGGCGTCGTCGTCGAGCGGGGACCGTCCGAAGTAGGTCAGCAGGTCGCTGAGGATGGTGCGGACGGTGTCGAGCGCCGAGCTGTTGCGGGACCGGCGCAAGGCGTGCCGCATCGCCCGTTCGGAGTAGCGCACCCCGGCGCCGTCGGTGAGGTCGGTGGCGCCGTCGCTGAGGACGATGAGCCGGTCGCCGGGGAGCAGCCGCAGCCGCTGCTCGGTGTACTCGGTGTCATCGAAGGCCCCCAGCGGGGGCTGTCGGCGCAGGCTGACCGGGGCGACGTCGTCGCCGGTGAGGCGCAGCACCATGGGCGAGCCGGCGTCGACCATGCTCACCTCGCCGGTGCTGAGCGTGACCTGGAGCAGCAGCGACGCGACGTTCATCTCGCCGCGGTGGCGCGAGTACAGGGCCTGGTCGGCCAGCGACGCCTGCTCCGCCAGGCCCAGACCGGCGCGTCTGGCGTTGCGGAGGCCGTGGATGGCGACCGTGGTGAGCACCGCCGCTTCCAGTCCTTCGCCCATTCCATTGGTGACGGTGAAGGTGAACTCGTCGTCGTTGCGGGACCAGTCGAAGTTGTCGCCGCGGACGGCGTAGGCGGGCTCCAGTTGGCCGGCGAAGTCGAAGTCGTCGCGGCTGTGGCCGCGACCGGGCAGTAGCGACCACTGCATCTCGGAGGCGAGGGTGAGCCGGCGGACGCGGCGCAGCAGCACGTACCGGTCGGTGACCCGGTCGCAGGCGGCCAGCAGGTGGGCGAAGCCGTCAGTGAGCAGGAGCAGCCGGGCGGCGAGGGCGCTGTCGGGTGTTCCTGGCAGTGTCATCCTGAGGACGCCGAGCCGGTCGCCCCGGACCGAGACCGGCAGGTGCAGGCGCCAGCGGCCGTCCGCGTCCTCGGTGTCGTGGGGGCGCTGGCTCGTGAAACACGCGGCGGCCGGTCCCGCGCTCAGGCTTTCCTGGCCGTGGTCCGGCGCGAGGACCGGCATCAGGCAGACGAGCTGGTAGTCGGCGAGCAGAAGCTCGATCCCGGACGCGTCGAACTCGGTCCGCAGGCCATCGGCGAGGGCTTCGACGAGCAGGTGCGCCGGTGCGTTGATCATGTTTTGATTGATGCGTAGCAGCGGGTCCATGGCCTCATCCTTCCGGTCGGCGGGGCGCGGGGTCCGGTCTGGACGAGCCGGGGACGGGTGGAGGCAGCCGATGACACGCCAGCGACTGGCTGACCCGACCACACCGGCGCCTGCCCCGGACGCTCATGGCGCCGGCGCCTCGGCCGTCGTCATCGCGGCGGGGGATCTGGACGAGGCGGTGGACCTGGTCCTGGCCTGCAGCGACGAGGCCCGTGAGCTGGCTGAACCACGGCTGTCGCACCTGCAACTCCAGGCATTGGTGATGATCGATCGCGGCGCCGGGCTGAATCTCGCCGGGCTGGCCGTGTCGCTGCACATCGGAGTGTCGTCGGCGAGCCGGCTGTGTGACCGCCTGGAGGCTGCTGGGCTGGTGGACCGTGACCCGCGGGCCGGGAACCGACGTGAGGTGACGTTGGCGCTCACCGGCGACGGAAGTCGGCTGCTCGCACGGGTGCGGGACCACCGTCGGGCGGCT
Source organism: Pilimelia columellifera subsp. columellifera (assembly GCF_039532605.1). Lineage (NCBI taxonomy): Bacteria > Bacillati > Actinomycetota > Actinomycetes > Micromonosporales > Micromonosporaceae > Pilimelia > Pilimelia columellifera. The sequence continues at coordinate 200,995 of NZ_BAAARY010000005.1, forward strand.
GTCCGGGCGGCGCTGGCGCGGCTGGTGGTCGACCAGGCGCCGGCCCGGCCGGCGCTGCGGTCGGTGCGGCCGTAGCGTGGCTCTGGTCCGCGACTCGCGTTGACTCACGGGCCGACCCCGCCCTTCTGAAGGCCTGCCATCGTCTGTCGTCGATCGCCTGCGGCGTGTGGTGGCCCGCCGAGCATACGCTTGCCATAGTGCAATAGTTGTGGATCGAGGGCAAATTTCAGGGGCGGACGGTGAGCCCGATGGGCGGCGTGGCCGGATCGCGGGAGACGACCTCGCCTTTCTCATCCACCCATCCCTTCGGCCGGGCCGGGTTGCCGGCCACGAGCTGGAACGGGGCCACGTCCTTGGTCACCACCGAACCGGCGGCGATCATGGCATATTCGCCGACGGTGATCCCGCAGACCAGCGTCGCGTTGGCGCCGATGGACGCGCCCCGCTTCACCAACGTCGGGGTGATCGTCCAGTCCGGGTTCTGCGCCCGCGGCCGGAAGTCGTTGGTGAACACCGCGCACGGTCCCACGAAGACCTCGTCCTCCAGCGTGACGCCCTGGTAGACCGAGACGTTGTTCTGGATCTTCACCCGGTCCCCGACGACCGCCTCGGCGTCGACGTAGACGTTGCGTCCGATGACGCAGCCGGCGCCGACGCGTGCCGAGGACCGCACATGCGCCAGGTGCCAGATCCTGGTCCCGGCGCCCACCTGCGCGCCGGCCTCCACGTCCGCGGTCGGGTGTACGAAGTCAGCGTTCATGGCTCCACTCTCCGTCGACGGTCGGGGCGCCCGACCGTTCACTTGCCGTTGACGAACTTCTCGTACTCGGGCACGACCTCGTCGGTCGGCCCGTCCATCTTGAGGACGCCGCCCTCCAGCCAGATCGACCGTTCGCAGGTGTCCCGGATCGAGCCGATGGAGTGGCTGACGAGGAACACGGTCCCCGCCTCGGCCCGCAGCTGCTTGACCCGGGCCTCGCTGCGCTTGCGGAAGCGGGCGTCGCCGGTGGCGAGGGCCTCGTCGATGAGCAGCACGTCGTGCTTCTTGGCGGCGGCGATGGAGAACCGGAGCCGGGCCGCCATGCCGGACGAGTAGGTGCTCATCGGCAGGGTGCTGAACTCGCCCCGCTGGTCGATGCCCGAGAACTCGATGATCTCCGGAGTGAGCTGGCGGACCTGCTCGGGGCTCATGCCCATCGCCAGGCAACCCAGCGCGACGTTGCGCTCGCCGGACAGCGTGTTCATGAGCGCGGCGTTGACGCCCAGCAGCGACGGCTGGCCGAGGGTGTAGATGTGCCCCTGCTGGACCGGCAGCAGGCCGGCGACGGCCCGCAGGATCGTCGACTTGCCGGAGCCGTTGGTGCCGATGAGGCCGATCGCCTCGCCCCGGTAGGCGGTGAAGCTGATTCCTTTGATCGCGTGCACCGTCTTGACCTGGGTCGCGGGCTGGCCGCTGAGCATCCGCCGCAGCCCGGCCACCGGGCTCGACGATCCGGACGCCCGGCCATGGATCTTGTAGACGACGTGGACGTCGTCGACGATCACGGTGGGGATGCGCTCGCCGCCGAGGGTGGTGGAGGCGACGGTCTCTCGGGGGGTCTCAACCACGGCCGTACTCCTGTTCGCCACGCCAGAAGAAGAGGTAACCGCCGACGCCGACCAGCAGCGCCCAGCCGAGGCCCAGGGTCCAGAGCAGCCAGACCGGCGAGCCCAACGGGGCGGTCTCCATCAACGAGTGGCGCATGAGCTCGATGTAGATGAGCAGCGGGTTGGCCTTGAGGAGGGCCGACACCGCGTCGGGGATCTCCGGACTGTCGAAGAGGGCGACGCTGTAGAGCACCGCCGAACCGTACATCCAGGTCCGCAGGATGAACGGCATGATCTGTTTGAGGTCACGCATCCTGGCGCCGATCCGGGCCATCGCCAGGGCGAGTCCGGCGTTGAAGATCGACTGGAGCAGCAGCGCCGGCACGACCAGCAGCCACTCGAAACTGAGTGGCTCCCCGGTGAGCAGGACGATGGCCGCCAGGACGGCCATCGAGGCGATGATGTTCTGCAACTGCACCAGCGTGAGCGACAGCGGCAGGCTGGCCCGGGGGAAGTGCAGCGCCCGGATGAGGCCGAGGTTCCCGGCGATCGCCTGTAGTCCCGAGCTGACGGCGGTCTGGGTGAAGATGAAGACGAACAGCCCGGTGCACAGGTAGCCGATGAAGTTTGTCGGACGGCCCGGCGAATCGACGATCAGGCCGAAGATGAGGAAGTACACCGCGGCGTTGGTCAGTGGGGTGAGCACTTGCCACAGCCGGCCGAGCGCGGTGCTGCTGTACGAGGACGCCACCTTCGCGTTGGCGTAGGCGACGATGAAATGCCGGTACGCCCACAGCTGTCTGGTGTACCGCAGCAGACCGGGCCGGGCGCCGGCGACGGTCAGGCCGTGCCGTGCGGCCAGCGCCGCGGATGATCCGACGTCCGGTTCGGCTATCGCCGGTTCGGCCATGGGGGCGCTCCGATCTGGCTGGGGGGTGCGCGGGGGCTGCGTCGTGATTATGCCCTACGTCGATACGGAACCGTAGCGTCGAGGGTCAACTGCTGCCGCAGGGCATAACGATCGCCGGAGCGACCACTCACACATCCGTCGCAGGCAGCAGCAGCCGGTCGAACTCCGGGGCGACAACCGGCCAGTTCCAGGTCGCCACCGCCAGCGCCTGCGCCGCCGCTCCAGCGGCCCGCCAGACTCGCTCATCGGCGGTGAGCGCCGCGATCCGATCGGCCGCCCCCCGTGGGTCGTCCACCACCCAGTCGGCCGGGAAGAGGCTCCGGGCCCCGGTGCTCCGACCGGCGAAGAACGGCCAGTCGCGGACCACCGGCACGGCGCCGCTGGCCGCCCCCTCGACGAGCGCGCAGTGGAAACTCTCCCGAACCGAGCTGCTGAGGATGACGCCGATTCCGCGAAGTGTCCCCGGCACGTCCGCGGTGTGTTCACGCCTGTCGACAGCGTCGGCGCCGAGGGCGTCGATGTCCGCGTCGAGACCCTCGCGGTAGCGACGCGCCACCGGTCCGGCTTTCGTGCTGATCTCGCCGCCCACGAGAGCGAGCCGGTAGCGCGGGTCGATCCTGCGCAGCTCGGCCAGCACCGCCACCGCCCAGCGCGGGTCCTTCGCGACGCTGCTGACGCCGATCACCCCCACGGTGAACCGGGCATCGGCCGGCTTGTCGCCGGCGAATCCGGTCAGGCTCATGGCGTTGGGCGCCACGTGGAGTCGGGGCGCCGACCCGGCGGTCAGGCGCGGATCGACGGAGATCGCCAGGTCCCGCAGGTGTTCGGAGACGAAGACCAGCTCATCGACCCGGGACAGGTCCATGAGCTGCGGCCAGACCGTGAAGATCTCGAAGCTGTGCAGCCGGGCCACGACGCGGGTGGCGCCCGGGTCGATCAGGGTGAGCGTCGCGGCGGCCAGGACGCACCAGTCGACGAAGACGGTGTCAGCCCAGTCCAGGTGCGGCTGGAGCCACTGGCGGACGGCGTCGCCGTACTCGTCGGCGCCGCCGAGCCGGTGCTCCATCACCGTGACCGCTCCCACCAGCAGCCCGGCGGCCGCGGGGTCCTCGGCCAGGTGCGCGTACCGCAGCTCCACCCCGGGGTGCTCGGCGTAGCGCTCGCGAATCTCGCGCAGAAAGTGCGGGTTCCCGTTGGTGAGGACGAGCAGCCGCAGCGGTCGGTCGGCCGGGGGGTCGGTGGCGGGCACGGCGCGTCCACGGGCGGCGGTCAGCTGATTCACGGTGGCCGACTGCCGCCACCGTGCCAGGAAGGTGGCCGGATCGCTGGCGAGCGGCGAATGCAGCGAGTCGAAATGGATGGCGCGGTGGAAGAGCAGGCGGGCGGCGTCGTTGACGGCCTCGGCCGCCTGACGGGTGGCGCCTGCCGCGTGCCAGTGGTCAGCCAGGTCGAGTTGGGATGCCGCCACCGTCGTCAGGTCCGCCGGAATCCGCCCGCGGGCCAGCTCCGCGAACGCTCGGTCGCTCAGCTCACGCGCCCGTCGTGCCAACGCCCGACTCCGCCAGCTACCGATGGGCCGGAAGGAGAGCGACCGCCATCCTCGCTGGATGGTCGCCTGGCCGTCGCGTTTTCTCACGGCGTCAACCTAGGGGATGTGGGCCCGATGGGGAAAGCACGTCAGACTCGGACCTGTTCTGTCACCTTCGATACAATGAGCCACATCGTTCCTGGCTGAATGCCCGATAATGCTCCGGTTTATTCCGATTTGAACTAAGGCTGCAGATGAGCTCCTCGCCCCGCGTGCTCTATCTGGGCTTCTTTCTCCCGCCCTCGCGGGCGAGTGGAGTCTTCCGGACCCGCGCGACCGCCAACCACCTCGCCCGCGCCGGTTTCGACGTCACCGCGTTCGGCGCCCCGCTGCGTTTCCTGCGCGATGTCGTCGGCTCTGTGGACGAGAGCATGGTCGACACAGTCGATTCGCGCATCACCCTGATCCGCCCCGAGCTGAACTATTTTCCCTGGGAAAAAGACATCCGCCAATTCGGGCTATTGCGTCGTAACTCCCCGGTGCTCGCGCTGCGGGCCCACCGGTGGAAACTGCGCCGCGGCTTCCCGGAGGCCTACGCCTCCTGGGGCTGGCAATGCGTGCGGACCGCGATTCGACTGCACCGGAAGCGACCGTTCGATGTGGTGCTGGCCACCGGGAACCCCTTCTCCGCCTTCGGCGCGGCGTGGGCGATCAACCTGCTGCTCGGCGTCCCGTACGTCCTGGACTATCGCGACTCCTGGACGCTGAACCAGTTCACCGACGAGCCCGCGCACCCGGCCGACCACGGCTCGTGGCGGTGGGAGCGCCGGGTTCTGTCGCGGGCGTCGATGATCATCCATGTCAACGAAGCGCTTCGTGCCTGGCACGCCGAGCGGTATCCCGCTGACGCCGACCGGATGGTCGTCGTCGCCAACGGCTGGGACCCGGACCTGCTCGATCTGGACGCCGCGCCGCCGCCCGCCAGCGGCGCCCGGCCGCCGCAGTTCACGTTCCTCGGCACCGTCACCCATGTGCAACCCCTGGAGGAGCTGGTCGCAGCCTTCCGGGCCGCGCGAGCCCACCCGGATCTCGCCGGGGCGCAGCTCAGCATCTACGGACATCTGGGCTTCTACCGGCATACCGCCGATCCGCTACGCCGGCGGCTGGGACTGCCCGACGGCGCTGACGAATCCGCCGACGGCGTGCGCTACCGCGGTGCGGTGGATAAATCGGGCGTCGCCGCGGTCTACGCGGAGGCCGACGTGCTCGTCTTCTGCACCGGCGGCGCGCGCTACATCACCTCCGGCAAGGTCTTCGAGTACATGGCGGCGGGGAAACCGATCGTCTCGGTCCACGGTCCGGGCATCGCCGCGCAGGAGGTGTTGCGGGGATATCCGCTGTGGTTCACCGCCGAAAGCCTCGACCCGGACGCCATCGCGGCGACCATGGTCGCCGCAGGTCGCGCGGCGGCCGAGTTGACCGAGTCGCAGCGGGCGGCGGCCAGACGTTGGGCGGACCGCTACCGGCGGGAGGTGTTGCTGGCGCCTCTGGCCGACCGGTTGCGCGAGCTTGCCGCCGCGCCGCGTCGCTGGCGTCGACGACGGGGAAGTCCGTCATGACCCGCCATACCGTCCTGCTGTCGTTCGCGGCGACGCCCCGCCCGCCGGTGCTGCGGGCGGTCCACCGCCTTCGCGAGATCGGCGACCGGGTCACGGTGCTGGCGCTCACCGGGGCGGGCTGGGAGGAACTGGCCGCCGCCTCGGAGATCGCGCTCATCACCGCCGACGGGGCGGAGCTGCGTCACCCGGCGCGGGCGCCGATCGAACTGGTCCTGCGACGGGCGCCGCGGGCGTTCCTGCGACGGGCGTCGGGGATCGGCCTGCGGCATCCGGCGATCCGACCGGTCGGCCGGGTCGCCGGTCGGTTGGCGGACCTGCACGGCCGCCTCTACGGGGCCTACAACCGCCGGATCTTCATGCCTGTCTATGGGCTGACGGTTCGTTCGACGGTGCTGGCGACGACCTTCGAGAGAGTGCTGCGGGAAGTGAGCCTCGGCCCGGTGGACCGGATCATCGCCGCGGACACCCTCGCTGTCACCTGCGCCTGGCGGCTCGCGGCGCGGCATCCGACGGCGTCAGCCACCACGGATCTGACCGTCGCCGACCAGGAACAATGAGGGTTGCCCGTTGGTATCAGGGCGTCGATACGCAACCGTAGCGTCGCTACGCTAGGCTCTGGCGGTGGCCTTGGTCGAGAACAAGCACGCGGCGGGCCGAGCGCCCGCCGGCGCCGCCGTGCTCCGTCGTCATGTGACGACCGCGATTCGTCTCGCGGTCATGCAGGAGCTGGCCGAGGGCGGCTACGGCCGGCTCTCCATCGAGGCGGTCGCCCGGCGGGCCGGGGTCGGCAAGACCACCGTCTACCGGCGTTGGTCGTCCAAGCTGGAGATGGTCGTCGAGATCATCGCCGAGGTGGCGGGTCGGCGGCTGCCTGTGCCGGACACCGGCAGCCTCCACGGCGACCTTGAATTGATCATGAACGCGGTGGTGGCGGCGCTCGCGCATCCGCTCGCGTCGCAGATCGTCCCCGACCTGCTCGCCGAGGCCGCCCGGACCCCGGAGATCGCCGAGGCGCTGCTGGCCACGTTGCGCGCGCACCAGCGCGACATCGCCGCCGCGGTCGTCGGGCGGGCCGTCGGCCGCGGCGAGCTGCCCGCCGACGCCGACGCCGAGTCGGCTGTCGACTTCATCGTCGGCCCGCTCTACTGGCGGCTGGCGGTGCTTCGCGCCCCGCTGCCTGACGGGTATGTCGGCCGTCAGGTGCAGGCGGTGATCGAAGTGCTCAGCGGCCAAGCCGCGCCGGTCCCCTCCGGGTAGGCGTGTGATCGCGGCGCCCGGCCAACAGCGCTGAAACTGTCTTTTATGTCTGAAACGTTACGATTATTTATTGAATTTCAGCCTCACCGTCACAGGAGGTAGACGTATGTCCGGGCTTGAGAACGAGGCGATCCCCCCAGCGCGCCCGATCATCGGGGAAGCGGAGATCGAGGCCGCTGTCCGGGTGCTGCGCAGCGGCATGGTCGTCCAGGGCCCGGAGGTCGCGGCCTTCGAGCAGGAGTTCGGCGAGCTGGTCGCCGGCCGGCACTGCGTCGCCGTCAACTCCGGCACCTCGGCGCTACAGCTCACCCTGATGGCGTTGGGCTTCGGACCCGGTGACGAGATCATCGTCCCGTCGTTCTCGTTCGCGGCCTCCGCGAACGCGATCCGGCTCGTCGGCGCCGTCCCGGTCTTCGTGGACATCGAGCCGGCCAGCTTCTGTCTCGCCCCAGGCGCCGTGGCCGCCGCGATCACGCCCAAGACCGTCGGCATCATGCCGGTGCACCTCTACGGCCACCCGGCGGCGATGGACCAGATCATGGCGCTGGCCGACCAGCACAGCCTGGCCGTCATCGAGGACGCCGCCCAGGCCCACGGCGCCGCGCTAGGCGGCGCCCCGGTCGGGGCGTTCGGGACAGCCGGCTGCTTCAGCTTCTACCCGACCAAGAACATGCACTCGCTCGAAGGCGGCATGATCACCACCGCTGACGCCGGCCTCGCCCGTACCCTGCGCCTGCTGCGTAACCAGGGCATGGAGCAGCGGTACGCCAACGAGATCGTCGGCGCCAACATGCGGATGACCGACGTCGCCGCCGCGATCGGCCGCGAGCAGCTCAAGCAGCTGCCCGGCTGGACCAAGCAGCGCCAGGCCAACGCCGCCTTCCTCGACGGGGCCATCACGGCCGTGACCACGCCGTCGGTCGCCGGCGGCGCCGAGCACGTCTACCACCAGTACACGGTCCGGGTCCCGCAGGACCGCGACGGCCTCCAGGCGTTCCTGCGCGAGCGGGGCGTCGGCAGCGCCGTCTACTACCCGACGCCGATCCACCGGTTGCTGCCCTACCTGGTCGACGGCCAGCCCGGACCGTGGGACCTGCCCGAGACCGAGAAGGCCGCCCGCGAGGTCCTCTCGCTGCCGATCTTCCCGAGCCTCACCGAGGGCCAGCTGCGCCGGATCGCCGACGCCGTCAACGAAGGAGCCACCCGATGACCGCCAAACTCCGCGCCGGCCTCATCGGCCTGGGCGCCATGGGCCGCAACCACGCCCGGGTGCTGTCGCACCTGGCCGGCGTCGAGCTGGTCGGCATCATGGACCCGGCCGGCGACCCGAATGGCGCCGCCCCCGCCACCGTCGTCCCGACCCTGGACGACCTGCTCGCCCTGGGCGTCGACTACGCCGTCGTGGCCTGCCCGACCGTCCTGCACGAGCAGGTGGGGCTGACCCTCGCCGAGCGCGGCGTGCACGCGCTGATCGAGAAGCCGCTGGCGCACACCGTCGAGGCTGGCCGCAAGCTCGTGGCGGCGTTCGAGGCCCAGGGCCTCATCGCCGGCGTCGGCCACATCGAGCGGTACAACCCGGCTCTGCTCGGCCTGCGGTCGCGGCTGGAGAACGGCGAACTTGGCGACGTCTTCCAGGTCGTCACCCGCCGCCAGGGCCCGTTCCCGCACCGGATCGCCGACGTCGGCGTGGTGATGGACTTGGCCACGCACGATGTCGACCTCACCAGCTGGGTCACCGGTCAGGACTACACGGACGTCTCGGCCCGTACCGCCTCCCGCAGCGGCCGCCCACATGAGGACGCCGTCACCGCCGTCTGCACCCTGACCGACGGCACCGTCGTCAACCACCTGGTGAACTGGCTCAGCCCGTTCAAGGAGCGGTCGACGGTCGTCACCGGTGAGAAGGGCTGCTTCATCGCCGATACCCTGCACGCGGATCTGACGTTCTTCGCCAACGGCGCCATCGACACGGAGTGGGAGGCGATGCGCACCTTCCGTGGCGTCGCCGAAGGCGACCAGATCCGGTTCGCCATCGCCAAGCGTGAGCCGCTGCTGGTGGAGCACGAGCGGTTCCGTGACGCCGTCGAGGGCAAGGACAGTGGGATCGTCACCCTCGCCCAGGGCCTGCGCACGGTAGAGGTGTGCGAGGCGATGCTGCGGTCCGCCCGCGAGGGGAGCACCGTCTCCTGCCGGTAGCGGCGCGCGTTAGGCATAGGTAGGGGCGGGGTCGGTCAACCGGCCCCGCCCGCGCCATGCCTGTCGCTTCCGGAGGTCCGATGAATGCTCACGACGGCGCCCAGACGCCGCCCGGTCGGGTGGTGATGCTCGTCGACAACGGCGTCCAGGGCGATTCCCGGGTGCAGAAGTCCGCCGAGTCGATGGCCGCCCTCGGCTGGGAGGTCGTCCTGCTGGGGATCCGCCAGAGCAACAGCGTCGAGCTGGAGTGGCGCATCGGCGGGGCGAGCGTGCGGCTCCTGCCGGTGGCGCGGCCGATGGGCGTCCACCCGTCGCAGTTCCGGCGCTCGTGGCGACGGCCCCTGGCGTACCCGACCGGACGGACCGCCGCCCACCAGGTGGCGGCCGCGCGGGCCCGCCGGGCTGAGTGGTCGCACCGCCGCGCGATGCTCAAGGCCACCGGCCGGTCCGCCCCTGTGGATCTCCTTGGACGCGTGGTGGTCAGGCTCGGCCGCGACGTCGCCCGCGCCACCGAGCTGTGGGCCCGGTTCCGCGCTCGCGAGCTGACCCGGCTCCGGGCCGCCCAGAACGACCCGGACAACGCGCTGACCAGGGCGTACATCCGCTTCTGGCAGACCGTGTCCGGGCGCCGGAGCTGGCGGCGGCTCGACCCTGGCCTGTGGGACTACGAGCTGGCGTTCGGCCCGGTCATCGACCGGCTCAAGCCCGACATCATCCACGCCAACGACTTTCGGATGGCCGGCGTCGGCGCCCGGGCCACCCTGCGGGCGCGGCTGGCCGGGCGGCGGACCCGGATGGTCTGGGACGCGCACGAGTTCGTCGCCGGCGTGCAGCCCCGGGCCGACAACCCGCGCTGGCTGCCGGCGCAGGTCGCCTACACCGACGAGCACGTGCGGCTCGCCGACGCGGTGGTGACGGTCTCGCCGACCCTGGCACAGATGCTCAAGCACACCCACGACCTGCCGACCCTGCCGGAGGTGGTGCTCAACGCCCCCGACACCGGACGGCCGGCTGACAGCGCCGACGAGCCCCTGCCGGACATCCGGGCCATGTGCGGGATCGACGATGAGACGCCGCTGCTGGTCTACTGCGGCGGCGTGAACGCCCGCCGAGGTCTCGACACCATGATCGAGGCGCTGCCGGCGCTGCCCGGGGTCCACGTCGGATTTATTACGGTTCGCCCGGGGGTGAACAACGCCGCCTCCGACGCCCTGGTCGACCTGGCCGCCGAGCGCGGCGTCGCCGACCGGGTCCACCTGCTGCCCTACGTGCCGCACTGGCAGGTGTCAGCGTTCCTGGCCCCCGCCGACGCCGGCGTCATCCCCCTCCACCATCAGCCGAACCACGAGATTGCCCTGATCACCAAGTTCTTCGAGTTCTCGCACGCCCGGCTGCCGATCGTCGTCAGCGACGTCAGAACGATGGCCGAGACCGTCGCCGAGACCGGGCAGGGCGAGGTGTTCGAGGCCCAGAACCAGGTCGACTACCTGCGCGCAGTCCGCGCCGTCCTGGACGACCCGAAGAAGTACCGGGCCGCCTACGACACCCCGGGCCTACTGGACTCCTGGTCCTGGCCGGCGCAGGCCGCCAACCTGGACCGGGTGTACCGGAAGCTGCTCGACCCCTGACAAGCCGGCGCCGGCGGTCCGCTCCCGCACGGGGCCCCCTAGCCGAACGGAACAGACTACGGTCGGGCGCATGCCAGCGGCGAACCTCACAGCGGGTGTTATCGAGTACCTCGACTCCGGCGGTGACGACCGTCCCGTCCTGGTGATGTTCTCTGGGCTGTTCGTCGGTGTATCGATGTGGCGTCACGTCGTCGCCGAGCTCGGCGACGAGTTTCGTTGCGTGATTCCGCAGCTCCCGCTGGGGGCGCACCACACACCGATGCGGTCAGGCGCCGACCTCAGCGGCCGGGGCCTCGCCCGGCTCCTTGCCGAGTTCATGGAACGTCTCGGTCTTGAGAACGTCACCCTCGTCGGCAGCGACTGGGGCGGAGCGCAACTGATGGTCGCCGAAGGCGTCGATACCAGAGTGGCGCGGTTGGTGCTGCTCCCGCAGGAGGCGTTTGACAACTATCCGCCAGGCTTCGCGGGTAGGTCGGTCTGCCTTGCCGCGAGGATTCCGGGCGGCCTCACGCTGGCGTTGCAGCAGATGAGGATCCGCTTGATGCGGAGGTCCGCGTTGACGTTCGGGCGGATGTCCAAACGCCCCATCCCCGACGACGTGTTGGATTCCTGGCTCGCTCCGGCGTTGCATCGGCCAGAGATCCGTAAGGATGTCGAGAGCTACCTGCGGGCGACCGTCACAGGCGACTACCTCCGGGCGGCCGAGGCGTTGACCCGGTTCGACCGACCTGCGTTGGTCATCTGGGCTACTGAGGACAAGCTGATGCCCGTGGCGCACGGGCGCAGGCTCGCCGACATCCTGCCGAACGGTCGGCTCGTGGAGATCGCGGACAGCTACACGCTGATCCCGGAGGATCAGCCGGCGGCGTGCGCTGCGGCGATCCGCGACTTCGTCCGGAGCACGTTTCGGGTCCGTCCCTAGAGCTCGTCCATGGCCCTGGTGATCAGGTGGCGGGCGTCTTTCCCGTAGACGGCTTGGCCGTCTAGCATCTCAAACAGCCGCTCGTACATCGCGATCTCTTGGGGCCGCACGACCTTCAGCTCCGCGGTTGGGGTAGCGACGACGACACAGTCTGAGTCGTGAATCCAGAAGCCCACGGCATCAACGCCGTACTTTGGAGTGGCTGTTGGCACGATGCCGAGGCGCACGAACGGCAAGCGCGTGATCCACAGCAGGTGGGCGAGCTGCTGTTCATGGTCGGCAGGGTTGTCGGTGTACCTCGCTCTGACGGCTTCCTCGTACAGGACCACGGCTAGGCGCTTGCTCTGGTGCAGCGCTACCTGGGCGCGGCTCTGGCGGAAGGCAACTGTTTCGTCCATGTCGTAAGGCGCATTTAGAAAGCGGTACCAGAAGGAGAGAACACCGCGCATATAGGCCTCGGTCTGGAAGATGCCAGGCAGCCGGTCGTGAGGTTCATCAAGGTAAGGACCGGCAGCATCAAAACGGCCTCGGAGCGGACCTGGGGCAGAGCCGCCGTCTGATGTAGGAGGCCCCGTGGTCGGCCCAGGCTGCGCTTACCTGTCGCGGCATCCGACAACCTCAGCCTGCGCTGGGGCACTGTGTGCGAGCGACCTTGTCCGTTCCGTGTGCGAGCAGATGTCCAGCTCGCTGCCCGGGCGCCACCGGCGCCTCGTACGGTCCCGCAACGGCGCGAACCGGCTCGGCACCGGCGCGCCGTGTCGCCCGACGATCAACTCAGCCGTAGCGTCCTGGGATAGACCGGCGAGTTCACGAGCGCACTCCGCCTCGGTGATCGCGATACCCAGCCGCCGCATCCGCTCCGCCAACACCCCCGACGACGATCGGTTCGCTGTCGACCAGCACGCCGTCGGCCGGGAACAGAGTCCGGCCGAGTGCTCCCGGCCGGCGAAGAACCGCTCGATCGCTGACGGGGCGGCGCCGACCGCAGGTGACACGGTCTACCGTGAGGTGGCGCGTCGCTGGGCAGCGGCGCAAGAGAGGACACCACGCATGGGAGCCCGTCCACCCTCGATGATCTCCCGCATCCTCGGCCTCGGCGAGGCAGCCGCCCCGCGGCAGCCCACCTCGGTCGCTCTGCCGGGCGTGACCGAGCTGGCGCTCTACGTGGCCGGTCGACGCCAACCGGCCGGCGACCTGTCCCGGGCGCTTACCCTCGCCCGACGCTCGCGCGACGGTTTCATCTGGCTCGACCTGCACCAGCCCACCGCAGAGACAATGGCCACCGTCGGGCTCCAGCTCGATCTGCCGGACCTGCTGGCCGCGTCGGCGGCACAGGGCGGCCACCGACCGGGCGTGGAACGATTCGGCCAGCTCACCGTCGTCACCCTCCGCACCGCCCGGTACGTCACGCACGCGGAGCTGACGCCGACGTCCGAGGTGGTGGACACCGGCGCCGTCCTGATCATGGTGGGGGACCATTTCGTCGTCACCGCTCGGCACGGCGCCGGCAACGCCCTGGCCGCTCTGCGCGCCGATGTCGAGCAGAGCCCGAGCCGGCTCGCACTGGGACCGTGGTCGATCGCACACGAGATCTGCAGCGATCTGACCAACCAGTACCTGCGGGTCGCCGCCCAGGTGGATCTGGACCTGGAGCACGTCGAGGAGACGACCTTCCACCGGGAGCGTCGGCTCGACGTGGCGCAGGTCTACCAGATCAAGCGCGAGATCGTCGAGTTCCGGCGGGCGGTGGTGCCGTTGGTGGCGCCGCTGCGGTCGCTCATCGAACAGAGCCCCGCCGACCTGCCCGAGCGGCTGCGCGAGTACTTCATGGACGTCTCCGGCCGGCTCGGCCGCGCCGCCGACCAGATCACCTCGTTCGACGAGCTGCTCAACTCTGTCCTACAGGCCAGGCTCGCACAGGTGACCGTCGAACAGAACCATGACATGCGCCGCATCGCGGCCTGGGCCGCCATCGCCGCCACCCAGACATTCATCGCCGGCATCTACGGCATGAACTTCGAGCACATTCCGGAGCTGAGTTGGCGCTACGGCTACTACCTGGCGTTGCTGTCGATGGCGACTGTGGGCGTGGTCATGTACCGGCTGTTCCGCCGCTCCGGCTGGCTGTGACCGGCTGCGACGATCAACCGCCGAAGAAGAGGCGGTCGTAGTCGCGGGCGACGACGTTCCAGTCCCAGGTGGTCAACGCGTGCCGTGACGCCGCCGCTCCCTGCTCCCGCCAGACAGCCTCGTCGGCGGTGTTCGCGATGATCCGTTCGGTGGCCTCGGCCGGTGTGCTGACGACCCAGTCGGCCGGGAACAGCGTCCGGGCCGAGTGGTCCCGGCCGGCGAAGAACGGCCAGTCCCGCGCCACCGGCAGGGCGGCGCTGGCGGCGCCCTCGACCAGGGCGCAGTGGAAGCTCTCCCGCACCGAGCTGCTGAGGATGACGCCGATCCCGGTGAGGGCCGACGGCACGTCCTCGACGTGGCCCCAACGCTCGACGGCGCCCGCGGGCGTCAGCTCGCCGATCTCACGTTCAAGTTCCCGCAGGTAGCGGGCAGCGGCGCCGCTGGCCCTCGGGTTGATGTCCGAGCCGAGCAACACCAACCGGTACCGGTCGTCGCGCCGCCGCAGCAGCCGGAGCACCTCGATCGCCCAGCGCGGGTCCTTGGCGACCGCGCTGATCCCCACCAGACCGAGGACGAACCGCGCCTGCGCGTCCTTCGGGCGGGGCAGCTTCGTCAGCTCCATCGCGTTGGAGATCACGCGGGCCCGGGGCGCGGTCGGCCCGACCAGCGCCGGGACCGCCCGCAGCGTGAGGTCGCGCAGGTGCTCGGAGACGAAGATGATGTCGTCGACCCGGGAGAAGTCGACCATGTGCGGCCACAGCGTGAACGTCTCGTAGCTGTGCAGCCGCACGATCACCCGGGTGGGGCCCGGGTCGATGAGCGTCACCAACGCCGCGGACGCCGCGCACCAGTCGATGAAGATGGTGTCGGCCCACTCCAGGTGCGGCTTGAGCCACTCGGTCACCTCGTGCCCGTAGGCCGAGTCGCCAGCGAGGATGTGGCTGATCATCGCGGAGTCGCGCCTGGTGAGCGGCTGGGTGTTCGGGTCCGAGTCCAGGTCCAGGTAGCGGGTCTCGCAGTCCGGATGGGTGGCGTAGCGGGCCCGGATCTCGCCGAGGAAGTTGTCGTTGAGGCGGGTGATGAACAGGATCCGCTGGCGCCGGCCGGTCGGCGGCTTGGCGGCCCTGGCTCGGCCCCGGCAACCGGCGAGCGCCCGGCCGACCTCGCTGTGGTAGATCGGCGCCAGGAACCCCGCGGGGTCGTCGACCAGCGGCGAGGACAGCACGTCGAAGTGGATGCCGCGGTGGAACAGCAGGGCGCTCGCCGTGCTGACGGCGGCGCCGGCGCCCTGGGCGTCGCCGCGCCGCAGGCACTCGTCGGCGAGGGAGAGCTGGCTGCCCACGACGCTGGCGAGGTGCTCGGGGACGCGGCCCTGGGCCAGCTCGGCGGCGGTGGCCCGGCTCGTCAGCTGGGCGCGTCGCCGGGTGTCGCGGACCTTCCTCGCCACCGCCACCGCGGTCGCCGTCGCCGCTTCCACCTGCTCGGCCCGCAGCATGCTGTCGTAGACCCGGTTGGCGAGGCCGATCCGGCGGGTGTCCGACAATCCGGGCGCGGTCACCACCGTGCGCCAGATACCGCGGCCGATTCTGGTCCGCATGATCCGTTTCCCGGCGAGTCGGCGGGCGAGGCCGCGGCCCCGGTCGGTGGCCGACCGCAGCACGCCGCGCGCCGCCAACGTCGGCGAGGGCATGGACAGCAGCATCCGACGGGTGGCGAAGTGGGCCGGGTTCGCCAGCCGAGCCTGGACGGCGTTCGCCGCCGGTGTCAGTCCGTAGACGGCGTCGGCGTGTCGGTTGCGTTGTGCCAGTTGCCACACGGTGTGGATGGCGCGGGGGTCCAGCGCCACCAGGACGTCCGCGCGGGCGCCGCGGCGGCGGAACACGCCGTCGCGCTCAGCGAAGATCCACATCTGACGGCCTGGCTCAGCCCGCCGCACCCGCCGGTCGAACGACGGGTCGTCCTCCGGCCCGACCAACCACCGGGCCTGCGCCAGCGACGCGGGCAGGTCCAGCTCCGCCGGATCGAACAGGCACGCCAGCAACACGCGCGCGCCGCCGGACTGGAACCGCCGCAGCGTCTGCTCCAGGACGCCGCGGCGGGTCGGCACGACGGCCGCGACCAGCACGATGTCGATCACCGGGCCACCTCCTGCGGAGCGCTGTTGACGCCGGACCGGACGGTCAGCGCCGTCAGATACTCGGCCGCCGGGGCGATCTGCGCCGCCCGGGCGTACCGCTGGGCGAGGGCGCGGCCCGTCGTCCGTTGCTTATCGGTCGCGGCGCGGGCCAGCCGGGCCGCCGCCGCGAACCGGTCCGCCAACGCCGTGGGCTCCAGCCCCACCGCCCCGGTCCACAGCGGATGCCCGGTCAGCACGTTGCTCGCGTCGTGGTCGACGGCGTGCGCCGACACGACCGGCAGGCCGCTGGCCATCACCTCGTACACCTTCCCCGAGGTCACGTACCGGCCGCCGACGAGCATGAGCACGATCGCGTCCCACCGGCCGTAGGTGTCGGCGACGTCAGCCTTGGCGACCGGGCCGCCGAACGTCACCCCGTCCGGGGCGGCGGCGCGCAGCAACTCCATGTGGGCGTTGTCCTCCCGGGCCGAGCCGGCGCCGATGTGCCCGCGCACCTCGAACGTCGCGCGCGCCAGCAGCGGCTCGTCGCGCCGGGCCAGCCGCCAGCCGGCCAGCACCGACTCCAGGAACGCCGGCTTGAAGTTCACCGAGCCGAGGTAGCCGAACGTCAGCCCGGCGTCCGGGGCCGGGGTCGCGCGGTCGGCCGGGTCGGGCAGGCTGTCGGGGTCGAAACCGTTGCGGACCACCCGGACGCGGTCGGCCAGCTCGGGGTAGCGGTCGCGGTAGAAGTCGGCGATCGGGTCGTTGACGCACCACACCGCCAGCGCGTGCTCCAGCGCGCGGCTCTCCCAACGGCCCGCCACGGAGTCCTTGGGGAACGCCTCGCCGCCGCCGATGACGTCCACCGACCAGCCGTCGCGGAAGTCCACCGCGTACGGGACCTGCTCCTCGTCCCACAGCCGCACCGTGGCGGCCAGGTTCACGTACGGGGCGCAGGTGGTGAGCAGCAGGTCGGAGGGGCGCTCGCGGTGCGCCCGCAGCAGCGCCCGCTCCAGCTCGATCCGCCAGCCGCCGAATACCGGCTCGGGGAACAGCTTCTGCTCCCGTTCGCGCAGTTCGGTCAGCCACCGGCCGGGGTTGAGGGTGCGCTTCTCCGGGAAGGCCCGGATGTCGGTCTCCAGGTCGGCCCGGAACAGTGGCAGCCCGATCACCCGCACCCGCGGGTCGACCCCTTCTGAGAGGGTGTGGTCGAGCCCGAACTCCCGCTCCCACGCCTGGTCACAGATGGTGATGACGGTGACGTCCCAGCCGAGCGCGCAGAACTGGTTGGCGGTCTCCCGCATCCGGTACGCGCAGCTCTTGGCCGCAGGCGGGAACCCGATCGCCAGGTAGAGCAGGTGCGGTCTGCCGCCAGGGGTCGGCTGGCCGCTACGGCGCCGTCGTCGCGGCAGCGAGGGGTGTGGACGCGCACTGGTCATCGTCGCTCCGTCGATCGTGGAAGGGGTCGGGGACGGGTCATCGTCGCGGTGGATCGTCGGCGGGCTCGGGGGCGTCGGCCGGCCGTCTGGTCAGCTGGTCGCCTCGGCAAGGACGCGGGCGACGAGCTGGGCGGCGTGCCCGTCGCCGTACGGCTCTGCCCGGCCGGCGGCCGGCGCCGCCCTGGTCGCCACGGACCGCCAGCGGTCAGCGCCGAGGTCTGCCGGCTCGGGGGCGAGGATGTTCCATTCGTGGGCGAGGGTCTCCACCCACTCCGTTTCGGGCCGCAACGTCGTGCAGGGACGTTCCAGCAGGTACGCCTCCTTCTGGAGGCCGCCGGAGTCGGTGACGACGCCGATCGACCCGAGCACGGCGGCGACCATGCCCGCATACGGCAGCGGGCGCCCGGCCCGCACCGCGCCACGGCTGAGTTTGAGGCCCTGCGCTTCGGCGCGGGCCACCAACCGGGGGTGCGCCAGCAACGCGACCTGCACCGGCAGGACAGCCAGGGCGTCGATGAGGGTGGCGAGGCGGCGGGGGTCGTCGGTGTTCTCGGCCCGGTGCAGCGTCGCGACAAGGTACGGCAGCCCCGGGTCGATGCCCTCGGGCAGCGTGGGCGCCTCGTGCCGCCCGGCGATGACGGCGTCGCGGACCTGAAGGCACACGTCGGCCATGACGTCGCCGACCAGTCGTGACCGTCCGGCCAGGCCCTCGGTGGCGAGGTGACGCATGGCCTCGTCGGTGGGCGCCAGCAGCAGGTCGGCGGCATGGTCGGTGAGGACCCGGTTGTGTTCCTCGGGCATCCGCCGGTTGAAGGAGCGCAGGCCGGCTTCCAGATGCGCCACCGGCAGATGCTGCTTCACCGCCGACAGGGCCGCGGCGATGGTGGAGTTCGTGTCGCCGTAGACGAGCACCCAGTCGGGGCGCTGCCGTTGCAGAACGGCGTCGAGCGCGGCGAGCATCGACCCGGTCTGGACGCCGTGGGCGCCGGAGCCGATGCCCAGGTGCTCGTCCGGGTCGGGGATGCCCAGTCCGGTGAAGAAGACGTCGGAGAGGTCGGCGTCGTAGTGCTGGCCGGTGTGCACGATGACGTGATCGGCGCCGGCCGTCGCGAACGCCGTCGCCATCGGCGCCAGCTTGATCAGTTGCGGTCGGGCGCCGACGACGCTGACAACCTTCACCTTGTACGCCTCCGCCGGGTGCGTCAGTGATGACGCGGGCGTTGGCGCGGCGTGGCGCCGGTGTGTTCCCCCGACGGCCGGCGCACGCACCCGAGCCCTATTGCCCGATATGCCCGCAGTGAACTGGTTCCTAGGGAACTATCGGGCCGGCATCGAGCCGAGTGACGGGGAAGCGGCGAGGCTCAGTCGTGCGTGGGCAACACGACGGCAGATGCTGACAAAATCAGACGTAACGCTCTAGGATGGACGCCTCCGCGAGCCGGGAGAGCCCTTCCCGGACCCCCCGCGCGCGAGCATCGCCCACCCCATCCACGGTCTGAAGGTCCTCGACCGTCGCCCCGAGCAGCCGCTGAAGGCTGCCGAAATGCTCCACCAGACGGTCGATCACCGCAGCTGGGAGCCGTGGCACCTTCGCCAACAGTCGGAATCCGCGCGGGCTGATCGCCGACTCCAGAGCATCGGTCGCGCCGGGGTAGCCCAACGCCTTGGCCACCGCCACCAGATCGATGAGCTCAGCGGCGCCGAGCAGATCCAGCTCGACCAGGGCCTCGTCCAGGGTGCGGGCCTTGCGGCCCGAGGGCAGGTAGTCCCGGATCACCAGGGTCCGGTCGGCGTCCACGCCGGCCATCAGCTCATCGAGTTGGAGAGCCAGCAGTCGGCCGTCGGTGCCCAGCTCGACCACGTACCCGGCGATCTCGTCGGCGATCCGCCGGACCATCTCCAACCGCTGCACGACCGCCACCGCGTCGCGCACCGTGACCAGATCCTCGATCTCCAGTGCCGACAGCGTGCCGGAGACCTCGTCCAGCCGCAGCTTGTACCGCTCCAGCGTGGCCAGCGCCTGGTTCGCCCGGGACAGGATCGCGGCCGAGTCGTCCAGGACGTGCCGCTGGCCGTTGACGTACAGCCCGATGATCCGCATGGACTGGCTCACCGAGATGACCGGATGCCCGCTCTGTTTGGCCACCCGCTCGGCGGTCCGGTGCCTGGTGCCAGACTCCTCCGACGGAATCGACGGATCCGGCATGAGGTGCACCGCCGCGCGCACGATCCGGGTCCCGTCGCTGGACAGCACCACAGCGCCGTCCATCTTGCACAGCTCCCGCAGACGCGTCGCCGAGAACTCGACATCAAGGGTGAAACCGCCGGTGCATAGCGTGTCGACCAGTCGGTCGAAGCCGAGCACGACCAAGGCCCCCGTCCGCCCGCGGAGGATACGCTCAAGGCCGTCCCGTAAAGCGGTGCCCGGCGCCATGAGGGCCAGCGTGGCGCGGACCGGGTCGCCGGTCGCGTTGCTCAACACGTTGGCCGCCGGCCCGCTCGGGCCGATCGTCGGGCCCGCGCCGACGGACGCGGACACGCCGGCCGCCGCAGAGCCTGCGGTGAGGGCGCGGGAAGCGTCGCGGTCGATCGGCACGCCGACAGTCTACGGACAGACCCCCACCTGGTGCCGGCATGGTGTGACGCAGCACCCACCGACCGGCCGGCCACGCCCCGGGCGACGGCGGTAGGAAACGGAAGCCGCGGATGTTTCCGGCGGGTGGTCACTCCGCCGACACCCGGGCGGCCCAGTGCAGGGCCGACCGCACGTCGGAGACCTCGATCACCCGCAGGCCGTCGGGAACGGCGCCGTGATCGGCGCTGTCGGCGCCCGGCGGCGCCAGCGCCACGGTGAAACCCAGCCGCGCCGCCTCCGCCAGCCGCCGCCCGACCGCTCCGACCCGGCGCACCTCGCCGGTGAGGCCGACCTCGCCGATGGCCACCAGCCGGGGCGAGACCGCCAGGTTCAAGCCGCCCGAGGCGACCGCGAGCGCGACCGCCAGGTCCGCCGCCGGCTCGATCACCCGGATGCCGCCCACGGTGGCCGCGAAGACCTCGCGATCGTGCAGGGTGAGCTTCTCGGCCCGTCGTTGCAGCACCGCCAGGACCATCGCCAGCCGGGCGCTGTCCAGCCCGGAGACGGTGCGCCGCGGCGAGCCGGCGACGGTCGCCCCGATGAGCGCCTGGACCTCGGTCACCAACGCCCGGCGCCCCTCCATCGCCACCGTGACGCAGGTGCCGGGGACCGCCTCGGCGTACCGGGTCAGGAACAGCCCCGATGGGTCGGCCAGGCCGGTGATGCCGCGCTCGTGCATCTCGAAGCAGCCGACCTCGTCGGCCGGCCCGAACCGGTTCTTCATCCCGCGCACCAGTCGCAGGGCTGAGTGCCGGTCGCCCTCGAAGTGCAGCACCACGTCGACGAGATGCTCCAGCACGCGCGGTCCGGCGACGTTGCCGTCCTTGGTGACGTGCCCGACGAGAACAGTGGCGATGCCCCGCTCTTTGGCGACCGCCACCAGCGCGGCGGTGACTGCCCTGACCTGGGTGACGCCGCCGGCCACCCCGTCGGCGCCGGACAGCGAGAACGTCTGCACCGAGTCGAGGACCAACAGCCCGGGTTGAACGGCGTCGAGGTGGCCGAGGACCGAGCCGAGGTCGTTCTCGGCGGCCAGGTAGAGGCGGTCGTCGAGGGCGCCCAGACGCCCGGCGCGCAACCGCACCTGACTTACCGACTCCTCGCCGCTGACCACGAGCGCGGGGGTGTGGCCGGCGACGGCCCACTGCTGCGCCACGTCGAGCAGGAGCGTCGACTTGCCGACGCCGGGCTCCCCGGCGAGCAGGACCACCGCTCCGGGCACCAGTCCCCCGCCGAGCACCCGGTCCAGCTCGCCGATCCCGGTCGGGCGGGCCTCGGCGGGGGCGGCGCTGATGGTGCTGATCGGCCGGGCCGGCTCGCTCGGCGTCCGCGCGGCGACCGCCCGGCCGGCGACGACCGGACCGGTCAACGTCCGTTCGACTACCGCGCCCCACTCCTGGCACTCCGGGCACCGGCCGACCCATTTGGGTGGTTGGTGCCCGCAGTTGTCGCACTCGTACGCGGGGCGCGGCTCGCGTGATCCGCGCTGTCGGGACGGCGCTGGGTTGGTGGTCACGCTGGCAGGCTACGCCGAGCCTCCGACATGGTCGGTGGGAGTCAGTGGCCGCCCTCGTCCGGGCCGCCGGTCTGACGCGGGAGCGGCGTCAGTGGCGTCGACACGGTGGCGTCCACGTCGATCACCAGGCCGTTGGAGAAGTCGAATCGCAGCGGCACGCCCATACCGCCCTTGAGCGCTGCCGACAATCCGACGACCTGGAGGAACGACTCCTGTCCTGGCCGCAGCGCCAGCGTCCCGGCGACCGGGACGCTCAACTGGGCCTCATCCCCGGCGGGCTTGGCCGTGCCACCGGCCGGGCTCGCTGACGGCCTCGCCGCCGACGGCGTGGCGATCGGCGACGCTGAGGCGGCGGCGTCACCGGTCTTGCCCGCGCTGTGCCTGGCGGCCGCGGCGGCCGCGTCCCTGCCCTGTACGAGGGTGACGGATTCGGCGCCGACGAGGTGCGCCAGCCCGGTGTCCGGGCGGACGCTCGCCCGGACGGTGACCGGCGCTGTCGTGTCGTTGAACAGGCTGAGCGACAGCGGGGCCGTTCCGCCCTTGGGGTACCCGTGGCTGTCGAAGACGATGACAGCGTCCCGGACTGACACGACTCCGCCGTCAGGCAGCGACGCGGACGCGTTGACCCCGGCCACCGACGGCCTCTTCTTCGCGGTCTCGGCGATCTGCCCGGCCGAGCAGCCGGATACCAGCAGGCTGGCGGTCAGCGCCGCGCCGGCGAGCAGCGCGGCCCCCCGGCGGTTGGTCGAGCGCGTCACGGCGGTCCTCCCTTGAACCCATTCAGTGCCCTTGAAGCCGTCAGCGGGCCCTGGGCGCCCGTCAGCGGGCGCACCGCGTCCAGCCTAGTGGGCGGACCGTCCCGCTCTGCGTGGACCCGCCAGGCCGCCAGCGCCTCACCCGCGTAGCGCCGCGACCTCGCCCACGAGCAGCGCCACATCGACGACAGCCAGAGCCATGACCGCCCGGAACGCGGTGACCCGTCGCCGGCCCAGCCGGTGTGCCCGACGGTCGGCCAGCCACCCCGCAGGCAGCGCAAACAGCGCCGCGGCGGCCGCCGCCAGCGCGGGCCCCGTCGGCGCTCCGGCCGGCCCGAGGACCAGCGAGGCGGTGGCCGCCAGCAACAGCGCGGCGGCCACCCCCTGACTGCCGGCGACGCCGAGTCGCTGCGGCAGCCCGCGTACGCCGACGCGGGTGTCCTCAGCGAGGTCGGGCAGCGCGTTGGCGAAGTGCGCGCCGGCGCCGAGCAGGCCGCCGCCGACGATGAGCCACACCGGTGGTGGGATCGGCGCCGGCGCCGAGAGCAACACGAATGTCGGCAACGCGGCGAAGGACACCAGGTACGGCAGCGCCGAGGCGACCGTGAGTTTGAGCGGCCAGTCGTAGAGCAGCGCGCTGCCCAGCCCGAGGAGCGCGACGGCCGTCGCCGGCCACGGATGGGTCGTGGCGAGCGCGACCGTGACGAGAGCGGCCACGCCGGCGGCGAGCGCCACAGCCCGCCGGCTGACGTCGCCGACGGCGACCGGCTTGTCGGCCCGGCGGACCGCCCGGTCCCGCCGGGCGTCGATCGCGTCGTTAGCCCAGCCGACGGCGAGTTGGCTGGCCAGCACCATCGCCGCGACCCTGACGGTGGGCCCTGCCGGGTGGCCGACCCCCACCGCGAGCACGGCGGCGACGCAGGTGACCGCGACTGCCGGCGCCGGGTGGCTGGCCTGGATCATCGCCCGCGTCCATGCCAGCATGTGGGCCACAGTAGAACGGCGCGTCGGTTCGGCGCCAGATGTCTGCGGGCTCTGTCGCGCGTCGTCGGTTCGTGACAGGCTGTCGTCCTATGCGGACCCTTACCCGCCGCCCTTCCCTGGAGTCCGGCCTCTCCGACGGCCGCCGCCGCAACGATCCACGTCAGTACGACGCGCACGCGGCTGACTGGTGGCGCCGGGGCGGCCCGTTCGCGGTGCTCCGTTGGCTGGCGGCGGCCCGGGCGGCCATGGCGCCCACGCCGCGTCGGGAGGGGGCGGTCCTGGTGGATGTCGGTTGTGGCGGCGGCCTGCTCGCCCCGTTCCTGCCGCCCGGCTACCTGCACATCGGCGTGGATCTGCGGGCCGCGTCCCTCACGGTGGCCGCCGGCCATGGGGTGCTGCCGGCGCAGGGCGACGCGGGCGCGTTGCCGCTGGCTTCCGGCTGTGCGGACGTAGTGGTCGCCGGAGAGATCTTCGAGCATGTCAACGACCTCGCCGCCGCCGTCGGCGAGTGCTGCCGGCTGCTGCGCCCTGGAGGCCTGCTCATCGTGGACACCCTCAACGACACCTGGCTGAGCCGTACGCTGACCGTCACGATCGGCGAACGACTGCCTCGGGTGCCGCGTGGTCTTCACGACCCGTCCCGCTATGTCTCGCCGCGGCTGCTGACCGCACTCTGCGCCCGCCACGGTGTCGACCTTCAGGTGACCGGCGCCCGTCCGACCCTCTGGCCGACGCTGCGCTGGTTGGCCAGCGGCGCCGACACCGGCCGGATCGTTCCCAGCCGCTGGACGACGGTGCTCTACCAGGCGGTCGGCGTGCGATCCGGGGGCCAGGCGTGACCGGCCCGGCGCAGCTCGCCGCGCGGCTGGCGCCCCGGTTCGCGGCGCGGGCGACCGGCTATGACCAGTCGGGGGCGTTCCCGACGGAGGACTTCGCCGACCTGGCCGCCGCCGGTCTGTTCGGCCTCATGGTCCCGACCCGGCTCGGGGGGATGGGGGCGGGTTTCGCTGAGTATGTCGAGGTCGCCTACGAGCTGGCCCGCGGCAGCGGGGCGTCGGCGTTGGTGTTCAACATGCACGCCTCGGCGACTGGCGCCCTGGCCGCGGTCACCGACGGGCTGGCCGAGGATCTGGGCATCCCGGCGGAGGCGTTGGCGGCCCGTGACGATCACCTGGCCGCCGCGGCGAAGGGCGCCTGGTACGCGGTCGCGATGAGCGAGCGCGGGGTCGGGTCGCGGCTCTCCCAGCTCAACACGGTTTACCGCCGGATCGGCGACGGATTCCAGATCACCGGCGAGAAGACGTTCTGCTCCGGCGCCGGCCACTGCGACGCCTACCTGGTCGCCGCCCGCAGCGCCGACGATCCGGCGGTCGTCTCGCAGTTTCTGGTGCCCGCCGACACCCCGGGGCTGACGGTGACGCCGACGTGGGACGCCCTGGGCATGCGCGCCACCTGCTCCCATGATCTGCGACTGGCGGCGACAGTCCCGTTCCGGACGCTGCTCGGCGGCGTCGAGGGCCTGGCGCTGGCGGTGGCGGGGTCGATGCCGCACTGGATGGTGGCCAGTTACGCGGCGGTCTACGTCGGGGTGGCCCGGGCGGCGGTCGACGCCGCGGTGGCGCACGTGGGCGATCGACCGGCCGGTCGGCTGCCGGCGGTACGGGCCCGGATCGGCCGGGCCGACGCCGCGGTCGCCGCCGCCGGCCAGGTGATCCGACAGGCGGCCCGCCGGGTCGACGCCGCCCCCGATGATCCGGAGACCCGCCGTTGGGTGTGGCGGGCCAAGCTGCTGGCCGGCGATACCGCGGCCGACGTCGCAGGGTCGATGCTGGCGGCCGCCGGCACGTCCGCGACGCGTCGGGGGAACCCGCTGGAGCGGCTGTTCCGGGACGCCCGGTGCGGGGCGTTGCAGCCAGCCACCTCGGATGTCTGCGCGGACTGGCTCGGGGTGGCGGCCATGGGCGGCGATCCGGACGCGGCGCAGCGATGGTGAGCCGGATCGCCGGCATCGGCGTCGCGCTGCCTCCGGCGGCTAGTCAGGACGATCTGTGGGAGGGCCATTTCAGTCGGCATTTCGGCGGGGCGTCCGGTCCGCTCGCCAAGCGGATCTTCGCCAACGCGGGGGTCCGGCGGCGTCAGGCGGCGGTGAGTCCGCTGTTGGAGGACGTCTCCGGCTGGTCCACCGAGCGACGGATGCGCCGCTACGCCGTGGAGGTCCTGCCGTTGGGGGCGCAGGCGGCGACCCGGGCGATGGCGGCCGCCGCTGTCGCGCCCGCTGACATCGGCTTGTTCGTGGTCTGTTCCTGCACCGGGTACGCCACTCCTGGGCTGGACACCCTGCTCGCCCGCGACCTCGGTATGTCGCCGGCGGCGCAGCGCCTGTTCGTCGGGCACATGGGCTGCTACGCGGCAGTGCCCGGCCTGGGCGCTGCGACCGACTTCGTCACCGCGCGCGGACGACCGGCCCTGCTGCTGTGCGCCGAGCTGACCAGCCTGCACGCCCAACCGGCGACGACCGACACGCAGCAGATCGTGGCCCACGCCCTCTTCTCGGACGCCGCCGCGGCCGCGGTGGTGGCGCCGGGCCCGGGGCCGGGCTACGCGGTGCTGGATGTCGCGGCCGTCACCGACACGGCGACATCTGAGTTGATGACCTGGACGGTGACCGACCTGGGCTTCCGGATGGGCCTTTCGCCACGGGTGCCCGATGTCCTCGCCGCGAACGTCGCTGATCTGGTCACTGACCTGTTGGGCCGTAACGGCCTTGAGGTGGTTGATGTCGACGGCTGGGCGGCGCATCCGGGGGGTCCGCGGATCCTCACCGTGGTCCAGGAGCGACTGGGGTTGTCGGCGGAGCTCCTGGCGGCCTCGCGTGGCGTCCTGAGTGATCACGGCAACTGTTCGTCACCCACCGTGTTGATGATTCTGGAAGCGTTGTGGCGGGGAGAGCGGCCGCCGCGGATCGTGGTGATGTTGGCTTTTGGGCCTGGCCTGACGCTCTATGCGGCGTTGTTGTCCTGGTCAGACTGAGCGGCGCGGGCTGAGCTGGGCGGTTAAGGATGTCGGTTATGTCATGCCCGGCTTTTCCGTCTTGGCAACTTTTATATGTGTCTAGGTGGCATATCCCTCTGGTGCGACGGTCTCGTGTTCGGTTCGTTACATATGGTGACGAGAATGGTCGATGGCCTTCTTGTCAAGGTGGAGCAACGCGGCTCACATGTGCTCTGAGCTGCATATACGGCCTGCGTCTCGGCGGGACACGCGTCTCGGAGCGTGTTACCCTAGACACAGCGAAAGGGGTTTCGAACCTATGGTTTTCAGTGTCGGCGAGACCGTTGTTTACCCCCACCACGGGGCCGCACTCATCGAGGCAATCGAGACCCGGGTCGTCAAGGGCGAGGAAAAGCTGTACCTCGTCCTCAGGGTCGCCCAAGGCGACCTGACGGTGCGGGTGCCCGCCGAGAACGCCGAGATCGTCGGCGTTCGTGAGGTCGTGGGCGAGGAAGGCCTGACCGCGGTCTTCGACGTGTTGCGCGCACCCCACACCGAGGAGCCGACCAACTGGTCGCGTCGGTACAAGGCGAATCTCGAAAAGCTCGCGTCGGGCAATCCGCTCAAGGTCGCCGAGGTCGTTCGCGACCTGTGGCGTCGTGAGCGTGAGCGCGGGCTGTCGGCCGGTGAGAAGCGAATGCTCGCGAAGGCCCGCGACATTCTCGTCGGCGAGGTCGCGCTCGCCGAGAAGAGCACCAAGGACGAGGCCGAGATTCTGCTCGACAAGGTTCTCACCGAGGCCTGAGCGGTCGTTCATCGTCATATCGCGAGACGTTCACATGACCCGCGACGTCACCACGCCGGATAGCGGCGGCGGTGACGTCGCGGTCGTCATTCCGGCGGCGGGCCTCGGTCTGCGGCTGGGCGGCGGCACGCCCAAAGCGCTGCGCGAGATCAACGGGGAGTCGATCCTCCGACGGGCTGTGCGTACGGCAGCCGCCGCGCCGTCAGTCGCCCTCGTCGCCGTCGCGGCGCCGGCGGACCGGGTTGAGGAGGTCGTCGCGCTGGTGGCCGGCGTTTCCGGGGCGCGCATACGGGTCGTGGCGGGCGGCGCCTCGCGCCAGTCGTCGGTGGCGGCGGCGCTCGCCGCGGTCGTCGAGGCCTTGCCGATTGTTCTCGTGCATGACGCCGCCCGCGCGCTGGCGCCGGCATCACTGTTCGAGCGGGTCGCTGCCGCGGTCCGCGACGGCGCGGAGGCGGTCGTTCCGGTCCTCCCGGTCGCCGACACGATCAAGCGGGTGTCGACGCCGGATCGCGTGGCCGGCACCGTCGATCGGGCCGAACTGCGCCGGGTACAGACCCCGCAGGGTTTCGCCGCCTCGCTGTTGCGGACCCTGCACGCCGGTGCGGGCGCCGAACTCACCGACGACGCGGGACTTGTCGAGGCGGCCGGCGGCGCGGTGCGGTGCGTTCCCGGTGATGAGTTGGCCTTCAAAGTCACGACCCCGTTCGACCTGCGGATAGCCCAGGCGCTGGCCGGCGGGACGACACATCCGACGACGGGGCCGCCAGCCGAGTGAAGCTGCCAGCCGGCCAAGGCGCGTTGAACGAAAACCTACTTCTGATCCCTTAACGTTCGATCACTTACGCGATCAACCGTTAAGGGAGTCCTTGTGTCAGGGACGGGTTCACTATTGTCGCCGCGTTGGTCACTCGCGGCGCTGACGACAGCCGTGGTCGGCCTGGCGGCCTGCCCCGCCAGCGCCGCGCAGGTCGCAGCGCCGATCCCGCCTGTGGCCACCGGGCGGCCGGCCGCGACGCCGGTGTCGCCAGCGGCTGCCGGGTCGGTCGACGTGTCGGCGAACACCGTCCAGATCAACGGACGGGTCTGGCACGACGAGGACGGTGACGGGCGCCAGGGCGACGGCGAGCCGGGCGTCGGGCGTGCGCCTGTCGTCGCGGTGAGCATCGTCGGGGTCTTCGAGCTGAGCCGTGGCGATGCCCGGTTGCGCCGCGCCCAGGATCGCGCGCGCGAGGCGTTACTCGGCGGCAGTGTCTCCCCCAGCGGGGACGCCGGCGCCGACGACTTCGGCATGGACCTGGCCTTCGACGTCACCGGCGATGCTGGACGCTACGAGCTTGCGGTGGACCCCGGGCTGACATTTGTCGCCGTTGGCCTGTTCGCCTTCGGCGGCCCGGAGGAGCCGCAGTGGACGTTGACCCGCCCCGGCGCCGGCAGCAACCTGCGCAGCGACTCGGACTTCTACCCGGTCGAGGAAGACGGCCCGCCGCTGCTGGGATTCGCCGCGCCCAGGTTCACCGAGGCTGGGCAGCGCCTTCAGCTCGATGCCGGCTTCCAGCCGCTCCTGGCGGTCACCGGCGGCCGGATCGGTCCGATCCTGCGTTGGGGGTTGGTGTCAGTGTTGGCTGGCGTCGCCTTGCTGCTGATCGGGCGCCAGTGGCGTCGTAGGCTTCCTGGGTGATCGTTCCGAGGGTGGGCCTGGGCACTGATGTGCATGCGTTCGACCCGGGCAGCCCGTGTTGGGTGGCTGGGCTGCTCTGGCCCGGCCAACCGGGTCTGGCCGGGCACTCCGATGGCGACGTCGCCGCCCACGCGGCCTGCGACGCTCTTCTGTCGGCCGCTGGGCTGGGTGACCTGGGCAGCAACTACGGCACCGACCGTCCAGAGTGGGCCGGGGCGGCCGGGGTGGCCCTCCTCGGCGAGACGGCCCGTCGGGTTCGCTCCGCCGGCTACGAGATCGGCAACGTGTCGATCCAGGTCGTCGGTGTGCGACCCAGGATCGGACAGCGGCGCGACGAGGCCCAGCGGGCCCTGAGCGCGGCGGTGGGCGCCCCGGTGGCCGTGTCCGGGACAACGACGGACGGCCTCGGGCTGACGGGTCGGGCCGAGGGGCTGGCGGCGATCGCCGTCGCCATGATCGTGGCTCGGTGAGTGGGCGCCGGGCGTCGCTGTCGGAGTGGGGCGAGCGCCGGCTCCGGTCGGCGCTCTAGGCTGGCGGTGATGTCCAACAGTTCCGCACACGAGCACGACGCCACCCCCGAGCAGCTGGTGCAGCGGGCGGCGCTCTTCGCCGACCTGGGCCGTTACGACGACGCCGTCGTCGAGCTGGGCGAGGCGTTGGCCGGACGGCCAGGTTTCGTCCCGGCGTTGACCCTGCTTGCCAGGGTTCAGCTGGCGGCCGAGCGTCCGGCGGAGGCGCTGACCGCCGCCGAGGACGCGATCGGAGCGTCCGGCGAGCCGCCGGCCGAGCTGGTGGGCGTCCGGGCGATGGCCCTTGTCGACCTGCGGCGTTTCGACGAGGCCGCCGCGGTGGCGGCCGGCCTGCTCAGCCGGGCGCCGGACGACCTGAGCTGCATGATCCTCGGCGCGGCGATCCTGGCCGAGTCCCGTAACGGCCAGGCCGCCTTGGACGCCGCCTGGCGGGCCGTCCAACAGGATCCGGACGCCGCCGACGCGCACCTCGTACTCGGCCTGGTCGCGGCCAGGCTGGGACAGTTCACCCTCGCCGAGCAGGCGTACCGCGAGGCGATCGAGAGGGACCCGCGGTTGGCGCGGGCGCACGAGGACATCGGCGTGATCCGGTTGGAACAACGCCGTTACGTGGTCGCCCTGGCCGATCTCGCGGACAGCGCCGCCGTGGGCGGCCTGGCCAGCTCCCGGGGCGCGGCCCCGGCGGGTTGGGCCGGCGGGCGTCCGCTGGACGCGCTGCGGCGGCTGATCTACCTGGCGGTGGGGTTCGACGTCATCGCGCCCACCCTGGTGGGGTACATGGTCGTCCGAAGCGGCGACACCGCACGGATGCTCGGCGCCGTCCTCGGTGGGCTCGGACTGGTGATCCTGTTCGGCGCCGGGGCGCGTCTGTCGCGGGCGTCCGGCCGGGAGGTGGCCGCCGCGCTTGGCGCCGACCGGCTGCTCCGCGCCGCCGTCGTCGGCGCGGCGCTTGGCCCGGTGGCGCTGCTGGCCTACGCGGC
Organism: Pilimelia columellifera subsp. columellifera; assembly: GCF_039532605.1. Taxonomy (NCBI): domain Bacteria; kingdom Bacillati; phylum Actinomycetota; class Actinomycetes; order Micromonosporales; family Micromonosporaceae; genus Pilimelia; species Pilimelia columellifera. The sequence goes on from NZ_BAAARY010000005.1 coordinate 231,201, forward strand.
GACCGGGACGCCGTGGGCGCTGGCGGCCGGGCTGGCCGGCGGGTTCCTCGCGCTCGCCGCGGTGGCGGCGCCGAGGCGGTGACGGGCTCAGCCCTGGCCGAAACCCACGACCTTCCCGTCGCGCAGTTCCAGGTTGATCCGGTTCTCCACGTACTCCCTGGTGACCGGGATGCTGACGCCGTCAACCTCCACGACCCGCACGATCTTGTCATCGGCGCGTGCGGCGGCGTCGGCCTGCGTCAGCGTCATCCCGGTGAGGCCCAGCGGGTCCGTTCCAGCGTCGGGCCCGACAGCGGTCACCGGCGTCTCCGTGCCTGGGGCGGGTTTGGTCATACCTACCGTGGTCTCCGGGCCGGGGAGGGGCCCGGCGACGTGCGGGCGGTTGACCGCGACAGACTCGGTGGCGGGCGTCTGGCCGCTGGAGGGCGCCGGCGCGTCGGCCGGGGCGAGCCACAGGGCGCCGGCGGTGGCGAAGGTGACGGCGCCGGCCACGGTGACGAAGCCCCACTGCGCCGGGCGGCCGCGCACCGCCCGCGCCACCGCCCGCGCGATCGCCGTGACCGACGGCGCGCCGGTCGGCTGGCTGACGGTCGGGGGGCCGGCGAGGGCTTGCGGGCCACTTGCCTGGACGGAGACGGTCGGCTGGGTCTGTCTGGTGGTGTCGTCGGCAGTCATGACGGTATGACTGCCGACGACACCGCGCCGTTCCCCATACGGTGGCGTTCGTCGATCGACAGGGCGTTGCCGGCTACTCCGGGCGGCGGTTCCAGGTCCAGGCGTATGCCTCATCTTCGCAGGCCAGCGCGGGTCCGCACAGGTCCAACGGCCGGAACGTGTCGACCATGACGGCCAGCTCGTCGAAGAAGTCCATGCCGATCGAACGCTCTACCGCGCCGGGCTGCGGGCCGTGGGTGAAGCCGGACGGGTGCAGCGAGATCGAGCCCTGCTCGATGCCGGAGCCGCGTCGGGCCTCGTAGTTGCCGCCGGTGTAGAACATCATCTCGTCGGAGTCGACGTTGTGGTGGTTGTACGGCACGGGGATCGCCAGCGGGTGGTAGTCGACCTTGCGGGGAACAAACGAGCAGATGACGAAGTTCGGGCCCTCGAACGTCTGGTGCGCCGGCGGCGGCTGATGGATACGTCCGGTGATCGGCTCGAAATCGTGGATCGAGAACGCCCACGGGTAGAGCATGCCGTCCCAGCCGACGACGTCGAACGGGTGGTTGACGTAGGTGTGTTTCGTCCAGCCGCGGCGGTGCTGGACGAGCACCTCGACGTCGGTCTCGTCGACCTGGATCAGCTCCTGCGGGCCGCGGATGTCGCGCTCGCAGTAGGGGGAGTGCTCCAGGAACTGTCCGCGCTTGGACAGGTACCGCCGGGGCGGCCCGATGTGCCCGGTCGCCTCGATGGCCAGGACGCGGGTGGGCGCGGCGCCGGTGGGGACGACCCGATAGATCACCGAGGTGGGAATGATGACGTAGTCGCCGGCGCCGACGTCCATGACGCCGAAGCTCGACTCGATTCGGGCCGTGCCGGCCTCGATGTAGAGGCACTCGTCGCCGACGGCGTTGCGGTACAGCGGCGAGGCGGTGTCGGCGGTGACGTACGAGATTTGGATGTCGTCGTTGGCGAGCAGGCGCTGGCGGCCCAGAACGGCGTCGACGCCGGTAGCGTCCAGCTTGTGGGTGACCAGGTGGCGCGGCTTGAGCGGCAGGTTCGGTGTGCGGTTCCACGCCGTGGGCTGGAACGCCTCGGCGGCGCTGATGGCGGTGGGCGCGTGGCGGTGGTAGAGCAGGGACTGGTCGGAGGAGAAGCCCTCCTGGCCCATCAGCTCCTCGGCGTACAAGCCGCCTTCGGGTCTGGGGAACTGGACGTGCCGTTTGGACGGCACCTCACCGACGCTGCGGTAGTACGGCATCGCTCGCCTCCGGATCGCGGTACGGGAGTGAGCGGCCCGACGGCGCCGGCCGTCCGGGATGTGTCCGATAATCGGACGTTGTTGTCCGCTCTCTGTAGCGTCTACTAAGTTCTCTGTCTGTGTCAACGTCGCGCACCAACGCCGTCCCGGACGCCGCCGCCACCCCCGCGCCGCCCCGTCGGCCCATCCCCGCCATGCTGGCCGGGCTCGTCGACGACGCCGCGGTGTTCCCGCCCGGGAGCGCCCCGCTGCCCGCCGCCGTCACCGGACACCGCGTCTACCGCGCCGCCTGGTACGCCGACCTCGTCGGCCCGTTGCTGCTGCCCGCCTCGGCGCTCACGGCCGCCGCCGACCTGCTGCAACCCGACGAGACTGTGGAGATCGGCCTCGTCGGCGACACCGGCCTCGGCGCGCTACCTGGCGCTCTCGACAACGCCGATCCCCGGCTGCGGGTGCGTCAGGTCGAGATCCCGGTGGCCAAACGCGGCGAGGACCCACAGCCCGGACTGGCTACCCTGACCGACGCGCTCAGGGCCCGCGCCGGCCTGCTCGGTTACGCCGAGATCCCGCTGGCCACCGGTCTGCTGCGGGCGCTGGACACCGTCGCCGCCGCCCGCGCCGGCGGACTGCCGGTCGCCCCCAAGTTCCGCACCGGGGGCCTTGCCGCCGAACTGTTCCCCACCCCGGTCGAGCTGGCCGCGGTCATCTGCGCCTGCCGCGACCGCGGGCTGCCCTTCAAGCTCACTGCCGGACTGCACAACGCCCTACGGCACACTGACCCCGAGACCGGGTTCACCCACCACGGATTCCTCAACGTCCTGGTGGCCGCCGCGCTGGCCTGTCGCGGTGGGGAGGTCGACGAGATCGCCGAGGTGCTCGCCGGCACGGACCCCGCCCCGTTGGCCGCCGCGATCAACGACCATCTTGGCGGCGAACGTCCGCTGTGGGTGGGCTACGGCTCGTGCAGCGTCATCGAACCGCTGGACGACCTCATCGCGCTCGGACTCATCGAGCGCCCCGCCTGACCCGTACGAGAGGAACACCCATGCTTGACCTGACCGGCCCGTACGGGATCCACCACCTGCCCTACGGCGTCTTCGCCCACGACGACGAGGCGCCCCGGGTCGGGGTGCGCATCGGCGACGACGTGCTCGACCTCGCCGGCGTCGAGGCCGTCGGTCTCATCGACTCCGCCGGGGCGTTCGGCGCCCCCACCCTCAACCCGTTCCTGGCCCAGGGGCGCGCCGCCTGGGCGGCAGCCCGCGCCCGGATCACCGAACTGCTGCGCGACCAGTCCGACCGTCTCGACGGCCTGCTGCACCCGGTCGCCGAGGTGACCCTGTCCATGCCGTTCGCCGTCGGGGACTACGTCGACTTCTACTCCTCCGAGCACCACGCGACGAACCTGGGCAAGCTGTTCCGGCCCGGCGCCGAGCCGCTGCTGCCGAACTGGAAGCACCTGCCGATCGGCTACCACGGCCGCTCCGGCACCGTCGTGGTGACCGGCGCCGACATCGTCCGGCCGTGTGGGCAGCGCAAGGCGCCCACCGACGAAGCCCCGTCGTTCGGGCCGTCGACTCGCCTGGACATCGAGGCCGAGCTGGGCTTCGTCGTCGGCGTGCCGACCGGGCTCGGCCAGCGGGTCAGCGTCGACGACTTCGCCGAGCACGTCTTCGGCGTGGTGCTGGTCAACGACTGGTCCGCCCGGGACATCCAGGGCTGGGAGTACCAGCCGCTCGGCCCGTTCCTGGGCAAGTCGTTCGCCACCTCGGTGGCCGGCTGGGTGACCCCGCTGGACGCGCTCTCCGCCGCCTGGGTCGAGCCGCCGGCCCAGGAGCCGGCCGTCCTGCCGTACCTGACCGGCAGCGTCAACCAGGGCCTGGACATCACCATGACCGTCGAGTGGAACGGCACGGTGGTGTCCCGCCCGCCGTTCGCGCCGATGTACTGGACGCCGGCCCAGCAGCTCGCCCACCTGACGGTCAACGGCGCCTCGGTCCGCACGGGCGACCTCTACGCCTCCGGCACCGTATCCGGACCCGACCGCGACCAGTGGGGCTCGTTCATCGAGCTGACCTGGGGTGGCGCGGAGCCGGTCACGGTCGGCGAGGACAAGGCCGAGCGGACCTTCCTGCGCGACGGGGACACCGTGACCATCACCGCCGCCGCTCCCGGACCGGACGGCACGGTCATCGGTCTCGGTGAGGTGACCGGCACGATCCTGCCCGCGATCGGGGGCTGATCCCGCTAGCGTGGTCCTCGGCCCGGCGCAGCGACCGGGCCGAGGAGGCTGCCCGATGTCGACGACCGTCGTCACCCAGTTCGTGGCCGCGCCCGCAGACCGGGTCTGGGGCCTGCTCGTCGACCTCGGGTCGCGCTCCGCATGGCTGTCGACCGTGGACGCTGTGGAGTTGGTGACCCCGCCGCCGTTCGCCGCCGGGGCGATCTGGCGCGAGACCCACCGGATGCCCGAAGGCGACCCGGTCGCCGAGGAGTTCCATGTCGAGTCCTGCGAGCCCGGGCGCCGGTTCGTGGTCACCTCGCCCGGGCGGGGCGCCGACTACCGCACCACCTACGCCGTCACGCCGGTGACCGCGGGGCGGCACCGGGGCGGGACGCTCGTCGCCGTTGAGCAGGAGGGACACCCCCGTAGCCGGGGCGGTCGGGTGCTTGAGGTGGTCCTCGGGGGGCTTGCGGCGCGTACCGCCGAGGGCGCGATCCGGCAGGAGCTGGCGGACCTCGCGGCCGCCGCCGAGTCCGCCGGAAGCCGGCGCCGTTGACGTGAGGCGGCCTGCCTCTGGTGGCGAACGTCTCATGTATACAGCGATCTTCGTCATTGGCTGTCGGCTATCGGGCACCAAATCCCTCTCATGTCGACTAGCGTTCCTGTTCATCGAGCTGTCGACCATCTTCAATTGTCCGTCCCGCGAGCACGCGCGTCTGACGATGCTCCAGTCCGAACGTCGGGTGTCCGGAGTGATGCGTGGGCGTGGAAGTTCCGAAACGTCGGTCGACGGCGCTACCGGGACAGCCATCCGGATCCCGGTCCGGGCGACATCGACGTGAGAAGGAAGAGCGCAGTTGACTACCCCTCTGAATAGGTTGTTCGCCGCATCGGTCATGTCCGCATCAATGATCACTGGTTTGGCGGTGGCGCCGGGCGTCGCCGCCGCGTCCCCACTCGGCACGGCAGGTGCGCAGCTCGACGCCTCGACCGAGGCGAAGAAGAAGGCCGCGGCTGTCATCGGCTGGACGGTCGACGGCGAGGCTGGGCTGCCCGACAGAGAGTTCCTCACGATCCTGTGGGAGAAGGCTCACGAGAGCTACAACGCCGCCGTCAAGGCCAAGGCGCGCGAGGCGCTCGATGACAAGATCGACCCGGCCGGCGCCGCGGCACGGTTCATCGAGTCCGGGATCCACGCCGCCAACGAGGCGGACGTCGAGCGGCGGACCAGGCGCGTCGAACTGGATCGGCAACGGCTGGGCGCGGCGATGGCGGTGGGCTGGATTCCGGCCAACGACGGCGACCGGCAGACGATGTTGTCCGCCAGCCTCGCCGGTTTCGTCCGTTCTCTCGGGCAACGCGCCGAGGCGGGAAGCTTCGCCCGGGCTGCGGCCGAAGCGGCGCAGGAGGACGGCGCCACCGACAAGGACCTTCTGGCGCTCATCGCCACCGGGTTCGGTGAAGCCGCGGCGAAGGACCGCGAGAAGAAGATCGCGGACGGGAAAGCCGACGAGGTGCAGAAGCAGGAGGCTGAGCGTCTTCGGGACGGTAAGCGGTCCGCGATCGTCGTGGCGCTTCAGCGCGCGGCGACGCCGTACGAGGTGAACGACCTGGCCGTCCGGGAGTTGATCTACAAGATCAAGACTGAGGCAACGGGGCGGTCGGTCAAGGTCGCCGCCAACAACGCCTACCTCGGCGACGGCCCCGCGGAGTGGGAGACCTTCGTCTTCGTCGGAGTGCACCTGGCGCGCGCCGCCGACCTCGACGAACGGGACCGCGCGGACGCGGCGGCCACCGAGCGACAGATCCGCGAACTCCTCACGAACGCCGTCCGCGACCGGTACCAGCCGGCGATGGCGCGGGCGGCCAAGGAGGCGCTCGGCAGCAGCATCAAGGAGCGTGAGCTCTTCCTCATCGACGGTGTCGAGGACGCCGCCGCCCAGGACCGCGTCCAGCCCGGCGGCGGCAAGACGGTCCTGCTCCAACTGGCCGGCGCCGGGCGGTGCGTGCAGGTCATCGGCGCGGTGGACAAGCCGGACGTCGGTGGGAACGCCGCCGGCGCGAGGATGGAGTTGGGCGACTGCGCCGACCCGGAAACCCGCCAGCGCTGGACGCTGGTGGCGGTCGCCGGCAGCAAGTTCAAACTGCGCGCCGCCTCCAACTCGAAGATGTGCGCTGAGGTGCCCCAGGCATCGATCGACACCCGCAACGCCGAGATCGCCCAGGCCGTCTGCGGAGACGCCCCTGCCCAGCAGTGGAAGTTCACACCCCGGGCAGACGGCACGTACGAGCTGGTCAACGTCGCCAGCGGGAAGGTCATCACGCCCAGGGGCGGCAAGTCCGACCGGGGCACCAGGATCGTGCAGGATAACAGCAGCCAGGCGCGCTACCAGCAGTGGCGACTCATCGATCCGACCCACGTCATCGGCGCGATGAGTCCGCCGGAGGGCGTCGTCCGGGTCAAGGCTCAGCAGGCGAGGCGCTGTCTCCAGCCGGTGGGCCCGATCGACAAGCCGAACGCCGGCGGGCTTGCCGTCGGCGCCCCCATGGAGATCCGGGACTGCGGCTCCGGGAAATCGCAGACCTGGGAGGCTGAGTCGATCCAGGGTAACCAGTTCGCGCTGGTCAACCGGGCCTCCAGCCTCTGCCTGAACGTGTCGGGATCACGGATCGACGACGGCATCGTCCCGATCCAGGCCAGGTGCAACACCGCGCCCGCGCAGATGTGGGTGCTCATGGCCACGACCGACGGTTTCCGCCTCCGTAGCGCCCTGCACGGCAAGTACCTCGAAGCCAAGGAGGGCTGGACCGCCAACGGCACTCCGGTGCAACAGTGGGGTTTCAGCACCGAGATGCGGCAGTGGTGGCAGGCCGTTCCGGTGACAGACTGAGTCCACTCGGCGACTGGGTCAGGGACGCGATGATCGTCTGATCGCGGCCCTGACCCAGTTCCTACATGGGCTGCGGCGACCCGTCGGGCCGCCGCCCTATCGGCGGCCGATCGTCAACGTCGGAACGGTGGTCTCGGCGAAGAAGTCGTTGCCCTTGTCGTCCACGACGACGAAGGCGGGGAAGTCCTCGACCTGGATCTTCCAGACCGCCTCCATACCCAGCTCCGGGTATTCGAGCACCTCGACGCTCTTGATGCAGTCCTGGGCCAGCCGCGCCGCCGGGCCGCCGATGGAGCCCAGGTAGAAGCCACCGTGCTCCTGGCACGAGGCCGTCACCTGCGCGGAGCGGTTGCCCTTGGCGAGCATGACGTGCGAGCCGCCGGCCGCCTGGAACCTCTCCACGTAGGAGTCCATCCGGCCGGCGGTGGTGGGGCCGAAGGAGCCGGACGCGTAGCCCTCGGGGGTCTTGGCGGGGCCGGCGTAGTAGACGGCGTGGTCGCGCAGGTACTGCGGCATCGGCTCGCCGGCGTCGAGGCGTTCGGCGATCTTCGCGTGGGCGATGTCGCGGGCGACGACGAGCGGACCGGTGAGCGAGAGCCGGGTCTTGACCGGATACCGGGACAGCTCCGCCCGGATGTCGGCCATCGGCCGGTTGAGGTCGACCCGGACGACGTCGCCGCCGGACAGTGACGCGTCGGTGACGTCGGGCAGGTAGCGGGCCGGATCGGTCGCCAGCTTCTCCAGCCACACACCCGATGGTGTGATCTTGGCGATGGCCTGTCGGTCGGCTGAGCAGGACACGGCGATGGCCACCGGGCAGGACGCTCCGTGCCGGGGCAGCCGGATCACGCGCACGTCGTGGCAGAAGTACCGGCCGCCGAACTGGGCGCCGATGCCGAAGTCGCGGGTGAGCTGGAGAACCTGCGCCTCCAGCTCGATGTCGCGAAAGCCGTGACCGGTCAGGTCGCCGCCGGTGGGCAGACCGTCCAGATACTTCGCCGACGCGTACTTGGCGGTCTTGAGAGCGAACTCGGCGCTGGTGCCGCCGATGACGACGGCCAGGTGGTATGGCGGGCAGGCGGCGGTGCCGATGAGGCGCAGCTTCTCCTCCAGGAACTGCATCATCCGCGTCGGGTTCAGCAGCGCCTTGGTCTCCTGGTACAGGTACGACTTGTTGGCCGAGCCGCCGCCCTTGGCCATGAACAGGAACTTGTACGCGTCGGGGTGCCCGCCCGGATCGTCGGCGTACAGCTCGATCTGGGCAGGCAGGTTGCTGCCGGTGTTGCGCTCGTCCCACATGGTGATCGGAGCGAGCTGCGAGTAGCGCAGGTTGAGCCTGGTGTACGCCTGGTAGACGCCGCGGGCGATGGCCGCTTCGTCGCCGCCGTCGGTGAGGACGTGCCGGCCGCGCCTGCCCATCACGATCGCGGTGCCGGTGTCCTGGCACATCGGCAGCACGCCGCCGGCGGCGATGTTGGCGTTGCGCATCAGGTCGAACGCGACGAACCGGTCGTTCGCCGACGCCAGCGGGTCGTCGATGATCGACCGCAGCTGGGCCAGGTGCGCCGGGCGCAGGTAGTGCGCGATGTCGTGCATCGCCTCGGCGGTGAGCTGGGTGAGCACGGCCGGCTCGACGGTGAGGAACCGCCGACCGCCGGGGCCCTCGACCACGTCGAGGCCCTCGTCGGTGATCAGGCGGTACTCAGTGGTGTCGTCGCCCAGGGGAAGCAGGGGGGCGTACGCGAATTCGCCGGCGCTCATAAGGAGCCAGCTTATTCCCGGTCGGGTCGGGTGGCGAAACGGGCATACCCGAACTCGCGGCCGTCGGTCAGGAACAGGCCGGCGGGCCCGACAGCTGACACTTTCGCCGCGCTGCGGAGCTCCAGCAGGACGGTCCCGGAGCCTGGATCGAGCGCGACGACGGTGTCGCTGTCCGGGTCGACGAGCAGCGCCATGCTCCCCACGAGCGCCGCCTGCGTCGTGGCCGCTACCTCCCGGGACCAGGCTGCTCGGTTCCGACCGAGCGCCACCCCGCTGATCCGGCGGCCGTCGTGGGAGCGGATCAGGGCGTGCCGGTCGCCGGCGGCGGCGACGCGTTCACGGCCGTCCGCGGTCCAGACAGCCCGTCCGTCGTAGGCGTCGATGAGCAGCTCGCGCCCGTCGGGCGAGACCGCCACCAGGACGTTGCCTCCGCCAGCGGGGTCCTCGCGTTGGACACAGCCGCTGGGGGCGGTGCGCAGGTTGAGGGTTTCGTCAGCCCACGCCTCCTGCTCCGTGGCGGGGTCGGTGGCCCGGGTGTGGAAGTAGCAGCCGCCGTCGCGGGAGCGCGCCGCCACCCGGATCAGTCGGCCGCCGGCGAGAAGGACCCGTTCGTCTGGTCCTGCCGGGGTGTCGCGGACGAGCCGACCGTTGGCGGTGTCGACAACCTGAACCCGGTCGTCGAACGGGAAGCCCAGCATGCGGGGCATCGGGGCGGGCCCGCCGGCGTCTGGGGCGACGCGGGGCACGGTGAGTGTGGCCGCCGCCGGCAGCGGCGGATTGTCGGCGAACATGATGAAGTCGACGCTCGGCAGCGGCACCCGCCAGAGCGGGCCGCCGCCCCGGGTGGGCCACGCGGTGAGCGCGCAGCCGGTGTCGCCGTCGACGCAGCCGGCGTCGACCACGGCGTCGCGGAAGGTCCAGACGGCGACGGCGCGGGTGTCCCGGCGCAGTGTGCGACCGTCGCCGGGATGTAGCACCTCATAGCCTTTGACCAGCAGTTTTCCGGTGACGATCGCCGACCTGCGACCGGCGCCGGCCGGGGCGGCCCAGTCGGCCTTGCGTTTCCACAGACGGCGGCCGTCGGCTGTGGACCGGGCCTCGACCGACGTGCGGTGCTCGATCATGACGGCGTCCCCGGTGACGGTCACGCCGCGCGGGGCGCCGCCGAGGCGCTGCTGCCAGACGACCTTCGGGGTGGCCAGCTCCTGGCTGGTGTTGACCCAGCGCCAGGCGGCGGGGAACGGATTCCACACGCCGGTGAGCGCCAGAACGATGACGATGATCGCTGCGAGGGTGAGGTAGCACTTCACACAAGGTCGGCCGCGTGCCACGGCGGCCACAATAGCGGTGGGTGGCACGGTTGCAAGTCAGCCCGATATGCCCGTGTCATTCGGCTCATTAGAGGGGCTTTTGGCCGGACCGGCGTTCAGCCCTTGTCGGGGTAGCGGGCAGGCCGCGTCGCCCGCGTCGGCGGCCACCGGCGGCGGCACCGGGTCGCCGGCGCCGCCTCGACCATGGCCACCTGGCGCCACCGGTAGGGAGGCGATGACTGTTCGGCCACGGCGAGTCCCACGATCCGGGTCCCTAGCTGAAAAAATGATCATCCGCAGCCTTCCCGCGAACCTGTCCCTGGCCGCTGGGTTCGCCGTGGGCGTTGCTGCCGTGGCTGTGGCGACGCCGCCCGAGCGGCACGGTGTAGCGAACCTTGACCGGAGCGACACGCTGCGACGCCGATGCCGAGGGTGCGGCCTCGCTGGCGTCGGCCGACCTGGTGATCGCCCGCGTCTATGACGGGACCAGCTACAGCGGCAGCTCGCTGACGTTCGTCAAGTCGAGCTCGCGCACCGCCGGCTACGACAACGAGGTGCAGTGGGACGACCTGAGGAGCACCTCCGGCGGGAACTGGAACGACCGGATCACCTCGGTGCGCGCCTATGAGCGGTGCGACGTCAAGCTCGTCCAGAACATCCGGTTCGGCGGCTCGTCCCTCCACCTGGATCGGCGGCGCCGCGAACCTCGCTACGATCGGCGACGGCTGGAACAACTGGGCCAGTTCGATCAAGGTTCCCGAAACGGTGGTCGGGGCGGAACGTCAGCCGGGTCCGCCCCGCCCGTCGCGGCGTCGTGGCCCCGAGCGCGGCCGCCCCACGGCACCGCTCTCCGGTAGGCGGGCCGACGAGCCCGGCGTCGAGACCGACAACACCTGCCGTGCTTGTTAAATTGTCGGCAGGCCCGGACTGAATTGTCAGAGTATTTGTCCCGCCGAAAGGGGTTGGGGAGGCCGTGACCCCGTTCGGTCTCAGCCTCCCCAACGATTCGGGACTTTCAGTTGCCGCCCTGGACCACCGTCAGATCGACGTTTCGCAGGTTAACGTCTCCGGCATTGGCGATCGCGGAGTTCCGGCAGGTGTTGACGTCGCCGCGGGTGTAGCTGTTCTGCAGGTAGTTGATGCAGCTGGCGATTGCCGTCGCGTCACCACCGGAGATACGGATGCTGGCGTTGTTGTTGGTGCGGCCGTACCAACTCCCGCCGCCGTGGCCGTAACCGCCGCCGCCGTGGCCGCCGTAACCGCCGCCGCCGTGGCCGCCGTAACCGCCGCCGCCGTGGCCGCCGTAACCGCCGCCGCCGTGGCCGCCCCGACGAACAGGCTCACGTTTCGCAGGTTCACGTCGCCGGCGTTGGCGACTGCGAAGTTGTCACAGGAGTTGGAGCTGGCCCGACGACCGGCGATGATGCTGTTGCGCGCGTAGTTGACGCACTCCGCCAGGGCCGTCGCGTTGCCGCCCGTCAGCCGGATGGATGCGTCATTGAACGACGGTTCCGAGGCGGCCGCCGGCCCCGCGATGGCGGTCAGTCCCATGGCTGCCGCCGAAGCGATGGTGAGGGCGCGCACAGAATTACGCATGATGAGATGCCTCCGAGTTGTCTAGCTCGCGCCAAGCGCGGCTGCGTTCATTCGTGAATCGGGTCCGGGTGGGCCCCGCACGACCCGCGAAAGCATATGCCCGAAGAAGCCACCGGTAGCAAGGCCCGTAACACAGATGGCTACTTTTTGACTCTTACGGATTGCGATAGCCCGCATGTCGTGGGGAATCGACAAGCGCCGGTAGGCTTAATCGACCGCCGGCAGCCGACGAAGAAGAGTAAACGCCGGAATCTGTCGCCTGAGTGTTGTAAGGCAGTTGCCTGGGCGTCGAGCTCGCGGGACGACCGGTAGCGACCGTGACGGTGTCACCGGGGGTGGTCACGCTGTGAGGCTGTTCCGATCCTTCGACGTCATGATTCGGGTGCGGCGGCCGAGCGCACCAGCGGCAGGGTGCGGAAGGGGATCCGTTCGGCCAGCGCGATGAACGTCGACGCCCGGGTGATGCCCTCGTAGCCGACGACCTGGTCGATGACGCGTTGGAGGTCCGAGTTGGATCGGGCGACGATCCGGCACAGCAGGTCCCCGGCGCCGGAGATGGTGTGCGCCTCCAACACCTCGGGGATCTCCCGCAGGTGGTCGGCGACGAGCCGGTGCCCGTACCGCTGCCGGATCTCCAGGGTGACGAACGCGGTGACGGCGAAGCCCAGCGCGGCCGGGTCGATCTGCGGCGCGAAGCCCCGGACCACACCCCGGGCCTGGAGTTTGTCGAGCCGGGCCTGCGCGGTGCCGCGGGCCACGCCGAGCCGTCGGGACAGCTCCAACACGCCCATCCGCGGCTCCTCGGTGAGCAGGCCGACGAGTTCGGCGTCGAGGTGGTCGATCGTCATCGTGCGCGGCTCCAACGGTAGGCAGATTGTCCAGAGGTTCGGTCCGCCAGGCTACCGTTTCGGGCAAGATGACCAGCGGTTCGGGTGAGAGTTGCCCAGGGCTTGTCCGAGCGTCATCCTCGCCTCATCAGCCGGCGGTCAGAAAAGGGGGTCATCGTCGATGACCAGTGCCATCGAGAAGCCCATGGACTCGGACGACGTCAACGTCGACGACCTGGTCGGGGCGGTCGCCCACGACATCTCGCAGGACCCGTTCCCGATCAGGGCGTGGGACCACGTCCGCTTCTACGTGGGCAACGCCAAACAGGCCGCCCACTACTACAGCACCGCGTTCGGCATGACGCTGGTCGCCTACCGCGGCCCGGAGCAGGGTTTCCGTGAGCACGCCGAGTACGTGCTGACCGCCGGCGGCGTGCGGTTCGTCCTCACCGGCGGCGTCAGCGCCGACTCCGAGGCGACCAGGCACTACGCCAGGCACGGCGACGGCGTCATCGAGATCGCTCTCGAGGTCCCGGATGTCGACGCGAACTATGCGTACGCCATGAAACAGGGCGCGACGGGCCTCGTCGAGCCGCATGATGTCACCGACGGCCACGGGACCGTCCGGATCGCCTCGATCGCCACCTATGGCGACACTCGCCACGTCCTGGTCGACCGGTCCCGTTACAACGGCCCCTTCCTGCCCGGTTTCGTGAAACGCGCGCCGCTGGTGGTCAAGCCCGAGGGCTCGCCGAAGCGTTACTTCCAGGCCATCGACCACATCGTCGGCAACGTCGAACTCGGCAGGATGGACCACTGGGTCGATTTCTACAACCGGGTCATGGGCTTCACCAACATGGCGGAGTTCATCGGCGACGACATCGCCACCGACTACTCGGCCCTCATGAGCAAGGTGGTCGCCTCCGGCACCCGGAAGATCAAGTTCCCGTTGAACGAGCCGGCGGTCGCCAAGAAGAAGTCGCAGATCGACGAGTACCTGGAGTTCTACGGCGGCCCCGGCGCCCAGCACATCGCGCTGGCCACGAATGACATTTTGGCCAGCGTCGACCACATGCGGGCCAACGGCGTCGAGTTCCTCGACGTGCCGGACTCGTACTACGACGACGACGAGCTGCGCGAGCGCATCGGCCTGGTCCGGGCGCCGGTCGAGGAGCTCAAGAGCCGCAGGATCCTGGTCGACCGGGACGAGGACGGCTACCTGCTCCAGATCTTCACCAAGCCGCAGCAGGACCGTCCGACGGTCTTCTACGAGTTGATCGAGCGCCACGGCTCGCTCGGTTTCGGCAAGGGCAACTTCAAAGCCCTGTTCGAGGCCATCGAGCGCGAGCAGGAGCTCCGGGGCAACCTGTAAGACTGGACCTTGTGACACAGCCTTCGCATGATCCGTCGAGCGACCCGGCCGGCAACCCGCCGGCCGGGCCTGCGCCGTTCGCGCCCGAGGTCCCTGTCGGCCCGCCCGGGGTTCTCGGACCTCCAGGTCGGCCCAGCTTCCCGGGCCAGCCACCGCAGCGCGGCCACGCCACCCAGCCCGGCCACGCCACCCAGCCAGCCTGGGACGGCTACGCTGGCGCGCCGCTCATGCCGGTGAGTCCCGCCGGGAAGCCGTTGGCGTCGTTCGGCGAACGCCTCGCCGCCGTGATCATCGACGGTGTCGTGTTGACGCTGGCGATCGTGGTCGTCCTGCTACCGCTGACGGTGCTCGGGGCGGCGGGCATCGGGGCCGCCTTCGGGGACGTGGACGGCGGGGTGTTGTCAGGGGCCGAGGTCATTGTCGTGGTCCTGTTCGTCCTGGTGATGGTCACGCTCCTGCTCGGCGTCTCGCACGCCTACTCCGTGGAGTTGCCGCTGCGTCAGGACGGCCAGACGCTGGGCAAGAAACTTCTCAGGATCCAGATTGCGCCGTTGGCGCCGCAGGAGACACGCACCCGGGGGATGCTCGCGAAGCGTTACTGGCTTCAGGTCCTCATGGGTATGGCGCCGTTTCTGCCGTACCTGGACGGGTTGTGGCAGTTGTGGGACAAGCCGTACCAGCAGTGCCTGCACGACAAGGCCGCCAGCACCGTCGTCGTGAAGGTGAGCTAGGTGGCGCAGCTACCCCCCGGTTGGTACAAGGACCCGGCCGATCCGGCCGCCCAGCGGTACTGGGACGGCGAGGGCTGGCTGGGCGGCTCATTGCCGGCGGACGCCGTGCCGCCGGCCGGACCTACACCCCAGCCGCCCGAGCAGGCGTCGCCTCCGGCTCACCAGCCCGTACCGGCCCCGCCTCCGGTTCACGGACCGCCCCCAGCGTACGAACAGCCCGCAGGTTACGGACCGCCCGCGCAGCATGGTCCGCCCCTGCGCTACGGCCCGCCCGGAGCCTATCCGCCGCACCCGCGTTTCGGCCTTCCGCCAGCGCCGCTGGTACACGGACACGCCCTGGCGACGCCGGGCGCGCGACTGGTCGCCCGGCTCATCGACATCGCCGCGATTCTCGGGCTCAACCTCGTCGTCAACGGGTACTTCGTCTGGCGGTACGTGCAGGAGGTCTCGCCGGCGCTCGCGGAGTTGTGGCGCCGCTCGCGGGAGCTTGACCAGACCGACGAGCCGTTGCCGGCGGCGCCGAACGCCCAGCTCTACATGATGATCATTCTGTTGGTGGCGGCCGCTTTGTGGCTGGCGTACGAGGTCCCGGCGCTGGCCAACACTGGCCAGACGCCCGGGAAACGGGCGGTCGGGATCCGGGTGGTGCGGCTCGAAACGCCGGGACCGCTCGGGTTCGGGCGCGCGTTACGGCGCTGGAACACCCTGGGCCTGCCCACCCTGCTATGGGGATGCTGCGGGATCGGGCTGGTCATGCAGGTGATCGACTGCGCCGCGCTGTTGTTCAACCGGCCGCTCGGCCTGGCGCTGCATGACCGCTCGGCGGGAACGGTCGTCGTGGCCGGCTCGTCCGACCCATTCCACCCTGCCGGCGTCGACGCCGGACCGCACAACCCCGGAGGCACCCGATGATCCGTCTCACCCGCGCCGACCTGGAGGCGTTGCCCAACTACGTGCCCGGTCGCAGCCCGGCCGACCTGGCCCGCGAACTGGGGCTGACCGAGGCGATCAAGCTGGCCAGCAATGAGGTCCCGTACGGGCCGTTGCCGGGCGTCGTCGAGGCGGTGACGGAGGCCGCGCGCCAGTCGCACCGGTACCCGGACATGGGCGTGCTGGCCCTGCGCGCGGCATTGGCCGAGCGGTACGGGGTCGCGGCGGACCGGATCGCCACCGGCTGCGGGTCGGTCGGTCTGGCCGAGGCGCTGGTGCGCGCGACCTGCCTGCCCGGGGACGAGGTCGTCTTCTCCTGGCGTTCCTTCGAGGCTTACCCGATCATCGCCGCGACCAGCGGCGCGACCGCCGTCCGGGTGCCGAACACCGCCGGGCACGGTCACGACCTGCCGGCGATGGCCGCCGCGATCACCGACGACACCCGGCTGGTTCTGGTGTGCAACCCGAACAACCCGACCGGCACGGCGCTGCGCCGGGCCGAGTTGGGGCGGTTCCTCGACGCCGTGCCCACCCGCGTGCTCGTCGTCATCGACGAGGCGTACCGCGAGTTCGTCACCGACGAGGACGTGCCGGACGGCCTCGCCTTCGCCGACCGGTCCAACGTCGTCGTCCTGCGGACCTTCTCGAAGGCGTGGGGGCTGGCCGGGCTGCGAATGGGTTTCCTGGTCGCGCAGCCTGAGGTGGCGTCGGCCATCCGTAAGGTGATCACGCCGTTCTCGTCGAGCCTGCCCGCGCAGGCGGCGGCGCTCGCCGCGCTCGGCCAGGAGGACGAGGTCCGGCGCCGCTGCGCGCTGGTGGTCAGCGAGCGGGAGCGGCTGTTGGAGCGGGTCCGCAAACTCGTGCCGGACGCCCCGGAGACGCAGGCGAACTTCGTCTGGCTGCCGTTGGCCGACGAGGCGGTTCCGTTCGCCAAAGCGTGTGAGGCCAAGGGCGTCATCGTGCGCCCGTTCGCCGGGGACGGCGTGCGGGTGACGGTCGGCACGCCGGAGGAGAACGACGCGTTCGTCGCCGTCGCCGAGACCGCGCTGTAGATCCACAAGGTCGGCGCACAGTCGACAGTCACACGGCTATTGACGCCCGTCGCTATGCCGTTGACAGAGGGTCGCCATCCGCATACGCTCGCCGAGACATCCATCAAGACCGGCTGAGGGACAGGCCCGAAGACGCCGGGGCAGCCGCCCGTGAGGTAACTCGCGGGTATGGTGCCAAATCCTGCGGGGGCCCGTGCCTTCCGGAAGATGGATCGCTGGAGACGGCGGCTGTCAGGCCCCCGCCCCCCGCGATTGCTCATCACGTCCGCCGCAGGAGTTGGCTACGCCACGAACCCTGCGGAGTGCGACGAATGAACGCAACGATCACCGCGGCCGACGCGCGATGTCGCGTCCCCGCGCCCTCCCCAACCGGCCAGATCACGTTCACCCACCGCATGACCACCCGCCACGCGGGCGAGCGCGATGTCACCGTCCACGCCGAATGGCAGGGCCGACCCGACGGCCCGGTGGTCATCGTCGCCGGGGGCATCTCCGCCGGCCGGCACGCCGCCGCGTCCACCCGGAACCCGGCGCCAGGCTGGTGGGACGCCCAGATCGGCGCCGGCAAGCCGATCGATCCCGACCGACGCCTCGTCCTGGCCATCGACTGGATCGGCGCCGACGGCGCCGTGGACCACCCAGTCGACGCCGCCGACCAGGCCGACGCCCTGGCCGCCACCCTGGACCGACTGAACCTCGACCGGGTTGCGGCGTTCGTCGGCGCCTCCTACGGCGCGATGACCGGCCTTCAGTTCGCGGCCCGGCACGGGCGCCGGCTCGACCAGCTGGTCGCGATCAGCGGCGCCCACCGACCCCACCCCTACGCCAGCGCGCTGCGCGGCGTCCAACGTGGCATGGTCACCGCCGCCGGGGCCGACCCGCGGGCCCGCCGACAGGCGCTCGCGCTGGCCCGCCAACTGGCGATGCTCACCTACCGCACCCCGGCCGAGTTCGCCGCCCGGTTCGCCGCCGGGCCGACGCTCACCGACGACGGCGCCGTGCTCCCGGCATCGGCCGGATACCTGGCGCGCTGCGGCGAGCGGTACGCGGCCAGCACCGCGCCGGCCGCCTTCCTGTGCCTGTCCGCATCGATCGATCTGCATCTGGTCGACCCTGCCGCGATCGCCGTCCCGGTGTCGCTGGTGGCGGTCGAGGAGGACCAGATCGTGCCGCCCGCCCTCGTCGCCGAGTTGGCGAGCCAGCTCGGCGGGCCAGCGCAGTTGACCACGATCAGCTCGCTGACCGGCCACGACGCGTTCCTGACCGAACCGACACTCATCGGCGACGCGCTTCGCGCCGTCCTTAACGGAGGTAACGAATGACCGCCCAGTCCCCGATCACGCGCGGCGTGCGCGCCGGCATCGACAGCGACCCGACTCACGGCGCCGTCGTCCCGCCGATCGTGCTGTCGACCAACTTCTCCTTCGCCGGCTTCGACGACAAGCGCCGCTACGACTACACCCGCAGCGGCAACCCGACCCGGGACGTGCTCGGCGAGGCCCTCACCACGCTGGAGGGCGGCGCCGGCGCCGTCGTCACCGCCACCGGCCTGGCCGCGATCACGGTGACGCTGCACGCGCTGCTGTCGCCGACGGACACGCTCGTCGTCCCGCACGACTGTTACGGCGGCAGCTGGCGGCTCTTCGACGCGCTCGCCCGCAAAGAGCAGTTCCGCCTGGTCACGGTCGACTTCACGGACCCGGCGGCGGTCGGGGCGGCGTTGCAGGACGCCCCGACCGTCGTCTGGCTGGAGACGCCGTCGAACCCGCTGCTGCGCATCACCGACATCGCCGCCGTGGCCGAGGCCGCGCACGCCGTCGGGGCGGTCGTGGTCGCCGACAACACATTCCTGTCGCCGGTGCTACAGCGCCCCCTGGAGTTGGGCGCGGACATCGTCGTGCACTCCACGACCAAGTACATCAACGGACACAGCGACGTCGTCGGCGGCGCGGTCGTGGCGGCTGACCAGGACGTGGCCGACAAGCTGGCCTGGTGGGCGAACGCCCTCGGCCTCACCGGCAGCCCGTTCGACAGTTTCCTCACCCTGCGCGGCCTGCGCACCCTCAACGCCCGGATGCGAGCGCACCTGGAGAACACCGAGGCGATCGTCGAGTCGGTCGTCGGGCATCCGGCGCTCGCCGCGGTGCACTACCCCGGGCTCCGCAGCCATCCCGGGCACCAGGTCGCCGCCCGCCAGCAGTCCGGCTTCGGGGCGATCGTCAGCCTGGACCTGGCCGGCGGCGCGCCGGCGGTGAAGGCGTTCCTGGACGGCCTGACCTGCTTCACCCTGGCCGAGTCGCTCGGCGGGGTGGAGAGCCTGGTGGCGCACCCCGCGACAATGACGCACGCGGCGATGTCAGCGGACGCCCGCGCGGTCGCCGGCATCAGCGACGGCCTGCTCCGGTTGTCGGTGGGCATCGAGGCGGCTGAGGACCTGGTGACCGACCTGCTGTCGGCGCTGCGCCGGGCGGCCGCGGTGACCCCGCCTTCGTCCGCCGGCGCGGCGCCGGTCGGGGCCGGCACGGCCGTCGCCGTGGACGGGTCGGCGGCGTTGGCCGGCGCCGCCCGGTGAGCGCGCTGCTGGACATTCCGCTGACGGTGGTCCGTCCCGCGGTGGCGGTGGCGCTGCT
Source organism: Pilimelia columellifera subsp. columellifera (assembly GCF_039532605.1). NCBI lineage: Bacteria > Bacillati > Actinomycetota > Actinomycetes > Micromonosporales > Micromonosporaceae > Pilimelia > Pilimelia columellifera. The sequence continues at coordinate 250,443 of NZ_BAAARY010000005.1, forward strand.
GGGGACCGGGGTGGTGGGCGGCGCGTTCCTGGACCGGTGGTCCCGGCTGTCCGGGCTCGGTCTGCTCGGCGAGCTGCGGCTGGTCCATGTGGCCAACTCCCGACACGAGGTCGGTCACGCCGCCGGGCTGGACCCGGGCGGCGTCCGCGACGAGCTGCCCGCGGGCCGGGCGCCGATGCTCGGCGAGGTCGGCGTCGGGCTGCCCGAAGGGTCGGTGGTGGTGGACGCCACGGCCAGCGACGACGTCGCCCGGTGGCACCCACTGTGGCTTGAGGCGGGGCTGCGGGTCGTCACCGCCAACAAGGCGGGGGTGGGCGGTGACCTGGCCCGGTACCGGGCGATCGACGCGCACCGTGCCCACTACGGCGACTCGGCCACCGTCGGCGCGGGTCTGCCGCTGCTGCGGTCGCTGCGGTCGTTGCGCGCCGGCGGGGACCGGGTCCACGCCATCGCCGGGGTGCTGTCCGGGTCGCTGGCGTGGCTGTTGGACGCCTACGACGGGTCGACGCCGTTCTCGGAGCTGGTGCGTCAGGCGCGGCGGCGCGGGCTCACCGAGCCGGACCCCCGCCAGGATCTGTCCGGGGCGGACGTGCTGCGCAAGCTGCTCATCCTGGCCCGCGCCGCCGGCCGTGACATCACCACGGCCGATGTCGTGGTGACGCCGTTGGCCCCGGCCGCGCTCGCGACGGCGCCGCTGGCCGGGCTCGACGCGGCGCTGTCGGCCCTGGACGAGCCGCTGCGCCGGGCGCTGGCCGCAGCCGCCGCCGACGGTCGACGGCTGCGGTTCGTGGCCCGGCTGGACGCCGACGGCGGGGCCCGGGTCGGGTTGGAGGCGCTGGCCCCGGACGACCCGTTGGCCGGCGGGGGCGGTTGTGACAACCGGGTGTCCGTGTGGAGCGACCGGTACGCGGATAGCCCGCTGGTGATCCAGGGGCCGGGAGCGGGGGCCGAGGTGACCGCCGCGGCTCTCATCGACGACATCCTTCGCGTCGGCGGCGGCTGACCGCCGGCGCCCGCCGGCCGTGCGGCCTTCACCGGCCGTTGACGCCGCGTCTCCGCGGCGTAACACTCCACGCAGGACGATCGCCTGGTCACGCCTGCCGAGGAGGACGCCGTGCGCCGTGTCGGTTCGCAAGTGGGAATGGTCGCTTGGTCGGCTGGCGCCGCGGCCCGGAGACTGGGCGCGGTGGCGCTGGTCGTCGTGACCGTGGCCGGGTCGCAGGCGTCGGCGGGGGCGCCGCCGACGCCTGCGGGGACGGACTGCGCCGATTACCCGGCGACCCGAATCCGGGCGATCCAGGGCGCGTCGCACCGTTCGCCGTTGTCGGGACAGCAGAGCACCCGGGGCGTCGTCGCCGCCGTGGGCAGGACCGGGCTGTGGTTGCAGGACCCCTGCCCTGACCGCTCGCCGGCCACCGCCGAGGGCCTCTACGTCCACCTGGGCGCGGCGCCGACTGTCGCGATCGGGGACGAGGTGACGGTCGTCGGCACGGTCGCCGAGCGCCGACCCGGCGGGGCGAACACCGGCAACCTCACGCTCACCGAGCTGACGGCCGCGACGGTGACCCGGCTCGGGGCGCGGGCGCTGCCGGCCCCGGTGGTCGTCGGCAAGGGCGGCCGGGTGCCGCCGGCGATGGTCATCGACGACGACGCGACGGGCAGCGTGGAGACCTCGGGGGCGTTCGAGCCGACGGAGGACGGCATCGACTTCTGGGAGTCGCTGGAAGGAATGCGGGTCCAGATCGCCGGGGCGGTCGCGGTGGGGCCGCGCACCGCGCGTGGCGAGATCGCGGTGGTCCCGGCCGGCGCCGGTCTGCGGACGCCCCGGGGCGGCATCGTGGCGCGCGCTGACGACTTCAACCCCGAACGCGTCATCATCGACGACCGGCTCGCGCCGACGCCGACGGCGAACACCGGCGACACGTTCGCCGTCGACCCGGTCGGGGTCCTTGACTACGACTTCGGCGCGTTCAAGCTGCTGCCCACGACCAGTCCGACGGTCACCGATCGCGGGCTGACGGGGGAGAAAGCCAGCGCGGCGGCGTCCGGGCAGCTCGCGGTGGCCACGTTCAACGTCGAGAACCTCGATCCGGGGGACCCGCCGACGAGGTTCCAGCGGCTGGCCCGGACGGTCGTCGAGGGCCTGGCCGCCCCGGATCTGGTCATCCTGGAGGAGGTCCAGGACGACGACGGGCCCTCGAACACCGCGGTCGTGTCGGCCGGCCGCACCGTGGCCGCGCTGACCGCTGCCATCTCAGCGGCCGGCGGCCCCCGCTACGCGTTCCGGCAGGTCGACCCGGTCGACGACGCCGACGGGGGGGAGCCCGGCGGCAACATCCGCAACGTCTTCCTCTACCGCGCCGACCGTGGGCTGTCGTTCGTGGACCGCCCCGGGGGCGCGGCGACCGTCGACAGCGGCGTCGTGGCCGAGAACGGTCGGCCCCGGTTGGCGCACTCGCCGGGACGGATCGCGCCGGGCGCCGCCGCCTGGGCCGCCAGCCGTAAGCCGCTGGTCGGCGAGTTCCGGTGGAACGGCCGCACGGTGTTCGTGGTGGCCAACCACTTCGGCTCCAAAGGCGGCGACGATCCGCTGGTGGGCCACCGGCAGCCGCCGGTCCGCTCGTCGGAGGTCAAGCGTCACCAGCAGGCGACGATCGTCAACGGGTTCGTCCGGCGGGTGCTGGCCGTCGACCCGGACGCGGCGGTGGTCGTCGCCGGGGACATCAACGACTTCGAGTTCTCCACGACGACGGATCTGCTCGTCGCCGGGGGCGCCCTGGTGGACCTGCCGCGGACACTGCCGGCGGCCGAGCGCTACACCTACGTGTACGAGGGGAACTCGCAGGTGCTCGACCACATTCTGCTCTCGCCCTGGCTGGCGGCCAGGAAACCGGCGTACGACATCGTGCACGTCAACGCGGAGTTCGCCGACCAGGTCAGCGACCATGACCCGCAGGTGGTCCGGCTCGCTTTCTGACGCTGCGGCGGGGCGTGGCCGGTCAGTCGCGGGCGCGGGCGGCGCGTAGCTCCTCGCGCAGCGACAGGCGGTGCCGGCGGCGGATCTCGGCCTCCTCGTAGGCTCGTCGTTCCTCGCCGGTCTCCGGGTTGAGCGTCGGCACGGCCCGCGGCCGGCCGTTGTCGTCTACGGCCACCATGACCAGGTGCGCGGTGACGACGGTGGTGGCCGGCACGGTGGCGTCCCACCGGTCGGCCCGGACGGTGACGGTGACCTCCATCGACGTCCGGCCGGCCCAGGTGACCTCGGCGTCGAGGTGGACGACGTCGCCGACGCGGACGGCGACCAGGAACGCCACCTCGTCCATGGAGGCGGTGACGGCCGGGCCTTCGGAGTGCCGGGCGGCGGCGACGCCGGCGACGGAGTCGATGAGTTTGAGGATCTCGCCGCCGTGGACGGTGCCGAGCAGGTTCGTCTCGTGCGGGGTCATGATCTGCGAGAGGGTGAGCCGGGAGGCGGAGGGGACTTTGCTCGCGGCGGCGGATACCTGCCAGGCGGGTGTCCTCATGCTGTGCTCCCTGCTGGTTCGCTGGCGCGGTGAGCGCGGGAGGCGACGATATCTGACCACCGGGTTTACGGTCGCGCTTCTTGGGTCAGACGTGTCCAGCGCCACCGGTTCACCGACGAGGTGGGGCAGCTTGCATCGATTCTTGCGTCGATTTAGGCTGCGAGGTGTGACTCGGCCGGCGTTGTCGGCCGAGAGTCGATCAAGGGGGCCGGCTGTGCGCCGATGGGGCTTACTGATCTCCGGCGCGGTGGTGCTGGCCTGGCTGGCCATCAGCGGCGTAGCCGGGCCGATGTCCGGCAAGCTCGCCGAGGTCGCCACCAACGACAACGCCTCGTTCCTGCCGGCCGATGCCGAGGCCACCCGCGCCCAGCGCCTCGCGGGTGGGTTCGTCGACCAACCGTCCACGCCGGCGGTCATCATCTACGAACGCCCGGGTGGCCTGACCCCCGCTGACCTGGCCCGGGTCAACGCCGACATCGCCAGGATCATCGAGGTCGAAGGAGTCCTCAGCCCGCTGCCGCCACCGGCCCGCAGCCCGGACGGGCAGGCGGTCCGGGCGATCGTCCCGGTCGCCGACACCGCCGAGGGCAACACCCCGGAGGTGGTCGCCGAGCTGCGCGCGATCGCTACCTCGGCGCAGGGACTGGAGGCGCACGTCGCCGGGCCGGCCGGACTGCTCGCCGACCTCGTCACCGTCTTCGAGAGCATCGACGGGACATTGCTGCTGGTCACCGCGTCCGTCGTCGTGTTCATTCTGCTGCTGGTCTACCGCAGCCCGGTGCTGTGGATCGTCCCGATGATCTGCAACGCGGTGGCGTTCTCGGTCTCCGCCGCCGCCGTCTACTACCTGGCCAAGGCCGACATCATCGTGCTCAACGGGCAGGCCCAGGGCATCCTCACCGTCCTCGTCTTCGGCGCCGGCACCGACTACGCCCTGCTGCTGGTAGCCCGCTACCGCGAGGAGCTCACCCGACACCAACAGCCCGTCGACGCGATGCGGGTGGCGCTGCGCGGGGCGTTCCCAGCGATCCTGGCCTCCGGCGGCACCGTCATCGCCGGCCTGCTCTGCCTGCTGCTGTCGGCGCTCAACTCCAACCGGGCGCTCGGCCCGGTCTCCGCCGTCGGCATTGCCGCCACCCTGCTGGTCATGCTCACGTTGCTGCCCGCGCTGCTGGTGCTCGGCGGCCGACGGGTCTTCTGGCCGCGCACCCCCCAACCCGGCGGAAACCTGGGCGCCAACCGGCTGTGGCGGCGGGTCGCGGTGTTCGTCGCCCGGCGGGCCAGAGTCATCTGGGTGGCCACCACGCTCGCGCTGCTGGCGCTCGCCGGCGGGCTCGTCGCCCTCGACACCCGGGGCCTGAGCAGCGACGAGATCTTCACGACCCGTACCGAGTCCGTGATCGGGCAGGAGGCGTTGGCCCGGCACTTCCCGGCCGGCACCGGCAGCCCCGCCCAGGTGTTCACCAAGGTCGAGGCGTTGGCGCAGACGACCGCCGCAGTCCGCGCCACCGAGGGCGTCTCCGACGTGCGCGTCGTGCCCGACGCCGGCGGTCCGGCCCCCAAGGTGGTGGACGGCTGGGCCCAGGTGCAGGCCACCCTCACCGCCGCGCTGGACAGCGACGCCGCCGAACAGACCGTCGAGCGGCTGCGGACCGCGACGCATGCCGTGCCAGGAGCGGACGCCCTGGTCGGCGGCTTCACCGCCGTCAGCCTGGACACCCGCACCGCCGCCGAACGCGACCAGCGGGTCATCATCCCGGTGATCCTGCTCGTCATCGCGGTGATCCTGGCCCTGCTGCTGCGCTCGCTCATGGCCCCGGCGCTGCTCATCGCGACCGTGGTGCTGTCGTTCGCGGCGACCCTGGGCATCTGCGCGCTGCTGTTCGAGTACGTCTTCGGCTTCGCCGGCTCCGATCCGTCGTTCCCGCTCTTCGCGTTCGTGTTCCTGGTGGCTCTCGGGATCGACTACAACATCTTCCTCATGAGCCGGGTCCGCGAGGAGGCGCTCGTGCACGGGGCCCGGGCCGGCCTGCGGCGAGGGCTGGCCGTCACCGGCGGGGTCATCACGTCCGCGGGAGTGGTGCTGGCCGCGACGTTCGTGGCGCTCGCGGTGCTGCCGCTGGTGGTGCTCGTCGAGCTGGGCGTCGCGGTAGCCCTGGGCGTGCTCCTCGACGCGGTGATCGTCCGGTCGTTGCTGGTGCCGGCGCTCGCCTACGACCTCGGGGCGAAGATCTGGTGGCCCAGCCGCGCGATCGGGGACGGTCGCCGTGGCTGACCCGGCGGTCCTGCTGCTCACCCGTGATCTGCGGGTGCACGACAATCCGGCGCTGGTCGAGGCGGCCCGCGGCGGGCGGGCGGTGGCGCCGTTGTTCGTGGTCGACCCGGCGATCACGGTCAGCGAGCCGCGGCGCCGGTTCCTGGCCGAATCGCTGGCTGATCTGCAAACCTCCCTGCGACGACTGGGCGCCGACCTCGTCATGCGGGTGGGGGACCCGGTCGTGGAGGCGGTCCGGTTGGCCGGCCAGCTCGACGCCCGGACGATCCTGTGCGCCGAGGACGTGAGCCGGTACGCCCGCAACCGGCAGCGCCGCCTGGCGCGCGCCTGCGAACGGGAGCGCATCGACCTGTGGTGGGGGCCGGGTCCGACGGTCGTGCCGGCGGGTGAAGCGCTGCCGGCGGGCGGCGGCGACCACTACAAGATCTTCACTCCGTACCACCGGGCGTGGTCGGGTCGGCGGTGGCGGGCCGTCGCCGAGCGTCCGGAGGTGTTGCGGCTGCCGTCCGGGCTCGACGGGGACGATCCGCTGAGGTTCTTCGACGACCCGTCCGGCCGGCCGGCGGCGGTGGCCGCGGGCGGCGAGAGCGAGGGCCGCCGCAGAGTGCGGCGGTGGCGTGGGCACGCCGCCGGTTACGGCGACGGCCACGACGACATGGCCGGCGACCGGACCTCACGGTTGAGTCCCTACCTGCATTTCGGCTGCGTGTCGGCGCGCGAGGTGGTCGCCGAGTTCGCCGGCAACGAGGCGTTCGTCCGGCAGATGTGCTGGCGGGACTTCTATCACCAGCTGTTGGCGGCGTTCCCGGATCTGGCGACGCGGGTCTACCGGGCGACGGCAGCCGATGACTGGGCGGACGATCCACAGGCGCTGGACGCCTGGCGGCAGGGCCGGACTGGTGTGCCGATCGTCGACGCCGGCATGCGCCAGCTCGCCGCCGAGGGGTGGATGCACAACCGGGCCCGGCTCATCACGGCCGGTTTCCTCGTCAAGAAGCTGGGCCTGGACTGGCGGGCCGGCCTTGCCTGGTTCGGCGAGCGGCTGCTCGACGCCGACGTGGCCAACAACGCCGGAAACTGGCAGTGGGTCGCCGGCACCGGCACGGACGCCCGTCCGCATCGTGGTTTCAATCCGATCCGGCAGGCCCGGCGGTACGACCCGGACGGCGACTTCGTCCGCCAGCACGTTCCTGAGCTGGCACATATCGAGGGTCCGGCGGTGCACGAGCCGTGGTTGCTTCCGCGCCGCCCGTCGGGTTACCGGATCTCGCCGGTGGATGGTGGGTCAGCGGTCGAGGATGTGTTTGAGGGCCGTTGAGTCGGTTTCTCAGCGAGTGTGGGGCGTGCCAGGGGTTCTCCTGGTACGCCCCATACGTCGTTCTGGGCCGGTTACGTGGGTTGTCCGGTTCGGCTGTCGCCCTTACCCGGGGTGATCGCCGCCGTCGGTCCACGCAGGGTGGAGAAACGAGGGATTACGGAGAGTTGCCCGATTCGCCAGTATTGAGTAGGTAAGCGCAAAGCTGCACGGGGCGCCCGGGACAGCCCGGGGAAGCCCCGCCGCCTACTGGCAATCGGAAGGACAGACAGGTGCATGACACGGGGGAACACCTGAGATGCCACGCCGGCACATGTGCCGAAGGTCGTAATTGGCTCTACGTAGTGACGCAATTTCGCAGCGTCACCGACATGCCAATGATGGACACGTAGACCGAAACTTCTTCACTCTCCGGCCGCGCGCCCCGGCCAACTCTGCGCCGTCACGCGCGCCAGGGGCGAGCCCCGACGCCGCCACCCGCACTGCCCCGCCCGGCCGACGCTTGCCCTGGCGTCCGGCCCACGCCCCCACCCGCAACGACGCCCAGCGTGCCGCCCCCACCCCGGCGCGCCGGACCGTCACGCCCTGAAACGGAGCACACCATGGCCAACTCCGCTGTCTACAACGCCATCCCGGTCGTCCGGGCCACCGGCATCGGCGGCACCACGCTGTCCGCCTTCCACGAGGCGCTCGTCGCCGTCGACCTGGGCCACTACAACCTGGTCCGCCTCTCCAGCGTCATCCCCCCGCGGACCGGCGTGGACACCGAAGGCAGGGTCGACGTGCCCGTCGGCCAGTGGGGCGACAAGATGTACTGCGTCTACGCGGTCCAGACCGCCACCGAGCCCGGCGAGCAGGCATGGGCCGGGATCGGCTGGGTGCAGCGCCTCGACGGCAAGGGCGGCCTGTTCGTCGAGCACGAGGGCACCAGCGAGAACTTCGTCCGCACCGCGATCCTCACCAGCCTCGCCGACCTGGTCGCCGGCAGGGAGGACGAGTACGCCGCCCCGGAGTTCGTCATGCACGGCGCCGAGTGCGTCGACAAGCCGGTCTGCTCGCTGGTCATCGCCCCGTACGAGGCCGCCACCTGGGCCGGCGCCCGATGAAGCGGCTCACGGTCGAGAAGACCCTCCCCGCTGCGGCCATCGACGCCCTCTACGAGCTGTACCGGGCGGCGTTCACACCGCTCCAGGCCAAGGCCGCGGCCCGACACATGCTCGACGCCGACGAGTTCGCCGCGGAGATGGTCGACGAGCGGATCGAGAAGCACGTCGTCTGGGACGGCGAGCGCCCGATCGCGCTCAACACCCTCACCACCGACCTGGCCGCCGTGCCGTGGGTCAGCCCGGAGTTCTACGCCCAGCGGTACCCCGACCGGGCCGAGCGTGGCGCGCTGTTCTACCTCGGCTACACCCTGGTCCACCCCGACTACGAGGGCCAGGCCATCTACGCCCGGCTCATCGCCCGGCTGGCCCGCCGGGCCAACGACGCGCGGGCCGTCGTCGCCTTCGACGTGTGCGGGTACAACGACCAGACCCGCAACCTGGCCGCCGGCATCGCCGGGCTGTCCCGCACCCTGGACATGACCCTGGAGACCATCGACGTCCAGACCTACTACGCCGCCGTCCTCAACGGCCCCCGGACCGCCCCCGCGGAGCCGGCGCAGTCCCCGCAGCCGCAGACCACGGTCCGGACGGTCACCCTGGCCGAGCGGCCCGACCTGGCCGAACGCATCCCGGCGGTGTTGGAGAGCCGGTGGCCGGCGTTCATGCTCGGCGGCGTTCCCGGGCACGGCGTCGACCTCACCGTCCTGCTCAGCCACGCGCCACAGCACCAGATCCTGCTCCTGGACGCCGACGACGAGGTGCTCGGCGTCGGGCTGTCGACCCCGTTGAGCTGGGACGGGACCGTCGCGGGCCTCCCTGACGGCTGGGACGCCACCGTCGCCGCCGGCGTCCGGCTGCTCCTGGACGGCGCAACCCCCAACGCCGTCAGCGCGCTGTCGGCCACCATCACCCCGAAGGCGACCGGCCGTGACCTCGCCGACCGGCTCCTCGGCGCGATGAAGGACGCCGCCCGGGCCGTCGGCGCGACCGAGATGATCGCGCCGGTGCGCCCGGTGTGGAAGTCGAGATACCCGCTGGTCGATATGCAGGAGTACGTCGACTGGCGCGCCGAGGACGATCGCGCGTTCGATCCGTGGCTGCGCAGGCACCTTGACGCCGGCGGCCAGGTCCTCAAGATCGCGTCCCGGTCGATGACGATCACCGGTAACGTCCGCGAATGGGAGAGCTGGACCGGGCTCGCCATGCCCGCCTCGGGCGAGTACCTCATCCCGGGCGGGCTGGCGGCGCTGCGCCTGGACCGGGACAGCGACCGTGGCGTGTACGAGGAGCCGAATGTGTGGGTCACGCATCGCCTGTGACTCCGTCGCCCGATTCCCTCAACTCGGTTCCGCATAGTCCGAGTTGAGGGATGAGGGGTCGTCCGATCGGCGACCGCAGCGGAGGAGGGCGACCATGTCCGTAGCGGCGGCGCCCCACCGGCGGCGAGCCTCCGACGCCATGCTCCCGGCTCTGGTGAGCTGGGCCTTCCTGGCCGTCGGCGTCATCGCGCTGGCCGGTTACGCGCTGGCTCCGCCCGCGGCGTCCGAGTCGGTGTTCGCGTTCTTCGCGGTGGGCTCCGTGGCGGCGATCGGCTACGGCGCCGTGCGCAACCAGCGCCCCGGTCGGCGCGGGCCCTGGTGGGCCATCGCCGCCGCCATGACGCTCTTCCTCGGCGGTGGGGTCCTGCGCCAGCTTGTGCCCGGCGCCGACAGCAGCGCGCCCGGGCCGGCTGCCTTCATTCCCGACCTGCTCATCGTCCCCGGTTACATCCTCATCGCCGCCGGCTTCATCGAGATGCTGCGGCAGCGGCGCTCCGCCGACGAGGACCCGGCCCGGGCCGACGCTGTCCTGCTCGGTATCGGCGCGGCGCTGGCTGCCTGGTCCTTCCTCATCGCCCCGGTCATCGGCCAGGACGGTGGCGTCGACCCGGTCCAGGCGTCGGCCACGTTCTTCCCGCTCGTCGACGCGATCCTGCTCATCGTCGTCGCCCAGCTCCTGCTCGGCGGGGGTGTCCGCGAACCCGTCCTCTGGATGATCGGCGGCGCCACCACCGCCATGCTGGCCGGCGATCTGCTCTTCGCGCTCAACGCCGCCGGCGCCGACGGGCCCCGACTGAGCCAGGCCGGCCTCGACCTCGTGTTCCTGGCCGGATTCGTTCTCGTCGGGGCGGCCGCGCTACACCCGGGCATGAGGAAGCTGACCGAGGCGAACCCGGTGCCCCTGCACGATCTGGGCATTCTGCGGACTGTCGCGATCGGGTCGGTGATGCTCGCGCCGACCGTCGCCGCCGCGCTGGTGCCGCCGGTGGTCGTCTGGGACGCGGCGGTGCGGGTCGCGCTCACCGCGTTGCTGACCGCCGCGATCGTCGTCCGGATCGTCCGCGCCCACCACGCCCGCGCTCAGGCGCAGGACGCCGCGCGCGCCGCCGAGCTGGCCGAACGCCGCCGCGCCACCCACGACAGCCTCACCGACCTGCCGAACCGGGAGCTGCTCACCGAGACGATCACCCACTGGGGCGAGCTGGCGAACCGCGACGGCTGCGAGATCAGCCTGCTGTTCATCGACCTCGACCGGTTCAAGATGGTCAACGACAACTGGGGCCACCACGTCGGCGACGAGCTGCTGTGCGCCGTCGGCGACCGGCTGGCCTCGATGATCCGCGCTGAGGACATCGTCTGCCGGATCGGCGGCGACGAGTTTGTCGTCGCCCTGGCCACCGAGGAGCCGTCGGCGCTCGATGAGTCGCTGGCGCGGCGGGTGGTGGCCGCGTTCGCCCAGCCGTTCCAGCTCTCCGTCGGCGAGGTCATCGTGACGCCGTCGATCGGGGTCGCGCGGGCCAGCGGCCCGACCGACGCGCTGGAGCTGATCCGCGACGCCGACACCGCCATGTACCAGGCCAAAGAGTCCGGGCGCAACGCGTTCGCCCTCTACGACAGCGCCACGCGCAAGGACACCCGTCGCCGGGTCGACCTCGAACAGGCGCTGCGTGGAGCGCTCGAACGCGGTGAGCTGTCACTGCACTACCAGCCGATCATCGACCTCGCGGCCGCCGAGCTGTCCGGGTTCGAGGCGTTGCTGCGTTGGGACCACCCGCAGCACGGCCGGGTGTCCCCGTTGGACTTCGTCCCGATCGCCGAGGAGACCGGACTGATCATTCCCATCGGTCGGTGGCTGCTCGGCGAGGCAGTCGCCCAGCTTGCCCGGTGGCGCGCCGCCCGTCCCGCCGAGGCGCCGCAGCTGCACATGTCGGTGAACATCGCCGTCCGGCAGCTACGGGGCGCGGACCTCGTCGAAGACGTCCGGCAGGTGCTTGGCGAGCACGACCTCCCCGCGTCCGCGCTCTGGTTGGAGATCACCGAATCGGGCGCGATGCAGGACCTGGAACGTTCGCTGGCCACCCTGAACGATTTGAACGCGCTCGGGGTCACCCTGTGCATCGACGACTTCGGCACCGGCTACTCCTCGCTGAGCTACCTGCGCCAACTGCCCGCCCAGATCGTCAAGATCGACCGTTCGTTCGTCAACGGCGTCGGGGAGGGCCACGGCAACGAGGCGATCGTCCGGGCCGTGTTGGCGATGTCCCACGCCCTCGGCCGGCAGGTCGTCGCCGAGGGTGTGGAGACCGCCAGCCAGCAGGAGTGGCTACGCGGGCAGGGCTGTGACCTCGCCCAGGGTTACCTGTACGGCGCGCCGCGGCCCGCCGACGCCAGAACGGATTGGCTGACCTGGCCGTTGGCGGACCCGGCCGCGGCGACGTTGACCGGCGGGGGGGCGTCCGCGCACACTGCCGGGTGAACCCGTCGCGGGCCGGGGCCGGGCGCCGAACCGCCGCCGATCTGGCATCGTGTCGCTCGGACCCGACGTGAGAGCGCCGAACTGGAGCGACAGGAATTGGCTGAACGTCCGTACGTCCTGCTGTCGTGCGCCGTGTCGATCGACGGCTACCTCGACGACGCCGCCGACGGGCGCCTGCCGCTCTCCAACGACGAGGACTTCGACCGGGTTGACGCGGTCCGTGCCACCTGCGACGCCATCCTCGTGGGCGCGAACACGATCCGGCGGGACAACCCGCGGCTGCTCGTGCGCTCGCCGGAACGTCGTGAACGACGGATCAGCGAGGGCCGCAGCTCCTCGCCGCTGAAAGTTTCTGTCACCGGGCGTGGCGCGCTGAAACCCGACGCCGCGTTCTTCACCTCAGGCGACGACAGCAAGGTGGTCTACACCTCGGGACGCGCGTACGGCGAGGTGGTCGCGAACCTCGGCCGGGTCGCCGAAGTGGTCGCGGCAGGCGACCCGATCTCGTTGGCGCGCGTCCTCGATGACCTGGCCGGTCGGGGCGTGCGGCGGCTCATGGTGGAGGGCGGCAGCGCCATGCACACCCAGTTCCTCGCCCTCGGCCTCGCGGACGAGCTGCACCTGGTCATCGCGCCGTTCTTCGTCGGCGACTCCGCGGCGCCGCGGTTCGTGACCGACGGCAGGTTCCCGAACGACAGCGGCAACCGCGCCAGCCTGCTGGAGAACCGGACGATCGGCGACTGCGTCCTACTCCGCTACGGACTGTCAGACCGAGCCACGAGTTGACTACAGCCAATGGCGCAGAGCGGACCAGTCCGCGTCAACCGGAGCCCGGACACAGCGCAGTACGCTGTCCGTAGGCGTACAACCCCAGCAAGGCACTCCGTTTCGGGGTCCGTTTGAGACGGGACAGTGCCAGCGCGCCGCGCCGCCGAGCCGAACCGCCGGGAGCAGGCCGATGGTCAGGGCAACGCAGCCGGACGGAAATGCGAGCAGCGATAACGGCATGGCGCAGAGCAGACCGGTCCGCAGCGCATCACTGACCGGCGTCGTCTGTGGGTGAGCCCGTCGGGGTCGGCTCGGCGTCCGTCAACGCCCCTTGCGATGCCGCGGCCATGGTGCCCGGTTTGGCGGCCCGCGCCGCCCATACCTCGGTGGCGATCACCTTCACCATGCCGGCGACCGGGATGGCCAGCAGCGCGCCCAGGATGCCGGCCAGCTCGACGGCGATGAGGATCGCGACCAGCACCGCCAACGGGCTCAGTTGGACGGTCCGGGCGAAGATGACCGGCTGGAGCAGGTGGTTCTCCACCTGCTGGTAAGCGACGAAGAAGACGAGCACCACGATGCCGGCCACCATTGACTGTGAGAACGCGGCGAGCCCGGCCACCACCGCGCCCAAGGTGGCGCCGACGAGCGGGATGAGGTCGGCGACGGCCACGAACAGGGCGATCAGCCCCGCGTACGGCACGTTCAGGATCGCGAGGACGGCGTAGGTCAGGACGCCGCAGATAAGGCTGATGAGCAGGTTCCCGCTCAGGTAGCCGGTGACGGCGCCCGCGCACCTGGCGCCGACCCGGCGCGCCCGCTCGCCCTGCCCGACCGGCAGCAGACGTTGCAGCCCGTCGAGGATTCCCGGTGACTGCAACACCATTACGTAGGCGAGGACGAAGATGGTGACGGCGGCGACTACGGTCGTGGCCGCCCCGCGCAGGAAGCCCAGCGTCGGGGCGGCCAGACTGCTGAGGTAGGACTGGATCTGGTCGCCGTGCTCGGCCAGGTACTCGCGCACCCGTAGGCGTTCCATCGGCCGGGCCAGCGGGCCGCGACCGGCCCAGGTGTCGCGGACGAGGTCCGGCAGCGTCTGAGCGAGCTGCGCCGCCTCCTTCGAGAGCGGGATGACGAACAACGCCAGGAGCCCGGCGAGCAGCACGAAGACCAGCAGGAAGACCAGCAGCGTCGCCAGCCAGCGTCGGCACCAGCGGACCCGCCGTTCGAGCAGGTTCGCCAACGGGTTGAGCGCGGTGGCGAAGAACGCCGCTACCACCATCCAGACGATCACCTGGTGGGCGGCGTACAGCAGGCCCAGGCCCAGCAGGGTGGCGAGCACCAGCCCGATGACGGTGAGCGTCACCTGGGCGGTGGTCCGGGCAGCGGCCGGCGGCATCGGGTCCATTCAGCGGCGGGGGCTGCGACGCCAGGGACCGGTGATCGCCAGCACGTGCCCGGGATTCTGGACGGACACGTACAGGGTCGTGCCGTCGGCGCCGAACACTGGTCCGGCGAACTCGGCGTTGTTGAGCTGGTTGCGCGCCAGCGGGTACGCCTTGCCGCCCTCGGTGACCCCGATGAGGTGGGAGAGCCCGCCGCCGTCCTCGGCCAGGATCACCCCGCCGTCCGGGGAGACGGTGATGTTGTCCGGGCCGTCCAGGCCGCCCCGTCGGTCCGGCGCCGGGTTGACGCCGAAGATCGTCTTGAGGGTGACGGTCGACCGCCGCGGGTCGTAGAACCACACCTGCCCGTCGTGTTCAGCGGCGCTGCCGTCGGCGGTCCGGGCGAAACTCGACACGAAGTACGCCCCGCCGTCGCCCCACCAGGCGCCTTCCAGCTTGCGGGCGCGGGTCACCTTTCTCGTGCCGACCTGCTTGCGGACCGATTCCGATGAGGCGTCCCGGTCCGGGACCGCCACCCAGGTCACCTGGTACGTCGTTCCCGGTTTGGTGGCCTGGGACAGGTCGACGACGACCGCGCCGCGACTCACGCAGCGCATCGCCTCCAGCGTGCCGGCCTCGTCGCCGTCCGCGGATTCGGCCAGCGCCCGCAGCCGGCCCTTGCCGCCCCGGAACCCGGGCGGGGGGGTCCACCGGTAGTAGAGGCCGTTGGGGTTGGCGGCGTCCTCAGTCTGGTAGATGGCATGCGTGAGCGGGTCGACCACCACCGCCTCGTGCGCGAAGCGGCCCAGGAACGTCAACGGAACCGGCCGACGGTTTGCGGCAGCGTCGTGCGGGTCGACCTCGAAGGCGTATCCGTGGGTCTTCTGGAACGGTCCCACCGCCCGCTGTTCGGACTCCTCACACGACAGCCACGTCCCCCACGGGGTGACCCCGCCCGCGCAGTTGTTGTGCGTCCCGGCCAGCGAGACGCGCTCGCCACGGCGCCGGCCGTCGCGGTCGACGGTGATCGTCGTGGCGCCGCCCCGGGCGCCCGGGTCGTAGGTCAGGCCGCTCAGGGCCGGAACCCCGTACGTCTCGGTGGCGCCGATCTCGTGGTTGCAGACCAGCGTCGAGCCGCCGTTCGGGGCGGGGAAGAGTCCCATGCCGTCGGGGTCGCTGGGGGTGGGCTCGCCGCTTTCCAGCCGCGTCACCCCGGTCTGGGCGATCACCCGGTAGCGGAACCCGGCGGGCAGGGCCAGCAGCCCGGCGGGGTCGGGCCGCAACGGCCCGTATCCGGTTGGCGGGCGTAGCGCGGCCTGGGCGGCCGGCGCCCCGGCGACGCTCGACAGCGACCCGGCGACGACGATGCCCAGTCCCCCGCCGGCGCTGACGCGAAGCACTTCACGGCGTGACAGCGACACGGCGATCCCTCCTGACGCGCGGGGCGGCCCCCACGGTGCCCCGAAGGGCGCCCGACCGGACGCAAACGCGTAGCCAGGCCCGCCGGGGTCGCCGACTTCCCGGAGATTATCGGACAAACCGTCCGGACGAAGGCCGATGTGCCTGGTTGGTTCCGGTCCACCCCGAACGGGTGTCAGCGATGGGGCGCGACGCCTCCTCCGGTGCCCGACGGCGCTGGCGACTGGGTCGGCGCATTGAGTGGGACTGTGGGCTGAGCCTATTGACTTTCGATAGTTTTCAGTTGAAACTCAATGGGTGATGGCAGAACGTCGTGCGGTGGTCCCGCTCAAGATCTTCCTGGCCCTGCTGTTCGGGGTCCTGGTCATGCTCCAGGCATTTTCGCTGCCAGGGCAGTTCGCCCACATGGCCGAGGAGTCCCCCCACCTGGCCCACCTCAGGTGGCCGATGACGGCCGTGTCGGTGTACTGGGTGCTCTGCGTCCAGGTGGTCATCTTCTGCACCTGGCGGCTGCTGGACCTGGTCCGCGACGACCGCATCTTCAGCGACGCCGCCATGGGCTGGGTACGAGGAATCCTGTGGGCCATCGGCGCGGCGTGGGCGGTGCTGCTGGGCGTGTTCCTCTACGTCGGCTTCACCGCCGACGATCCCGGGCTGCCACTGCTGCTGTTCCTCATGGTAGTGGCGGTCGCGGTCCTCGGGCTGCTCATGATCGTGATGCGCGCCCTGCTGCGGCAGGCCACTACCTTGCGCAGCGACATGGAATCGGTCATCTGATGCCGATCGTCGTGCGTATCGATGTCGAACTGGCCAGACGCAAGATGAGCGTCGCCGAGTTCGCCGAGCAGGTGGGGCTCACGCCCGCGAACGTGGCGGTGCTGAAGAACGGTCGGGCCAAGGCGGTCCGGTTCAGCACCTTGGCGGCGATGTGCCGGGTGCTCGACTGCCAGCCCGGCGACCTGCTCGAATGGGTCGACGAATGACCCGGCGACCCGGCCCGGGCCGGTCAGGCCCGTGCGCCCCCGTTCGGCCGGCTACACCGGCCGGGAAGGACATCTCATGAAGCTCGCCCTCGCCCTGGGCGGTGTCGCCATCGGCGTCGCCGCCGTCGTGTACGGCGGCGCCGACGACTCGCCGGGCCTGCAACTGCTGGGCGTCCTGCTCGTCGTCGGCGCGGCGACGTTCGGCATCCGCGCCGCCCGCCGCAGGTAGCGGCGTCACCGCGGCGCCGGCGGTTCGGGGAAGTGACAGGCCGTGTACTGGGTTCTGGTAGTGGGCCGCAGCGGTGGCCGGGTCGTCGCGCACACCTCCTTGGCCTTCCAGCACCGGGTCCGGAACCGGCACCCCGACGGCGGGTCGACCGGGCTGGGCACGTCGCCGACCAGCCTGATCCGCCCCTGGGGCGCCGCCCCCCGCACCACGGCCAGGTCCGGGGCCGCCGACAACAACGCCTGGGCGTACGGGTGGTGCGGCTGTCCGTACAGCTCGTCCCGGTTTCCCTCCTCGACGACCTTGCCGAGGTACATGACGGCGACCCGGTCGCAGAAGTGGCGCACGATTCCCAGGTCGTGGGCGATGAACACAAACGCGATGCCAAACTCCCGCCGTAGCTTCTCCAGCAGGTTCACCACCTGAGCCTGGATGGAGACATCCAACGCCGACAGCGGCTCGTCCGCGATGATGACCTTCGGCCGGACGGCGAGCGCCCGGGCGATGCCGATCCGCTGACGCTGCCCGCCGGAGAACTCGTGCGGGTACCGGTTGTAGTGCTCGGGGTTGAGTCCGACGACCTCGAGCAGCTCCTGTACCCGGATCAGCTCTCGGCGGCGCGGCACGATCCGGTGGGTGCGCAGCGCGGTCGCGATGATCGTGCCGACGGTGTGGCGCGGGTTCAGCGACGAGTACGGGTCCTGGAAGATGAGCTGGATCTCGCGCCGGTACGGGCGCAGCTCGCGTTGGCTCAGGTGGGCGATGTCCGCGCCCTGGTAGAGGATCTCGCCGGCGGTGGGTTCCAGCAGTCGGGCGATGAGCCGCGCGGTGGTCGACTTGCCGCAGCCGGACTCGCCGACCAACCCGAGCGTCTGACCTTCGCGCAGGGTCAGCGACACCCCGTCGACGGCTTTGACGGTGTTGCCGCCGCCGCGCAGGCGTCCGCCGCCGCCGGTGGCGAAGTGCATGGAGACGTCGTTCAGTTCCAGCAGCGGGATGCCGCGGCGGCGGGGGATCTCGGTGCGCCTGCGGTGGCTGGGGGCGAAGATACCGCTGTTCATGGTGTGTCCTTCACGGCAGCCGGGGCAGGATCTCCAGGTGGAACCTCACGTCGGGGTCGGGCAGGTGGCACCGGGACAGCCGGGCGTCCTCGGCGGTGCGCGCCGCCAACAGCGGCAGCTCGCGTCGGCACAGGTCGTCGGGGACGCGGTCGCGGAACTCACAGCGCGGGCTGAACGAGCATCCGGGCGGCATGTCCAGCAGGCTCGGCGGCAGCCCGGGGATCGGGTGCAGCGGCGCTGGCTCGCCGGACAGCGCGGGGATGCTCTCCAGCAGACCCCACGCGTACGGGTGCAGCGGGCGGGCCAGGATCTGCTCGGTGGAGCCGTACTCGACGGCCCGGCCCGCGTACATGACCAGCACGTCGTCGGCGATCTCGGCGACGACCCCGAGGTCGTGGGTGATGAACACGACCGCCGACCCGAATTCCTGTTGCAGGTCGGCGATGAGGTCGAGGATCTGCGCCTGCACGGTGACGTCCAGGGCGGTGGTGGGCTCGTCGGCGATGAGCAGCTTCGGGTCGTTCACCAACGCCATTGCGATCATGACGCGTTGCCGCATGCCGCCGGAGAACTGGTGCGGGTAGTCGTCGAGCCGCGCGGCCGGGTTGGGGATGCCGACCCGGGCCAGCATCTCGGCGGCACGTTTACGGGCGGCCCGCTTTCGGGCGCCGCTGTGCGCCCGGTACGCCTCGCCGATCTGGTCGCCGATGGTGAAGAACGGGTGCAGCGACGACAACGGGTCCTGGAAGATCATCGCCGTGGACGCGCCACGGTGTCGGCGCAGCTTCCGCTGCGACATTCCCACGATCTCGTCCCCGCCGATCTGGATCGAGCCGGAGATGGCGGTCCGCTTCGGATCGTGCAGGCCCATGAGCGCCAGGCTGGACACGCTCTTGCCGGAGCCGGACTCGCCGACGATCGCCAGGGTCCGCCCCAGCGGCACCGAGTAGCTCAACCCCTGAACCGCGGTGACGACCCCGTCGGCCGTCGGGAAGCTGACCTTGAGATCGCTGACCACCAGGTACGGCTCGCGCATGCTCTCTCCGTTCGTCACCCGAGCCGGACCCGCGGGTCGAGGAAGGTGTAGAGGATGTCGACCATGAGGTTCAGGGTGACCAGCAGCACCGAGCCGAGCAGGATGCCGCCCATCATCACCGGCAGGTCGTCGGTTTTGAACGCCTCCAGCGTCACCACGCCCAACCCCGGCAGCCCGAAGATCCGTTCGGTGAACAGGGCGCCGGTGAGCTGCCCGGCCAGGTCCAGGCCGAAGATCGTCGCGACGGGTGTGAGCGCGGAGCGCAGACCGTGCCGGTAGACGACGCGGCGCTCGCTGATGCCCTTGGCCCGGGCGGTGCGGATGTAGTCCTCGCCCAGCGCCTCGATCATGGAGGCGCGCGAGTAGCGGGCGTATGCGGCGGCGTTGACGACACCGAGGGTCAGCCACGCGGCGGTGAGCCCGCTGGCCCAGCTCAGCGGCCCGTCCAGGAACGGACTGTACTGCGAGGGCGGCAGGAACGTGCCCGCCGTGTAGAGCACCACCAGCAGCGCGACGATGAAGTAGGGGACGGAGCTGAGCCCGAGCGTGCCGGCGACGATCGACTTGTCGAAACTGGTGCCCCGCCGACGTGCGGCGAGGATGCCGCTGAGGATGCCGATGGTCAGGTACACGACGGCCGCGCCGACGACGATCGAGACGGTGATCGGCATGGCCTGCATGAGCAGTTTGGTCACCGGCTGGCCGAGCCGGAACGAGTAGCCCAGGCACGGCGCGGGGCAGTCGACGGTGGCGCCGCCGCTGGTGATGGTGTGTCCGGCGACGATCCCCTTGACGTACTGGGCGAACTGGAGCGTGACGGGGTCGTCCAGATGCAGGCTCTGGCTGATCTCGGCGGCTCGTTCCGGGGTGCAGCGCGGTCCGCAGATCGCCCCGATCGGGTCCTTGGGGGCGAGGAAGAACATGGCGAAGCTGAGCAGCAGGGTCACCAGGACGACCAGCAGGGCGCTCACGCCGCGCTTGAGGATGTAGCCGGCCACTGTGGCATCTCCTGGGATGAACGCTCGGGGACGGGGGAGGGGCCGGCGCCGGCCGGGCGTCTGTGCCCGGCCGGCGCCGCGAGCGTCAGCTCTTGAGGTAGACGTTCGGGAGGAACGGCAGGCCCATCGTCGGGTCGCCCTCGGCCCCGCCGACGTTCGTGCCGACGACGTCGGCCATCTTGGAGTAGGTGCTGGGCAGGAAGACGTACTTCTCCATGATTTCCCGGTCCAGGTCCGCCCACTTCGCGGTGGCCTGCTCCGCCGGCAGCTCGTTGATCTCGTTGATCTTGGCGTCCAGGACGGAGTCGCTGAGCATTCCCCAGGTCGTCCCCTCCTCGATGCTCTGCGAGCGGAAGAGGACCGGGAACCAACTGCCGCCGGTCGGCCAGTCCGAGCACCAGCCGGCGGGCGACTGGCCCATGTTGACGGACGCGTCGTAGTCGCTCTTCTTCTCGCGCAGCTTCGCGCTGGCCACGCCGAGCGGCTTGACCGCGAACCCGGCCTTCTTCAGCGCGTCGGCGCGTACCTGGGAGACCTGCTGCGGTACCGGTTGGGTGTTGTCGTAGTACCAGCTCAGCTCGAAGTTGAGCTTGCCGGCGGCCTCCAGCAGCTTCTTCGCGCCCTCCGGGTCGCCGGTGCCCTGGCCGTCCAGGTCCTCGACCGGGGTGTATTTCTTGTGCCCGGGAACGCTCGGCGGCAGGACGGTGCTGGCCGGCTCGGCGCTCAGCTCGGTGGTGCCGGCGGCCTTCCAGATCTGGTCGTACGGGTACGCCTTGGCGATCGCCTTGCGGACCTCCAGCGGGATCTTGCGGCTGTCGAGCTGGATGCCGGACGTGCACGGCGACTCGCCCTTGAGTAACTGGCTCGACTTGGCTCCGGTGACCTCGCCTAGGAGCGAGGCGTCGACCCCGTTGTAGTCGATCGCGTTGGCGTCCGGGCCGTTGCTGTTGAGGACCTGCTGCTGGGTCTTGATGTGGTCCTGGCCCCATTTGAAGGTCCAGGCGTCCGGGTAGTCGTGCCGGACGGCGTCGCTGTTGGCGTCCCACTTGTCGTTGCGGGCCAGCTTCAGCTCGGTGCCCGGGGTGTACTTGTCGAACCGGTACGGGCCGGTGGCCAGCGGCTTGTTCTTGTACTCCTGCTTGGTGTCCTTGCCCTGGGGGATCGGGGTGAACATCGGGAAGGACATGTAGAACGGCAGGTCGGAGAACGGCTGCGCCAGTTTGATGATCAGCTTGTCGTCGCCTGAGGTCGTGACGCCCTTGAAGTCGGCGTCCTTGTCCTTGTACGGGCCCTTGTACTTCTTGCCGCCCTTGAAGTACGTGTTCTGGTAGGCGGGGCCGTTGGGATACACGTCCCGGGCGAACGAACGTAGGATCGCGTACTCCAGATCCTCGACCTTGACCTCGTCGCCGTTCTCGTACCTGATGCCCTTCTTCATGGTGAAGGTCCAGGTGAGCTTGTCGTCGGAGACCTCGCCGACGTCGGTGAGGTCCGGCACGAGCGTCGGCTTGCCGTTGCGCAGCGCGAAGGTCGTCGGGGTACGGAACAGCAGCTTGCCGATCTCGTTCGAGTCGGTGAAGTAGATGTCGGTCGGGTCGAACGTGGACGGCGGGCTGGTGGCGTAGACGGTCACCTCGCCGCCCTTGCGGGCGCCCGGGACGGCGGGGGCTGGACCCTTGGCGGCCGGGTCGATGGCGTTGGCCTGGACCGAGATACTCGATCCCGACCCGGACCCGTTTCCGCTGTTGCTGGGTTTGGGCGCGCCACAGGCGGCCGCGCCGAGGGTGACCACGGCGCCGACCGCGACGGCCGATCTGAGTCGCCTCACGACTACTCCTTCTCTGGGGGTGGGGTGGTGCCCCGTCGCCGGCTCAGCGTCGGGTCTTCGGGTCGAAGGCGTCGCGGACCGCGTCGCCGAGCAGGCTCAGGGCGAGGACCAGGACGGTGACGCTGAGCACCGGAATCCACAGGTAGTGCGGCAGCGCCTTGTACGAGGTGACGGCGGAAGCGATGGTGACGCCCCAGGAGGGGGCGGGTTCGACGAGGCCGACGCCCAGGAAGGTCAATCCGGCCTCGGCGACGATGTAGCCGGGCAGCGACATCGACATCGAGATGACGATCGGGGCGACGAGGTTCGGCAGCAGTTCCTTGCGCAGCACCCGGTGGGTGGGCACGCCGAGCACCCGGGCGGCGGCTACGAACTCGCGTTCGCGCAGCGACAGCACCTCGCCGCGGATGAGCCTGGCCAGGCCGGCCCAGCCGAAGACCGTCAGCGCGGCGATGAGGGACCAGAACCGGACGTCGGCGACGACCTCCGGCGGGGCGTCGTCGCTGAGGCCCATCGCCGCCATGATCACCGCGGGGATGGCCATCGCGAAGAGCAGGTACGGCAGGCTGAGGACGAGATCGATGACCCAGGAGATGGCGCTGTCGACCCAGCCACGGGCGAAGCCGGCGATCATGCCGACGGTGACGCCGACGATCGTCGTGGTGAGCGTGGCGATGATGGCGATCATCAGCGACGGGCGGGCGCCGTAGGCCCAGCGGGCGAACAGGTCCCGGCCCAGTCGCGGCTCGACGCCGAACCAGTGGTCGCCGGTCATGCCGATGATCGGCTGCCCGTTGCGGTCGATGAGGTCCTGGTTCTGGGTGAACGGGTCCTGGCCTTCGAGCGCGACGAGAGCCGGGGCGAAGACGGCGACCAGCAGGAAGAAGGCAAAAACTCCGAAACAGACCATCGCCACCCGGTCCTGGCGGATCCGGGTGAGCGCGATGCGCGTCGGGGATTTGCTGTT
Organism: Pilimelia columellifera subsp. columellifera; assembly: GCF_039532605.1. Lineage (NCBI taxonomy): Bacteria > Bacillati > Actinomycetota > Actinomycetes > Micromonosporales > Micromonosporaceae > Pilimelia > Pilimelia columellifera. The sequence goes on from NZ_BAAARY010000005.1 coordinate 273,129, forward strand.
GGCCTTGACGGTCACAGGGCGGACCCGTTGACCGTCGATGGCCGCTGAATCCACGCCGCACACCTCCCGGTCAAGGGTTGAGCCGATGCCGTTTCCGATACGGCGTGAGAGCTGTTCATGTCTTACGGATGTAGACAAGTTAATGGTTTGTGGAAGAACTTCGATATAGCCCGACGGCTACGGTCCCGTAACGCCTTGGCCGCCCGTCGAGCGATGAGGGAAGGCCTCCAAGCTGGACGATGACCCCGACTCGACCTGTGGGTTCGTGTCAAGGTCGATGGGACGAGGGTCGATGTTCCCGAAGTCAAGCATCGCCCCGGCATTGACCGAGCGGCTCATCCATATAGACAGTTATCACTGGCAATGAGGGCCAGGGATGGCGCATTCCCGGTGCGGGAGACCCCTGATGTGACTGGTGTGATTAAGCGGGCGACAACCCCGCCGGGGGAATTCGGGCGTAGCGTGTCCCCTGGGTCATTGACGGAAATTCGCCCGCTATTGGCGCCGACCGAAACGAAAGGTGGGTCCTCATGTTCCTGCAAGCGATCATCGGCGAAGTCGCCGACCTCGACGACCTCCGCGCCTCGCTACGCCGCTGGATGACAGACCTCGCCCCGCACGCCACCGGCTGGCAGGGCGGCACCGCCGGGGTCACCGCCGACGGCACGTTCGTGGGCCTCGTCCGGTTCGACACCGTGGCGGCGGCCCGCCGTAACAGCGACCGCCCCGAACAACACCAGTGGTGGATGGAGACCGCGAAGGCGTTCGCCGCCGAACCGCGCTTCCTCGACTGCGACCGGGTCGCCGAGTATCTCGGCGGGCCGAGCCAGCAGGCCGGATTCGTCCAGGTCATCCTCAGCCACGGGGCCAACTTCGAGCGGCTCAACAGCCTCATGGCGCCCTACAGCGGCATGATGCGGGAGCAGCGGCCGGACATCCTCGGCGGCATCAGCGGCGCCACCGCCGACAACCAGTTCGTCGACACGGTCTACTTCACCTCAGAAGCCGCGGCGCGCGCCGGCGAAGCCAAACCGGCGCTGCCCGAGCTGGCCGACGTGATGGCCGAGTACGACCAGCTCATGACCATCGATCGCTACCTGGACATCGCCGACCCGTGGCACTTCAGCCCCGGAACGCCTGTTCCGAGCTGACATTGGGGCGCCCACCGTTTCCGGTGGACGCCCCAAACCTCAGAGCCAGCGCCAGGTCAGGGGCGCGCTGAGTACCCCGCGAGCGGCAGCGTCACCGAGCTGGCGCCCGGGGCCACCCGCAGCTTCGTGCCCGCGGCCGGCCGGAGCGTGAAGTCGTAGTCCGTGGAGATGATGACCACGCCGATCCGGCTGCCCTTAGCGAACACGTAGTCCTTGGGCTCAAGGTTGAACGACAGGTCGTACGCCTTGCCGGGCGTCAGCGGCGTGCCCTGGATACCGGCGTGGTTCTGCGGGTCCATCCAACCGCGGGTGACGATCGTCGGCGTCCCGGACGACGTGTAGTCGACCACCAGGACGGTGAGGTTCGCCGCGGTCTTGTTCTCCACCGCCAGTCGCAGCTTCACCTTCGGCGTGCCGCTGAGGCTGGCCTGGCCGGCCAGCGCCGCGGCGCGGTAGACGAGCCGGTTCCCGTTCGCCTGGTCAGGGTTGGCGACGAGGACGCCCGCGCCCTTGGTCTTCCCCTCGTCGGTGAATGACTGCTCCGAAGCCGACGGGTTCGCCGATCCGGTCAGCGTGCCCGGCGCGGTGGCTGAGGTGGCGCCCAGGTGCAGCTCGACATCCTTGGCTGCCGGGTCCGGCCATTCGGCGAGCTTGCGCCAGTTGCCGTCGGGGCCCTGGACCTCGGCCTTCGGCTCGTTGGTGACGCCGTTGTCCACGCCCTTGAGGAAGTGGTCGAACCAACGCTGGACCTCTTTCGCGTAGTCCGATCGGTGGCTCCGGGGATCGTCGTGCTTGCCGCGGTGCCACCAGATCCGGCGCGGGACGTCGTTCTTCCTCAGCGCCTCGTACCAGGTCGCGGCGTTCTTGCCCTTGACGTTCCAGTCGTTCAGGCCGTGGACGACGAACACCCCGGCCTTGACCTTGTCGGCCTTGTTGACGTAGTCCCGCGCGGCCCAGAACGCCGAGTGGTCGCCGGTCACCCGGTCCTGGGCCTTGTTCAGTTTGCTGAACTGGGCCGTGCAGCCCGGTCGCTTGTTCCGGACCGCCCGGGCCAGGATGTCGGCGTCCTCACCCTGGTAGCCGCCGGGCGCGACGACGAGGCCGTTGGCCCGGTAGTAGTCGTACCAGTCGCCGATGGCGGCGACCGGCACGATGGCCTTGAGCCCGGGGACGCCGGTCGTCGCGGCCATGTTCGGCAGGGTCCCGTTGTAGGAGATGCCGGTCATGCCGACGTTCCCGGTGCTCCAGGTGGCCTTGACTTCGGCGCCCGAGGAGCTGAAGCCCTTCGCCCGCCCGTTGAGCCAGTCGATCACCGCCACCGCGCCAGCGGTCTCGCCCATGTCGCCGGTGGTGGGGCAGCCGTCGGAGGCGCCGGTGCCGACGCTCTGGCCGGAGATCGCGGCATAACCCAACGGAGCGAAGTGGTCGTCCAGCCACCCGCTCAGTTGGGGTTCGGGAACGACCCGCCGCGGAACCGGCCCGTTGGCGATTCCGGGGCGGCGGCCCGTCTCCTGGGGCAGCTTCGCCAGGTCGACACCGTGATTGGGGACATCCCCGAGGCCGGTCTTGTACGGGGTGTGCTCGAAGATCACCGGCACCTTGTCGCTGCCGTTGGGCCGGGAGATGTCGATGGCGACCCGGTCGCGTTTGCCGTCGCCGTCGGTGTCGACGGTCGTCTCGACATAAACCCGCTCCTCGACGAACGCCGCGCTGGCGGCGGTGTCGGCGAACGCGGACTGGGGCAGCATCGCGGCGGCGACGGCGCCGACAGCGGTCACGCTGACCGCGGCGCGTCGTAGACCGGACATGGGGGTCCCTTCACGGTGCTCAGGGGGGTGAGTACGCACGAGGATGCGACGAGGGCCTGACGCACGTCAATGCGTCAGGCCCTCGTTGTGGTGCTTTGCCGCAATATTCAGCGACGTTCCTCGGATCAGGGACGTGGTCAGCGACGGGCGCCCAGGTCAATGCCCCAGCGCCGGCGGACGGCACCAGCTTGGCCGACTCGCCGGCGGTGACCGTCTCCGGGTGGAACTCGGCGGTGGCGCCGGCCGGCAGGCCGCTGGCGGACATCGTCACCTGCTGGGGACCGCCCGAGACGACGGCCGTGGCGACCTCGACTCTCAACGGCTGGCCGGGGTCGACTGAGCCGGTGGCTGGGTCCACCCGCACCGAGAACTGGCCGTCACCTCGGTAGTAGTCGCGTAGGCGCAGTTTCCGACGTGCTGTCGACCGGGTCGCCGGCGTCCGGCAGGCTGAGTCGCTCGTTGCTGGTGGCGGAGCAGTTTTGCGGGCCCGGTCTGGGTCGGGGCTGGCGTGGTGGGCGCGGGAGTGGTCGCCGCCGGGTCCGGGGTCAGCGTGAACGTCGCCCGATTCGATGACGCAGCGTTGACCTGGTTCGTCTCAGCGGGCGGGGTGACCGGTCCGGCGAAGGCGGCGCCAGCGGTGACCGCGCTCGCCACGGCCACGGCGACGACGGCGCCGGCCAACGCCGCGGGCCGCCTCGCTGTGCTTGGGATTCCCATCTATCCAGTTCCTCCCCATAGGACCGACCACCTGGGGTCAGCTGGTCGCGACGTTAGGGCCAATCTCCAGGCCGCACCAGCTGGAGCAGATCCAGCAGGCTTCTGCCTGACACCGGGGCCGTTTCAGGAATGTGGCGCCAGAAGTATTTGTTCGGTGACGTTCGGTTTACCCAATCTTATTGATACCTAAAGATGGTCACTTTCTGCTGTGGAATGATGACGCAAAGTGCCTTTCGCCGGTTGGCGATTTAGCTCCTGGGTCACCTCGGGTTCTCGGCTGATGGCGTCGTATTCGGACGGCTGTTCCGCATCCGCTGACCGGCGCCCTGATCCCACCGCGAACGTGACGGTGGCTGGGCTGAGCGGGGGATCGGGCCGGCGCTCCTGTTGTCGACAGGCATACGGAAACGTCGATGTGCGAGACCTGGATGGTGGTGAAGGGTGTTCGCCACCGGAGAGTGGCTATGCGTCGGAAATCTGACAGTTCGATTTCGGATCGGGGCGGTTTACTGTTATCCACATCACAGAAGACTCAACTTTCGGCGGAGGTGGCGCACGGTGTCCTTAGCGGACAGTAGGCAAGGGGACACGCAGTGACGCGATGCTCGGTGGCGATTGCCGAGACGGTCGCTGGCGGGACCGGGGCACGAGCCGGGCGCGTGCGCCATCACCGGAGGCATCCAGGCAGTCCCCGGCGCAGCGCGCCACGGGGAGAACGAAGACCTATGGGTGACACCAGCGCCGATCCATTTGATCGGCTGCACCGCGCCCACCTGGACGAACGTCGCCGGATCGCCCGCGAGCTGCACGACCGCGTCGCCCCGCTGCTGGTCATCGTCATGCACGACCTGGAGTTGGCCCGCCACTTCCACGCCACCGACCAGGCCCGAGCCCTCGCCAAACTGGACATCGCCGGCGAGCACCTGCGGTCCGCCCTCGACCAGCTCCGCGCCGTCACCGAGGGCCTACGGCACGAACCAGCCGACCTGAGCCTCCTCGAGGCGCTCGGCGCCTACGTGAGCGTCGCCGGTTTCGCCCGGCCGACCCGGATCAGCGTCGACGGCGACGACGGCCGGCTCTGCCCGTCCGTGCGGGGCGAGCTGTTCCTGATCCTGCGGGAAGCCATCCGCAACGCGCACCACCACGCCTCGCCCAGCTTCGTCGAGGTACGGGTTCGGGTGACGCCGTCGGGCGTTCGCGCGCAGGTTCGCGACGACGGCGTCGGGTTCGGCGCCCATTCCACCGGCCGACCCGGCATCGGCCTGGCCTCGATGCGTGAGCGGGTGCACGCCTTCGGCGGCGTGGTCCTCGTGTGTCCCGGACCGGTCCGCGGCACCGAGGTGGTGGTGGAGCTTCCTCTCGCCGGCGACGTAGGCGCTCTCGTTGACTGAGCCGCTGCGGCTGATCCTGGCCGACGACCACACGCTCTTCCGGGAGGGCCTGGCGGAGCTGTTAAGGGTCGAGTCCGATCTGACGGTGGTCGCTCAGGCCGGCGACACCGAGTCCGCTGTCCGGCTCGCCGGGGCGGTCCGGCCGCACGCGGTGCTGCTCGACGTCGAGATGCCGTACACGCCTGTCCACGCGACCATCGGGCGGCTGCTCGCCATCTGTCCGGGCATCCGGGTCCTGGTGCTCACGATGTACGACGATCCTGAGCTTGCGCACCGGGTCGTCGGCGCCGGCGCCTATGGGATGGTCACCAAGACGATCAGCCGGCTGGGCCTGGTCGACGCCGTCCGCGCTGTCGGGTACCGGGCCGAGTTCGTGCCGCCGCCGCCGCGCCGCGTGGTCGAGCCGCCACTGCCCTCGCTGCTCAGCCCACGAGAGCGGGAGGTCCTGGAGTTGGCCGCGATGGCGCTCAGCAATGCCCAGATCGGGTCTCGCCTCTTCATCACCGAGGGCACGGTGAAGCGCCATCTCACCAACATCTACGCCAAGCTCGACGCCGTGTCGCGGCTCGACGCGGTGAACAAGGCGGTCGCGTCGCACCTCATCCGGACCCCCATCCGCTGATCGCCGCTCGGTAGCCTCGACGGGGACAGGTGGTGGAGAGTCGGGAGCGTCAATGAAGATCAAACTTGACCTGCACGACGTCTTCAACCGCGGCGGCGAGATCGACCGTGCGCTGCGGTCGGCGATCGACGAGGCGGTGACGAAGAAGGCGACGCTTGTCGAGATCATCCCAGGAAAGGGCTCCGGCGCGCTGAAGAAGCGGGTGCTGCGATTCCTGGAACAGAAGGAGATCAAGGCGCTGTACCACCGGGTGGAGAAGGACTCGAAGAACTTCGGTCGGGTGTTCGTCCACTTCCGATGGAAGTGACCTGCCGGTCCGGCCCGCCTGGCACGTAGCGTTGGCTCATGCCTGAGCCCATGCCGCTGGCGGCGAGCCCGTACGTGTCGTTGACGACCTTCCGGCGTAGCGGCGTGGGCGTCCCGACGCCGGTCTGGGTGGTGCGGCTTCCTGGTGGGTCCCTTGGCGTCTGGACGGTCGCCGAGTCCTGGAAGGTGCGCCGGATCAGGGCGAATCCGGCGGTCACCGTCGCGCTGTGCGACGTGCGTGGTCGGCACCGCGGGCCCGAAATCCCCGGGAAAGCCACAATTCTGGACGATTCGGGAACCGCTGAGGTGCGGCGCGCGTTGGCCGCCAAGTACGGTATGCGCGCGGTTCTGCTGCTGTGGGCCAGCCGTCTCCGCAGGGGGCGATCCGGGACGGTGGGCCTGCGCATCGCATTGAGTAACGTGGTCTCGCCGCCCGACACCGGGCGGGAGACAGACGGGCGGTAGACAGATAGGTGGTCGGCGGTCACTCGGGTCGTCGGGCCACCGGAGAGGACGCCGGTGACGAGCGTTCAGTTCCCGGCGGCGTCCGGACCGGCGCGGCCCGGACCACTGGGCTTCGGGGCGCGCGGCCCGGCGGACGTCGGGGTCCCTGAGCGTCGGCTGACCGTCCTGCTGGTCGAGGACGACGCCAGCGACGCGTTCCTGGTCACCGAGCTGCTCTCCGAGGTCAACGCCCCGGTCGATGTCGCCGTCGCGGCGACTCTGGCCGAGGCGCGTACCCGGGTGAACACCGTCGACTGCGTCCTGTTGGACCTCGGCCTGCCCGACGCCCGTGGCCTCGACGGACTGCGTGCGGTGCTCGCCCTGGCCAGCCAGGCCGCCGTCTGCGTGCTCACCGGCCTGCACGACGAGCACCTGGGCGTCGCGGCGGTCGCCGAGGGGGCGCAGGACTATCTGGTCAAGGGGCAGGTCGACGGCGTGCTGCTGAGCCGGGCGCTGCGGTACGCCGTCGAGCGGAAACGCGCCGACGACAACGCCCGCCGACTGCGCGAGGCCGACCTGCGGCAGGCTGAGTCGGCCCGCCTGGAACGGGGCCTGCTCCCACAGCCGCTCATGCAGACCGACCAGGCCCGGGTACACAGCTTCTACCGGTCCGGACGCCAGCGGGGGCTCATCGGCGGCGATTTCTACGACGTCGTGCAGACCGGCCCGGACCGGTTGCACTTCATGGTCGGCGATGTCTGTGGCCACAGCGTCGAGGAAGCCGCGCTGGGGGTGGAGCTTCGGGTCGCCTGGCGGGCTCTGATCCTCGGGGGCGTGCCCGACGAGGCGGTGCTGCCCGCCCTGGAGCAGGTGCTCATGAGCGAGCGCCGCGCCCCGGAGATCTTCGCCACCGTCGCCACCGTCGCGGTCGACCTTCTCTCCGGGGCGGCGACGATCCGGTTGGCCGGACACCCGCCGCCGCTGCTCCTGTCGGCCGGCGCCGCCACGCCCGTGGCCGCGCCGCCCGGGCGGCTGCTGGGGGTGGCGCCGAAACCGCCCACGCCACACTCGATGACGTTTGACCCTGGAGCAGCCCTGTTGATGTACACCGATGGCCTTATCGAGGGTCGGAGCGGCGCCGAGCGGTTGGACGTCTCCGGTCTGTGCGACCTGATTAACGGGCCCGAGGCGGCCCGGGTCAGCCCGTCGGCGTTGCCGGCGTGGTTGGTCGGCAACGCCGAGCGGCTCAACGGCGGCCCGCTCGCCGACGATGTGGCGATCCTGCTGGTGACCGTGGGCGCCGCCGCATGAGCATCAGGTGGACCTTGCGGGCGCGGGTGGTGTCGTTGGTGGCGGCGGTGGCGGCCGCGCTGATCCTGCTCACCGGGCTGTCGTTCTATCTGGCCAAGGACGGCCAGGCGGACAACGACCTTTTGATCGAGACGGTCCAGCCGGCCCGGATCGACGCCGAGACGCTGACGGCGGCGATGCTGGACCAGGAGACGGGCGTACGGGGTTACGCTCTCACCGCCGACCGCGCCGACCTGCGCCCCTATCTCGCCGGGCGGGCGCAGGAGGCCAGGCTGCTGACCGGCCTGCGGCGGAACCTGTCCGGTTTCCCCGGCGCCGGGGAGACGGTGGGGAGGATCGCCAGCGCGGCGGCCGGCTGGCGGGCGGCGGTCGCCGAGCCGCTCATCGTCTCGGTCGGCGCCGGCGACCAGGCGGCTGGACAGCGGCTGGTCAACGACAGCAGCCGGCAGCAGTTCGACGGGATCCGGGCTCTCATCCGGGAGCTGCAGAGCGAGCTGATCAGGATCCGGACCGAGCTGACCGGGCGCCTGCAGGAGGCCAGGGAGGCGCTGCTGCTGCTGCTCATCGTCGCCGGGGCCGTGATCGTGACCGCCGGCGTCGCGCTGTTGACCCTGATGAGCCGCCTGGTCACCCGTCCGGTGGTCGACCTGTGTGGGCAGATCCGTCAGGTGGCGGCCGGCGACTTCATCAGGGAGATCCACGAGACCGGACCGCCGGAGCTGGCCCGGCTCGCCGCCGACGTCAACGGCATGCGCCGCCGCATCGTCCATGACCTGGCGCAGGTGCGGGCGGCCCGCGGCGAGGTCGAGCAGACCGGCGCGAAGCTCGCCGAGCTCAACGAGCAGCTGACGGCGCAGGCTGAGGAGCTGGCCAGATCCAACCGTGATCTGGAGCAGTTCGCCTACGTCGCCTCGCACGATCTTCAGGAGCCGCTGCGGAAGGTGGCCAGTTTCTGTCAGCTCCTCCAGCGCCGGTACGCGGGACAGCTCGACGACAAGGCTGACCAGTACATCGCGTTCGCGGTCGACGGCGCCCAGCGGATGCAGCGTCTCATCAATGATCTGCTGGCGTTCTCCCGGATCGGGCGGGCCAGCAACGCCTTCGTCGATGTGGATCTCGATCTGGTGATGGGGCAGGTCAACGAGCAGGTCGACGAGGCGCGATCGGCCAACGGCGCGGCGTTGGTCTGGTCGGGTCTGCCAACGGTGCGGGGCGAGGACTCGCTGTTGGTGACCCTGTTCGCGAATCTGGTCGGTAACGCGCTCAAGTTCCGCGACCCGGAGCGGCCGCCGCGCATCGAGGTGACGGCGCGGCGGGACGGCGATGACTGGGAGATCGCCGTCGCCGACAACGGCATCGGCATCGGCGCGGAGTACGCCGATAAGGTGTTCGTGATCTTCCAACGTCTTCATGGACGTGACGCGTACCCTGGTACGGGCATCGGCCTGGCGATGGTAAAGAAGATCGTCGAGTATCACGGCGGACGGATCTGGTTGGACACCGATGTGGAGTCCGGCGCCACCTTCCGGCTGACCATGCCCGCCGTTCCCGATCCCGCGACGGACCCCGCGAACCCGCAGCCGGGCGCCGCCTCGCATAATTCTGTAGAGGAGTTCGCGGCATGAGCACGCGCGACGGTCTGCCCATCGAGGTCCTGCTGGTCGAGGACGACCCGGGCGACGCGCTCATGACGCAGGAGGCGTTCGAGCACAACAAGGTCAACAATCGGCTGACGGTGGTCGCCGACGGCGCCGAGGCGCTGGCGTACCTGCGCCGGGAGGGCGAGTACGCGGACGCCGCCCGGCCGGATCTGGTGCTGCTCGACCTCAACCTGCCCCGCCGCGACGGCCGCGAGGTGTTAGCCAGCATCAAGGAGGACCCCGCGTTGCGCAGCATCCCGGTGGTGGTGCTGACGACCTCGCAGGCCGACGAGGACATCGTGCGCAGCTACCAGTTGCACGCCAACGCGTATGTGACCAAGCCGGTGGATTTCGAGCGGTTCATCGAGGTGGTCCGCCAGATCGACGAGTTCTTCGTCAGCGTGGTGAAACTGCCGCCGAAGGCGTGAGCGTGCTCGCCGAGGTCGCCCCCCTCATCAGACGCACCGCCCAGGCGGTCGTGCTGCCGTACTACCGGCGGCTGGCCGCCGCCGACATCCGGGCCAAGGGCGTCGGGGACATCGTGACGGTCGCCGACCATCTCGCCGAGCGCATGCTCACCGACGGGCTGCGCGAGATCCTGCCGGGGTCGCGGGTGGTTGGCGAGGAAGCTGTGTCGGACGATCCGACCGTCCTGGACGCCCTGCGCGGCGCCGGCCCGGTGTGGTTGGTGGACCCGGTGGACGGCACCGCGAACTTCGCCGCCGGCGCGGGCGCGTTCATGATGCTCATCGCCCTCCTGCGGGCGGGCGCGCCGGAGCAGGCGTGGCTTTTCGACCCGCTGACGGATGCCATGGCGACGGCCAGCCGCGGCGGCGGCGCGTTCGTGGATGAGGCCCCGGCGCGGGTGGCCCCGGTGTCCGCGTCCAGCCTGCGGGGCGCGGTGTCGGCGCGGTCGTTGCCGTCCCGGATCGTGGCCCGGGCACGGGCCGGGGGCCTGGGCGAGCTGCTGCCGGGGCTGCGCTGCACCGGGCGCGAGTACCCGGACATCGTCAGCGGCGCGCAGGACTTCGCGATGTTCTGGTGGACCCAGCCGTGGGACCACGCGGCCGGTTCGCTGTTCCTGGCCGAGGCGGGCGGGGTGGCCCGGCGCCTGGACGGCGCCCCGTACGACCCGACTGACAACCGGCAGGGGCTGTTGGCCGCGGCGGACGAGACGGTGTGGCGGAGGGTGCGGGACGTCGTCGCCGACGAGGTGGGTCAGGGCCGTCCGAAGCCGTAGATCGGGGCGTAGCTCATCGGGTCGGTGCGCACGTTCTGGCCGAAGGTCGGGGCGTGGACGATCCGTCCGCCGCCGACGTACATGCCGACGTGCGAGATGCCGTCGTAGTAGAAGACCAGGTCCCCGGGGCGTAGCTGGGCGCGGCTGATCCGGGTGACGCTGTTCCACTGCCGGGCTGAGTTGTGCGGCAGTCCCCGCCCGCCACGGCGCCAGGCGGAGCTGGTGAGACCAGAGCAGTCGTACTGGTGGGGGCCGGCGCCGCCCCAGCCGTACGGCTTGCCGATCTGGCTCAAGGCGAAGCGGACGGCCGCCCCGGCGGCGCCGGCGGCGTGGACGCGCATGACGGCCGGGGCCGACTCGGCACGCTGGGCGCGGGGCGCCCGCCGTTCGGCCGCGACGACGGCCGGGGTGAGCCTCTGGATCTCCTGCTCGATGTGCCGACGCTTGGCGGCGAGTTGGGCGCGTTGCTTGTTCTGGGTGGCGGCCAGCGTGGCGAGCTGCCGCTGGGCCTGGAGGAAGTCGCGTTGGGAGCGGGCCAGCGCGTCGATGGCGCGTTCGCGTTTGTCGGTGAGGTGTTGGACCATGATGAGCCGCTCGGTGAGCTGGCCGGGCTCGGGGTCCGACAGCAGCGCGCCGACCCGGTAGCTGGCGGCGGATCGGTAGGTGCTGGCGGCGAGCTGGCCGACCTGGAGTCGGCGTTGGTCGATGGCGGCGCGCATCGGGGCCAGTTGTGGCGCGAGCGCGGCCAGCCGGGCGCGGGTGGCCGCCAGGTCCTCGCGGACCTCGTTGTGTTCCTCGACGACGACCTCGAGCCGGTGTCGGGCCCGGGTGAGCTGCTCTTCGGGAGTGGCCTGGGCGGCGAGTGCCGGAGTAAGAGTGGCGCAGGCCAGCGCTGATCCGGCGGCTACGGCGAGAAGGGGGCGTAGGCGGCGCGCGGCGTCAGTCATAGGCACACCTGTTCAACGACCTAAAATAGGAAATAGTTACTGAATTAGGGCATTTGTATCATGACGTCGGCGGTCCACCCACGGCGCGACACACCGGCCTCGGACCACGCCGATCACGCGGCTACGCTCGTCAGGTGGCGCAGAACGTGACGCAGGACCCGACCGACCCGTCGCCGCAGGCGCCGACGGGGCCGCCGACGCCTGCCCAGACCCGAGCCGCCGACCGCACCGCGCTCCGCACCGCCGGCATCATCGGCGGGCTCATCGCCGCGCTGCTCCTGGGCTTCACGCTCGGTCGCACCGCGGCCGTCCCGGCCGCCGCACCGGCGAGCCTCCCCGACGACCACCCGCACGCCCTCGGCGCGCCCTCCCACGGGCACGGCGGCACCGCCGGCGTCAACGGGGAGGCTGTCGTCGGCGGCGTCGCCGTGGGGATGGCCGCTACCGCGGTCGGGTTCCGGATGGCGCCGGCCAGCACCGAGCTGCCCGCCGGGCGGGACGCGACCTTCCGGTTCCAGATCCGCGGCGCCGCCGGCGCCCCGGTCACCAGCTTCGTCACCGTCCACGAGAAGCCGCTGCACCTCATCGTGGTGCGCCGCGACCTCACCGGCTACCAGCACCTGCACCCCACCATGGCCGCGGACGGGACGTGGAGCGTGCCGCTGCGGCTGCCCCAGCCCGGCGTCTGGCACGCCTACGCCGACTTCACCGCGACCGACCCGGCCGGCCAGCAGGTCCCGCTCACCCTCGGCGTCGACATCACGGCCGCGGGCGCCTACCGACCGGAGCCGTTGCCGGCCCCGACCAACGCCGTCGCCATCGACGGATACCAGGTCAGCCAGGAGGGCACGCCCCGCGCGGGGACGATCCAACCGTTACGGTTCCGGGTCACCCGGGCCGGGTCACCGGCCTTCCTCGACCGCTATCTCGGGGCGTACGGGCACCTGGTGGTCATCCGGGAGAACGACCTCGGCTACGTGCATGTCCACGCCGACGTCACCATGGCCGCCGACTCCGTCCAGTTCTGGCTGTCGCCCCCCAGCCCGGGCCGGTACCGGATGTTCCTGGACTTCCAGACCGGCGGCAAGGTCCGCACGGCGGCGTTCACGCTCGTGGTGGGCTGACCGCCAGCAACCCCGCCAAGGCCGGCACGACCCGCCACGCGGCCACCAGCTCCTCATACTCGGCCGCCGCGGCGGCCGAAGCCTCGGGCCCGGCGTCCGCCGCCGGACCCCGTCGCGCCCGCAGCAGCGTGTTACGCGGAGTGTGGGCGGAGTCGATGAAGTCCACGACCTCCACCTGGTACCCGGCGCGGCGTAGCAGCGCCGCGCGCATAGCGTCGGTCAAGGTGTCCGCCAGCCGTTCGCGCAGGATGCCGTGGCGGGTCAGCGGCGTGGCGGGCAGCGCCCGCAACTGGCTCGCCAGGTCGTGGTGGCAGCACGGCGCCGCCAGCACCCAACGGGCCCGCCAGCCCAGCGCCCGCGCCAACGCCTCGTCGGTGGCGGTGTCGCAGGCGTGCAGCGCCAGCGCCACCTGCGGCGCCGGGTCGACGACCGCGTCGGCGATCGAGGCGGCGACGAAACGGACCTGATCGGCCACGCCCAGCCGCTGGGCCAGCGCCGTGTTCCGGTCCCGCTGATCCTCCCGGACCTCCACCCCGGTCACCAGGACGGTGTGGCCGCGCCCGGTGAGGTAGCGGTGCGCGGCGAACGTCAGGTACGCGTTGCCGCAGCCGAGATCGACCACCCGGAGCGGGTCCGGCAGGCCGTCGGCGGGCAGCGTCGCGGCGAGGGCGCGCAGGAACGCGTCCACCTGACGGCGTTTGGCCGCTCCACCGCCGATGACGTCGAATAGCGGGTCGCCGGGGTCGAGCAGGTGCTGCCTGGGGCGGTCGTGGCTGGTGTCGACCGCCGCCACCGCCGCCCGGCCCGCCCGGTGCAGCTGGGCCAGACCCCGCTTGGTCACCCGGACCTGTAGGACCGTGTCGACGGTCTCGACGTGCCAGTTGCCGTGCGGCCTGGCCAGCAGCCCGTCGACGGCCGACGGCAGCTCGTCGGCGGACAGGTTCCTGGTGGTGGGTCGGACGCCGTCGGTGGTGACGAGCTGGACGAGCCGGCCGCCGCGGCCGACGACCGGCCGCAGCTCCGCCCGATCCGGCGTGTCCTGGCCCCGCCGCCGGCCGGCTGCCACCGCACGCACCAGATCAGGACACAACAACAGCGCCCGCACCTCGGCGAGCGCCTCGGTGAGGGTGAGCGGCACGGTCAGCCCGCGTTCGGCGGCGTGGCCGACTCGCCCTGCCCGCCTCCGCCGCTGCGGCGCCGGCGACGGCGCGGCTTGCGGGTCGCGTCCCCGCCGGTGTTCGGGTCGCTCGGGGTGGCCGGGCCGCCCGTCGGCGCCGGGCCGCCCTCGGCGGCGACGACCTCGCCAGCCCTGCGCCGGCGCCGGGGCCGCGACGTGCGGGAGCTGTCGGCGTCCGGGATCTCGGTCTCGGCGGTGTCGCTGCGCCGGGCGTCGCCGGAACGTGCGCCACGGCCCTCCGAGCGTCCGCTGTCGCGACCGCCCCGGCCTTCGGGGCGTCCACCGGAACGGCCGCCGTCACGGTCGCGCCGGGGGCGATCGGAGCGTCCGCCGCTGGAGCGTCCGCCGAGGTCCTCCTCGACCTCCGCGCCCAGGCCGGCGCGGGTCCGCTCGGCCGAGGGCAGGGTGCTGCTCACGTCGGTGGGGATGTCGAGGTCGGTGAACAGGTACGGCGAGGTGTGGTAGGTCTCCGGAGGTACGGGCAGCTCAAGACCCATGTGCTTGTTGATGATCGCCCAGCGGGGCATGTCCTCCCAGTCGACGAAGGTCACCGCCACCCCGGTGGCGCCAGCGCGACCGGTGCGGCCGATCCGGTGGGTGTAGGTGTCCTGGTCCTCCGGGCAGTCGTAGTTGATCACATGCGTGACGCCGGAGACGTCCAGACCTCGGGCGGCGACGTCGGTGGCGACCAGCACGTCGATCTTGCCGTTGCGGAAGGCGCGCAGCGCCCGTTCCCGGGCGCCCTGGTTGAGATCCCCGTGGACGGCGGCGACGGCGAAGCCCCGGAAGTCCAGATCCTCGGCGACCCGGTCGGCGGCCCGCTTGGTCCGCGTGAAGATCATCGTCAGGCCACGGTCGTTGGCCTGCAGGATCCGCGACACCACCTCGATCTTGTTGAGCGGGTGGGTGCGGTAGATGACCTGCTTGGTCAGCGGCGACGGGCCCGTCTCGGCGCTGTGCCCGGCGTGGATCGTCACCGGGTGCTTCTGGAACCGGCGGGCCAGGCCGACGATCGGGTCGGGCATGGTGGCCGAGAAGAGCATCGTCTGACGCTCCTCCGGCAGCATCGCCAGGATCCGCTCGACATCGTCAAGGAAGCCCAGGTCGAGCATCCGGTCCGCCTCGTCCAGCACCAGAGCCCGGACCTCGGTCAGCTTGATCTTCTTCTGCTTGGCCAGGTCAAGCAGTCGACCCGGCGTGCTGACCAGGATCTCGACGCCAGCGGCTAAAGCTTCGACCTGCGGCTCATAGGCCACGCCGCCGTACAGCGCCAACACCCGCACCCCGCGCAGCCGGCCGGCCAGCGCGAGGTCCTTGGCGACCTGGATGCCAAGCTCACGGGTCGGAACGATGACCAGCGCCTGGGGCAGACCGGTGCCGCCCTCGGATGGCGCCAGCGACCGGTCGACCAGCGGCAGGCCGAAGCCGAACGTCTTACCCGTGCCGGTGGGCGCCTGACCGATGAGGTCGGTTCCGCGCAGCGCGATCGGCAGCGCGTACTCCTGGATGGCGAAAGCGTGGACGATGCCCGCCTCGGCCAGCGCCGCCACCGTCTCCGGCCGGGCGCCAAGCTCCGCGAAGGTCGGCGAGTCGGTCCGGGCTGGCGGGCGCTGGCCGATCTCGGCGGGCGCGGCTGAAGTGTTGTGCAAGTCGCTCATGGGGTTGTCAGGGGTGCCTCTCGTGGGTGCGCCCCGTCACCAGCAGAGGGCGCGATCGGTGTCGCGGGCCGCACGCGGATATCGTTCCGCGGGCCGCGCGTGCGCGGTAGCACGTCCTCCGCCCCACGCTCCGGATCTCCTCGGGGAGAGCGGGCCATCGAGTGGGTTGCTACCAGCAGCTTCTTGCTGGCCATCGTACCTGACAGGCCAGCGCCGACAGCTCGGCGTGTCGCGTGCGCGCTCGCGCGTGACGTTCCGCCGGGTACATTCCGAGCCGTGCCTGACCAGTCCCGATTCCAGCCCGCCGCGCCGCCCGACGGGAACCGCTCCGCCGACCCGACCCGCGCGGAGGGATTCGCCGATCTGCTCGGCCTGCTGGCGATGGGCGCGCTGTTGGCGTTCGACCGGATCGCCGCCGACGCCCGGCTCGCCCCGGACCTGGCCCGCCGGGCCGCTCTCAGCGAGATGGCCGCCGCGGAGGTCGAGGTCTACCGGCGGCTCGCCGGGCAGCTCGAAGCCCTGGGCGTCGAGCCGGAGGCGGTCATGGCCCCCTACCTGCCGGCGCTTGAGGCGTACCACGCCCGCACCGTCCCCACCGACTGGTGGGAGGCGTTGACGAAGGCGTACGTCGGCAACGGCATCGCCGACGATTTCCACCGGGTGGCCGCCGGGCGGCTCGACCCTGCCGGCCGGGATGCCGTCCTGTCGGCTCTGCACGCGTCGGCGTACCAGCAGTACGCCGCGGTCGAGATCAGAACGGCCATCGACGGGTCCCCGGAGCTGGGCAGCCGGCTGTCGATGTGGGCGCGTCGGCTCGTCGGGGAAGGGCTCTCGCAGGCGCAGAGCGTCGCCGCCGGGCAGCCCGCGCTGGCCCGCCTGGTCCTCGACGGCGACCCGACCCGCCTCGTTGAGCTGCACCGGCGCCTGGTGGCCCGGCACAGCGACCGCATGGCGGCGGTCGGTCTGAGCAACTGAAACGGCCCCGGGGCGAGTGCCCGGGGCCGTTTCAACGGCTATCGGCCGAAGCCCACCGCGCGGACGCTCGCCTCGGCGATCTCCACGTAGGCGAGCTTGCCGACCGGGACGAGGACCCGGCGGCCCTTCTCGTCGGTGAGGGCGAGCACGCCGGTGTCACCGCTCATGGCTTCGGTGACGGCACGCTCCACCTCGTCCGGCGACTGGACGCTGTCCACGACGAGTTCCCGCGGCGCGTACTGGACGCCGATCTTGACCTCCACGTTGCCTCCCTTGGCGGTGACGCTGGCTCGGCGAAAGCCTACCGGGCCGACCGGTCCGAGACCGACAAGCGGCGTAGGCGGCTTCAGCTCACCGCGCTCCCTGCTCGCCCTGGGGCGGGAAGCTGGCGATGCCCCGCCACGCCAACGCCGCCAGCAACGCCTCGGCCTGCTCCTTCGGCACGGCGCGCCCGCCCGCCAGCCAGAACTGCGCGGCCGTCTCGGCGGCGCCGACCAGGCCGGAGGCCAGCAGCTCGGCGCGGGGGCGGTCGACCCCGGTGTTGCCGATGATGGTGTCGGTGATCGCCGCCACGCAGCCCGCCTCGACCCGGTCGACCCGTTCGCGGACCGCCGGATCGTTACGCAGGTCCGAGTCGAAGACGAGCCGGAACGCCCCGCTCTCGTGGTCCACGAAGTCGAAGTATGCCCGTACCGCGCCCCGGACCCGGTCCTTGTTGTCGTCGGCGACGTCCATGGCGGACCGGACCGCCGCCACGATCGCATCGCAGTGGGTGTCCAGCAACGCCAGATAGAGGTCGAGTTTGCCGGGGAAGTGCTGGTAGAGCACGGGTTTGGAGACCCCGGCGCGTTCGGCGATGTCATCCATGGCCGCGGCGTGGTACCCCTGGGCCACGAAAACGTCCTGCGCCGCGGCGAGCAGCTGCTGACGTCTCGCTGACCGGGGCAGTCGGGTGGACCGACCGGCCGCCCGCGCCTCGTCGACAGAATCCATCGGGTACCTCCATGCCCTGGGCCGCTCGCTGGACGGCGGCGTCGCGCCGGTGGCTCCGCGATTGGCGCGTGTCGCCATCCTGACCCACGCACACGGTAGCCTCAACGCAGGTGACCGAGGAGCGCACGGTGGACGAATCAGGTCAGCCCGCAGCGGGCCGCGCCCGGGCGGGCCACGTTGGCTGGGACCCGTCCGAGGACGGGCGGTCCGGCGTGCCTGGCGCCGGCGAGGTCATGGAGGTCAACGGCTACTGGCCGCCGTCGGACGGCCGCCCCCGCAACGGCAACACCCGGCCGGTCGACAATGGGCGGCCGTTGTCGACCGACCCCACCCGGTGGTGCGCGCCCCCGCCGTTCGGAGCGTCCAGCGCCCGGTCGTCCCACTCGACCGATAGCGCCGCCCGTCCGTCACCCAGCGGCGCGGCGCTCAACGGCAGCGTCGTGACGCCGGCCCCCGCCGCGGCGGTTCTCGTCGCGCCGGACGGATCGGCGGTGGTCCGTCCGGTTCTCCCGCACCGGGTACCGGCCTCGGCCGAGCCGGCCACCGCGCTCGCCGTCCCAGCCTCCCCGGCGCAGACCCCGGAGCTGGCCAGAATCGCCACCCACCTGCGTCGCGACGAGTTCCCCGCCACGCCCGGCGAGCGCCCTGAGGGGTTCGACGTCGACGCGGTCCTCACCGCCGTCCGCGGGGTCGCCGGGGTCCAGGACGCCTCGCTGCGCAGCACCGCCGCCGGAGCGCACAACCTGCGACTGGACCTCGCCGAGGGCGCCGACGCCGCTCACGTGAGCCGCGAGGTGGCCCGGTTGCTGCAGGAACGGTTGGGCCTGGCCGCGGCCCCCCGGTCGACCCTGCCACGGACGGCCGAGACGGGGCCCCCGGCACAGGCGTGGATTCCGCAACAGGCCACGCCCGGCCGCCGCCCGGCCCACGCCGCCGCCGACACTGTGACCGCTGTGGACACCGTGGTCGCCGCCGATCCGGTCGCGGACGCCGTCGGGCCGGTGGCCAGAGTCGGCGCGGATAACGCCGCCGCGACGGCCCGCGCCGGGACCGACGAGCGCGGACGGCGCGGACGGCGCCGCGCCAACGACGACCCCGAGCCGCCGCCGGTCCTCGTCCGTCCGCCCGCGGAAGATGTGGCCGGGAGGCGGCAGAAGTCCGCCTGGTGCGCCGACGAGCGTCCGGGGCGGGTGCTCATCGAGCATGTGCGCGTCAGCTCGGCCGGGCAGGAAGCCACCGTGGAGGTGCGCCTGGGCGTCGGCCCCCGGACGGCTACCGGGGTGGCCACCGGTCCGGCCGTCGACTCCTACATTCTGCGGCTGTGCGCCGTGGCCGCCGCGTCCGCCATCGGGGACCTGGTCGCCGAGGCACGTCCCGGCTCGGACCCTGGCCGTTGCTTTGTTGAGCACGTCACCACCGTCACCTTCGGCGCCTGCGAGGTTGCCGTCGTCGTGGTCCTGCTCGTCTGCGACGGCTGGGTGGAACAGCTCGCCGGCTCCGCGTTGGTCCTGGGCGACCCGCACCACGCCGCGGTTCGGGCCACCATGGCCGCGGTCAACCGCCTGCTGGACGCCCTCCTCTGACCCAGGGCAGCCGGGGCTTCCGGACCCGCGGCGGCACGTAGCCTGGAACCGCCGGCGGATCATCACCCGATGGCGGTACGCCGTTCGGGGCTCGGCGCCCCGCCGATCGTGGAAGGCTGAGTCAGCGATGGTCACGCCCGCCCGCCCCCGCTCCCGCCCGGACTCGGTCGACCGACCGGTCCGACAAGGCGCCGAGCCGCCGGACTGGCACGGCCCGACGCCGGCCGGCGGCGTCCCGCTCAGCGGGCGTCGCGAACATCAGCGGCCCCGGGCGTTGCGGGGCCGGCTCACCCCAGCGGGCCGGGCCGCCCTGGACGCGGCGGAGGCCGTCGAACATGTGGTCCGCCCGGGGGCGGGTGGCTCGTCGGCGATGCGCGACGCGCGCCGTCGGTTCGCGCTCCGCCGCCGGATGCTGACCCGCCGGCGGCGCTCACTTCTACTGCTGCTTCTGGTCCTGGCCGCCGGTCTCATCGTCGTCGATGTGGTGCGGGGGCCGGCGGAGAAGCCAGCCGGGCCGGGCGCCGGGACGGCGCCGGCGCCCGACCCGGTCAGCGAGCCGCCGTCGCCGGCCCAGACGGCCCCACGGGCGGCGGCTTTCCCCGGGAGCGGATCAGGACGTTTCGGCTGGGTCGGCCGCACCGGTCCGGTCCACGGTCGGGCTGGTCAACTGCTGCGGTACCGGGTGGCGGTGGAGCTCGGCGCGGGTCAGAACGGTCCGGAGTTCGCCGCCGAGGTCGGGCAGATCCTGGGCGACGCCCGCGGCTGGAGCGCCTCGCGCGTCTTCCGGTTCCAGCAGGTCAGCGCCGCTGTGCCGGCACAGTTCACGGTGTACCTGGCCACGCCGGCGACCTCGGAGCGGATGTGCGCCGCCGCTGGCCTGCGCACCCAGCGGTACACCAACTGCCGCCTCGCTGGAAAGGTCATCATCAACATGGCCCGGTGGTGGCAGTCGGTGCCCGGCTACGGCGCACCGCTGGCGGAGTACCGCGCCTACGCGGTCAACCACGAGGTGGGTCACCAGCTTGGCCGGGGCCACGAACGCTGCCCCGGCCGGGATCGACTCGCGCCGGTGATGCAGCAACAGACGCTCGGCCTGGCCGGCTGCAAGGCCAACGCCTGGCCGTACTACCGGGGACGCCGGTACGCGGGCCCAGCGGTCGGCTGACCGGGCCCGCAGGCGGAGCTGCCCGAACCGTGGACCCGGACGAGTACGTCGAGGCGGTGCTGTCGTTGGTGGAGCGCGTCCCCCCGGGATGCGTCGTCACCTACGGGGCGGTAGCGGACGCGCTCGCCGAGGCGTCCGGCCGTTGTTCAGCCCGGCAGGTCGGCACGATCATGGCCCGGCACGGCGGTGGCGTGCCGTGGCACCGGGTCGTCAACGCCGCCGGACGGGTGGCGCCCAGTCAGCCCGCCGAGGCCCGTCGCCGGCTGCTGGCCGAAGGCGTTCCGATGCGCGGCGAGGCCGTGGACCTGCGCCGCTGCGCCTGGCCGCCGTCGTAGCAGCGTTGGGCGTCGGGGCCGGTAGGGTGGCCGGCATGGCGGGCTTGCCGGGCGTTCTGGGGGAGCCGATCCGGTTCGTGCTGAACTGGGGTCGGCGCTACTCGCTGTGGGTCTTCAACTTCGGGTTGGCCTGCTGCGCGATCGAGTTCATCGCCAGCAGCATGGGCCGGCACGATTTCATGCGCCTCGGCGTCATTCCGTTCGCCCACGGGCCCCGGCAGGCCGACCTCATGGTCGTCTCGGGCACCGTCACCGACAAGATGGCCCCGGCCATCAAACGGCTGTACGACCAGATGCCGGAGCCCAAGTACGTCATCTCGTTCGGCTCGTGCTCCAACTGCGGCGGTCCCTACTGGGACTCGTACTCGGTCACCAAGGGTGTTGACCAGCTCATTCCCGTTGACGTCTACGTCCCTGGCTGCCCGCCGCGGCCTGAGGCCCTGCTCCACGGCATCCTGCGGCTCCAGGAGAAGATCGCCGCCGAGCAGGCCGGTCTGGGCGGCGTCGACCGGACCGACCCGCTCGCCGCGCCCGACGTCGCCGCCCTGACCGCCCCGCCGGTCCGGCCCCCGGCCGCCGATCGCTAACGCCGCAGCCCGGCTCCCGCCCGGGCGTTACGCTGCGCGCATGACTGACGCCCGGCGGCGCTCCGGCGCCATCATCGAGGCCCTCACCACGGAGTTCGGCGAGCACATGGCCGCCGACCCCGCGGCGTTCCGCCGCAAGTTCCGCAAGATGGCGGCCTCGCCGTTCGCGTTCTACCGGGGCAGCGCCTGCCTGTTCTACGCCGACCTCACCAGCGAGCACGCCGACGAGGCCTACCTCGACGAGCGCACCAGCCGGGTCTGGATCCACGGTGATCTGCACGCCGAGAACTTCGGCACGTACATGAACGATTCCGGCCAGCTCGTGTTCAACGTCAACGACTTCGACGAGGCGTATGTCGGCCCGTTCACCTGGGATCTCAAACGCTTCGCCGCCAGCGTCGCCCTGCTGGGGTTCGCCAAAGCGCTGTCGGACGACATCATCAGCGACCTCATCCGGCGGTTCGCCCGCGCCTACCTGTCCGAACTGCGGGCCATCGCGGCCGGCGGCGACGACGCGATCGGCTCGATCACCCTCGAAACGGCCACCGGTGTGCTGCGCCGGGTGCTCCAGAAGGCCCGACTCAACACCCGGGTATCGCTGCTGGCCGAGCAGACCACGATCGACAACTACGACCGACGGTTCTCGCTCAGCGACGGTGTCTTCGAGGTCGACGCCGGGGACCGCAAGAGGGTCATCGACTCATTCGGCGGGTACCTGGGGACGCTGCCGCCCGGCTCGGCGCACCTGCGCCCGTTGTCAGCGCAGGTCAAGGATGTGGTGCTCCGTAAGGGCGTCGGGATCGGCTCGGCCGGGCTGCCGTCGTACAACCTGCTGCTGGAGGGCCACACCCAGGCGTTGGAGAACGACGTCGTCATCTACATGAAGCAGGCCCAGTCGCCGGCCGTCGCCCGGCATATCGTCGACTCCCGGGTCCGTGGCTACTTCCGGCACCAGGGGCACCGGACGGCGGAGTCGCAGCGGGCGTTGCAGGCGCACGCCGACCCGTGGTGCGGTTTCACGGAGTTCGACGGCGTCGGCCAGGTCGTCGCCGAGGTTTCCCCGTACGCGGCGGACCTGGACTGGTCGGACGTCAACGAGCCGGCCGATCTGGCCGGCGTCACCACTGACCTTGGTCGGGCGGTGGCCCGGATGCACTCCGTGGCGGACGACGAGTCCGCCCACGACCTCGTCGACTTCTCTACTGAGGAGGCGATCGCCACCGCCGTCGGCGGGGACGACGCCCGGTTCGTGGGCATGCTCGTCGACTTCTCGCACCGTTACGGGGCCCGCGCCCGCGACGACCACCAGCTGTTCGTCGATCTGTTCCGCAACAACCGCCTGCCCGGGCTCTGAGCACCCACAGCCTCGGCGGCCATGTCGGTGGCCGGCCGACCGGGCGCCCATACTCACGTCGCTCCGCTCAGGCGCTGCTCGCCGCCGCGCGGGGAGACCACGCCGCGGAGTTGGCGCTCGGTGTCTCCGGCGCCGACACTGCGTTGCGGCGTCTCCAGGCAGCCATCAACCGCGCGTCGTAGGAGGACCGATGCCTCAGGCGCGGGCGCCGTGACGTTGGCGGGCAGGCAGCCGGGGCAGGTGAAGCAGCGCGAATCCGGACAGGGTGATCGCGACGGCGCCCAGGGCCGTGATCCTCACCCCGAGGAGGATCGCGGTGTGTCCGGAGACCGGCCCCGCCAGGCCGACCACGGACAGGCCGAGCACACCGACGGCGCCGAACGCCATGCCGATCGCGGCGGCAACGCCCGCACCCTGTCCGGCCAGGCCCCCGCCGGGCGCCCGCAGGGCGTCGAACCGTCGGAAGAGCAGCGTGAAGAGCGCGGTGACGACCAGTAGAGCGACGATCCAGACGGGTCGGGACAACCACCACGTCAGTGAGCCCACCGGGGGGAGCAGATCGAACCGGATCGCCAGCCCCGCGACGACGAACAGCGCGGTGAGATGCCACAGGAACACCGTCATCGCCAGCCCGTTCGCCACGATTACGGCGGTCCAGACCCGCGGCCGGTCCAGCCAGCGTTTCACCGGCGCGCGTAGCAGCAGCACCAGACCGATCAGCCACACGCCGTGGACGAACAGCGCCACCGTGGGCGGCGACATGTTCGACACCTTCGCCCCGGGCATTCCGACCATCGACACCGGGTACGGCCCGAACACCGTCAACCCCAGCACCGCCGTCAGGCCGCCGGCGGCCATGAGCGCGGCTGCGCGGCGGCCACCCCGCGTCAGGGTGCCGTCGGCGTAGGCGAAACCCAGCTGGTGCAGGGCCAGCCAGACGAGCAGCAGGTTCAGGCTGCCGACCGCGGGCAGGCCGAACCCCAGTCGCAGCACGTCGACCAGACCGGCCGCGCCGACCAGTCCCGCTGTCGCCCACAGCCCCCACCGCTGGTGGAGCAGACGCATCGGCGGCGCCAGGGCCACGACGGCCAGGTAGACCCCGACGAACCACAGCGGCTGCGCCACCGTGCGCGCGGCCATCCGCAGCGCGCCCGTGTTCTGGCCGGCCAGGTCAATGGCGACCGCCGCCAGCAGCCACACGGCGACGAAGGCCGCCGTCGGCCGCAGCAGCCGGGTGGCCCGGCTCCGCACGAACGCTGTGTAGCCGTCATAACGGGAGGAACCCAGCGCGACGGCGTGCCCGAAGCCCCCGACGAAGAAGAACACCGGCATCACCTGTAACAGCCAGGTCACCGGCTGGAGCGCCGGAAGCGCTGCCAGCAGGTTGGTCGCCGTCACCGTGCCTCGGGCGTCGACCTCGATCACCGCCATGATCCAGTGGCCGAGCACCACGACGGCGAGCGAGGCGACCCGCAGCAGGTCCAGGTAGCGGTCCCGGCTCGCGGGCGTGGCGGCGGCCAGGGCGGTTGCGGTCATAGCCTCTACCTTCGGGAATCCCTGCCAGAACCGCATGAGCCCCGGTACTCACCACGTCGACTACGGGAGAGCGCAGAAGCGATGGATCACCAGGCCCGGTGACCCCGGCGGCCCGGCCCGGCCCAGCGGGCGCCGCGGCCCGGTCCCGCCCAGCGGGCGGCAGGAGTGGTGAGCCGCGGGGTGGGCACAGTGTCGAGTCGGTATGGCACAGTTGTCCTCTCGTCGTCCTGATAGGTCTGACCGGGCGCGCCCGGCGCCAGGCGCGCACAGCAAAGCTTTGGAACCGCTCTGGGCGGGGCCGCCCGGGTGCTGCCCGGACGTCCCCGACTGGTGTTGATTCTTCCGTCCCGGTACGACATTCCGGCCGTCCCCGGTCACGGAGAATGACGCGTCAGCGCGGCGGAAGGTTGCGCCGCGAACGCCCCGGACCTTCCGCTGCTTAGGATCAGGCCCATGACTGCCCAGGAGATCGGCGAACGGCTGGCGTCCCTCATCGAGGGCGCCTCGACGAGCGTCTCCGGAGGGCAGACGTTCGCTCGCGCCGTCGTCGACGTGCCCGCCGAGCGTTGGGCGGACGCGCTGCGCGCGGTCCGCGATGACCCCGAGCTGTCCGGTGACTTCTTCGACTGGCTCAGCGCCGTCGATGAGGGCGCCGAGGGGCTCGCCCTGGTCGCGCACCTGTGGTCCACCCGCCGCCGGCACGGCCTGCTGGTGCGGACCACGACGCCGGTCGGCTCACCGGTCGTCGACTCGGTGGTGACGATCTACCCGGGCGCCGCCTGGCACGAGCGGGAGACCCACGAGATGTTCGGGTTCGACTTCCGCGGGCACCCGGGCGGGCTGCGGCCGTTGCTGCTGCCGCCGGAGTTCGAGGGGCAGCCGATGCGCAAGGACTTCGTGTTGGCCTCGCGGGTCGTCAAGACATGGCCCGGCGCCAAGGAGCCGGGCGAGTCCGAGGGCGGGGCGCCGTCCCGCCGGGCCCCGGCCCGCCCGCCGGGCGTCCCCGACCCGGCGCTGTGGGGGCCGGCGGCCCGACCGGCCGGGGAGAGCTGATGCCGACCTGGGCCGAGCTGGCGTTACGGGTCGGCGCGGTGTTCGTGGCGTTCCTGACTCTGCCGCTGATCGTCGGGCAGACCGAACACAAGGTCATGGCGCACATGCAGGCCCGGCTCGGGCCGATGTACGCCGGCGGGTTCCACGGCTGGGCGCAGCTCCTCGCCGACGGCGTGAAGTTCGCGCAGAAGGAGGACCTCACCCCACGCGGGGCGGACCGTCCGGTGTTCCGGCTCGCGCCCGCGGTTGCCCTGCTGCCGTACCTGCTGGTCCTGCTCGTGATCCCGCTGGGCCCGGGCGACCTGGTGGCCCAGCCGCTGGACATCGGACTGTTCTTCGTCCTGGCCGTCCTCGGCCTCGGCGTGGTGTCGCTGCTCATGGCCGCGTGGTCGTCGGCGAACAAGTACAGCCTCATCGGCGGGCTGCGCGGCGCGGCGCAGCTGCTCGGGTACGAGCTGCCGCTGGTCCTGGCGGCCGCGTCCGTGGCGATGGCCGCCGGCACCCTTTCCCTGACCGGGATCATCGAGGCGTGGCGCCCCTGGTGGCTGCTGTGGCAGCTGCCCGCGCTGGCGGTGTTCTTCGTCGCCGGGCTGGCCGAGATCCGCCGCCCGCCGTTCGACATGCCGATCGCCGACTCCGAGCTGGTGTTCGGCTACCTCACCGAGTACACCGGGCTTCGGTTCGCGCTGTTCCTGTTGGCCGAGTACGTGGGAATCGTGGTCATCGCGGCGCTGACGGTGGTGCTGTTCCTCGGGGGCTGGAAGGGCCCGTTCGCGGATGCCGAGCTGGGGTGGCTGTGGACGTTGCTCAAGGTGTTCGCCGTCAGCTTCGTGATCATCTGGGTGCGGGTGGCCTTCCCGCGCCTGCGCGAGGACCAGCTCCAGCGACTGTGCTGGCTGGGTCTGGTCCCGGTCGCGCTCGGCCAGCTCGTGCTGACCGCCGGCGTCGTGGTGGCCTGACCGCCGCCCGCCCCCCGGGCCGCGCCGATCGGACGGGGGCGCTCGCGCTGGACCCCGCCGACACGGCAGGATGCCACCATGGGCACCTTCCCCGGGTCCGGGCTGGCCAAGGGTCTGGCGATCACCGCCAAGACCCTGACCCGCCGCGCGGACACCCAGCAGTACCCGGACGTCGCTCCGCAGTTGCCGCCCCGCTCCCGCGGGGTGATCGCGCTGCGGGAGGAGAACTGCACCGTCTGCATGCTGTGCGCGCGCGAGTGCCCCGACTGGTGCATCTACATCGACTCCCACAAGGAGGAGGTGGTGACGCCCGGGGCCGCCCGGACCCGCCAGCGCAACGTGCTGGACCGGTTCGCCATCGACTTCTCGCTGTGCATGTACTGCGCGATCTGCATCGAGGTGTGCCCGTTCGACGCCCTGTACTGGACGCCGGAGTTCGAGTACGCCGAGCACGACCTGCGCGACCTGCTGCACGAACGCGACCGGCTCGGCGAGTGGATGGCGACCGTCCCGCCGCCGCCGGCGCACGACCCCAACGGCGAGCCGGCCAAGGAGGAACAGGCCGCCGCCCGGCGGGCCACCCAGGACCTGCGAAGTCCTGGCGGGACGGACGGGTGAACGCCGCCGACTGGTTGCTCGCCGCCCTCGGCGTGGTCGCCCTCGGGGCGGCCTGGCGGGTCGTCACGACCACCCACCTGGTCCGGGCCGGGCTGCACCTGGTGCTGTGCCTGGCGTCGGTCGCCGGAATGTTCCTGGTGCTCACCGCCGAGCTGCTGGCATGGGTACAGGTGCTCATCTACGTCGGCGCGGTCGTGGTGCTGCTGCTGTTCGCGGTCATGCTGACCCGGGCGCCGATCGGCCCGTCCGACGACCTGGACCGCGCCGGTCCGGCCGCAGTCCTGGTCGGCGGCGGCGCCGGGCTCGGCCTGGCCGCGCTGCTCATCGACGCCTACCGCTGGTCGTCCGTGCCGCTGCCGCAGGCCGGCGACGCCACCAGGCTGGGGGAGCAGCTCTTCCGCTCCTGGGTGCTGCCGTTCGAGCTGGTGTCGGTGCTGCTGCTGGCGGCTCTGGTGGGCGCCATCGTGGTGTCCCGGCCGGTCGGGGAGCGCGGCTGATGCGACCGGTCATCCCGTACCTGGTGTCCGCCGGGCTGTTCGGTCTCGGCGTTTTCGGTCTGCTGCGGCGCCGGAACGCCGTGTTGCTGCTCATGGCCGTCGAGCTGATGCTCAACGCGGTGAACCTGCTGCTGGTCACCGCCGACACGACGGTGCGGGCCGCGTTGCCGCACAGCGGGCAGGTCTTCGCGCTGTTCGTCATCGTCCTGGCGGCCGCGGAGGTCGGTGTGGGGTTGGCGATCGTGCTGCGCCTGTTTCGGCTGCGCGCGGACATCGACGTGGACGCCATCGCCCTGACCGGGCCCGACGCGACTGTCGCCCTGGCAGCTACCAGCCCGAGTTTGACCAGCCCGACCTGTGGGACGCCGTCGGCCACGCCCGGGGCGGCCCAGTGATCGCGGCCGTGGCGTTGCCGGTGGTTCCGGCGGCCGCCGGTCTGCTGGGGCTGCTCGTCCCGGCGTGCCGCCGGCGGGTCGCCGCCGCCTTGGCGGTGGGCGCCACCGCGGCGGCTTTGGCGCTCGCCAGCTGGCTCGTCGCCGCTGACCGTCAGGTCGGATGGTCGACGTCCTGGTTGGACGTCGGCGGCGTCGACATCACGGCCGGGGTGTGGGTGACGCCCACGGCGGCGCTGTTGGCTGTCGTGGTCGCCGCGGTGGCGCTGGCCGTGCAGGTCTACTCACCGGGCTACCTGCGCGGGGACGACCGCTACGGCCCGTACGCCGCCCAGGTGAGCCTGTTCACCGGCGCGATGCTGCTGGTCGTGGTCGCCAGCGACCTGTTCCTGCTCCTGGTCGGCTGGGAGGTGATGGGGCTGTGCTCGTATGTGCTCATCGCCCACGACCGCCGGCTGGCCGAAGCGCCGCGGGCTGCGGTGAAGGCGTTCCTGGTTACCCGGATCGGCGACGTGGGTTTCCTGCTCGGCGTGGTCCTGTTGGGGGTCGGCGCCGGTAGCTTCCGCATCGCCGACGTCCTGGCCCACACCTACGATCCGGCGACCCTCACCGCGGCCGGGCTCCTGCTGCTCGCGGGCGTCGCCGGCAAGAGCGCCCAGTTTCCGCTGCACACCTGGCTCCCGGACGCGATGGCCGGCCCGACCCCGATCTCCGCGCTCATCCACGCCGCGACGATGGTCGCCGCCGGCGTGTACGTGCTGGCCAGGTTGTTCCCGCTGTTGGCCGGCTCGGCGACGACGATGGCGGCGTTGGCCGTGGTCGCGGCGGCGACGCTGCTGCTCGGCGCGTTCGCGGCGACCGCACAGGACGACATCAAGCGGGTGTTGGCCTGGTCGACAGTCTCCCAGCTCGGCTACATGACCGGGGCGTTGGCGGTGGCCGCGCCGGCGGCGGCGATGTTCCACCTGGTGACCCACGCCGCGTTCAAGGCGCTGCTGTTCCTGGCCGCCGGCGCGGTGATCCACGCAGTCGGCGGCAACCTGATGCCGGGCGGGCTCCGCAGGGCGATGCCGGTGACGTTCGCGGTGTCGGCGGTGGGCCTGGGCGCGTTGGCGGGCGTGCCACCGCTGTCAGGATTCTTCAGCAAGGAGGGCGTGCTGGTCGCCGCCGCGGCCGCCCCCGGCTGGACGGGTTGGTTGGTGTGGTCGGCGATGCTGCTCGGTGTTCCGGTGACCGCCTGGTACGCCACGCGCCTGCTGCTCCTGACGTTCTTCGGACCAGCCAGAACAGACCCACCGGGGCCTGAGACGACGCCACCTACGGCCACGGTCGGCCGGACCGCCAACGATCCTCCGTGGTCGATGCGGGGGCCGATGCTGGCGCTGGCGGCGCCGGCGGCCGTCCTGGGTCTGGCGGTGTTTGCCGCGCCGTGGCGCTCGCTCCTGGGTCTGGCGCCCCCGCACCTGGACGCTGCCGTGGCGCTCCCGACCCTCCTCACCGTGCTCGGCGCCGCCGGGGCGTGGTGGGGTTGGCGGCGGTCGCGGGCGGGCGACCCGGCGGTGGCGCTGGGCCGGCTGCGGCCCTGGCTGGCCGTCGGGTTCGGTGTCGACGCCGTCCAGTCCGCTGTTGTCGTCCGCCCGGTGACGGCGTTGGCCCGGGCGACCCGGAACGCCGACGCTGTCCTCGTCGGCGGCACGGTCGCCGGGGTGGGCCGGGCGGTGTCCCGGCTCGGCGTCGGCCTGCTCGCCGCGCACCGGGCGTCCCTGCCCCGGGCCACGACCTTCGCCCTGGCCGGTGTGCTGCTGCTGACGTTGGCGCTGGCCGTCGGCGGCGTCCGGTGACCGCCGGCCAGGAACACTCCCGAGGGGAGTCCCGCTGATGCTGGGACCGGTCTTGCTCGTCGCGCTGCTCGCCGTTCCGGCCGTCGGCGCGGCGCTCGTCGCGTTGCTCCCGGCCCGGCACGACCGGGCCGGCGGGGCCGTGGCGACGGGCTTCGCGGCAGTGGCCCTGCTGGTCAGCGTCCTGCTGTGGTGGGGACGTGATCCAGGTTCGGCTCACGCCGACACCGCGGCGTTGACGGCCGGGCAGCCGCCAGCCGCGGCGTGGCACCGCGTCGACGTGGCCTGGGCGCCCGACCTGCACCTGCGGTTCACCCTCTCCCTGGACGGTTTGTCGTACCCGTTGGTGCTGCTCACCACCGTGTTGACGCTGCTGTGTTGCCTGCACGCCTGGCGCCGGCCGCCCGGCGACCGGTCCGCGGTGCTGGCGGCGCTGCTGCTTGTCATCGAGGTCGGCGTGCTGGGCGTCTTCCTCGCCGGCGATCTCATCGTCTTCTTCCTGTTCTTCGAAGTCGTGCTGCTGCCGATGTACGCGGTCATCGCCGGCTGGGGCGGCCCGGACCGGCGGCGGGCGGCCCGGCTGTTCGCGTTGTACTCGCTGTTCGGGTCGGTGCTCCTGCTGGTCGGCGTCCTGGTCGTTGTCAACGCCGCCGGCTCGGCCGACCTCGCCACGCTTACCGGCGGCGGCGCGCTCCCACGCAGCGTGCAGCTGGCGGCGTTCACGCTGTTCGCGGTGGCGTTCGCGGTGAAGGCGCCGCTGTGGCCGCTGCACAGCTGGCTGCCGGCGGCGCACACCCAGGCCCCGACTGTCGGCAGCGTGCTGCTCGCCGGGGTGATGCTGAAAACGGGAACGTACGGGCTGATCCGGGTCGGACTCGGGGTCACCCCGGAGGGTCTGCGCGCCGCCGCGCCCTACCTGGGCGTCCTGGCCGTCGCGGCGATCATCGTCGGTTCGTTGGTGTGTCTGGCGCAGACCGAGCTGAAATCGCTCATCGCCTACTCCAGCGTCGGACACATGGGCTTCGTCATCCTCGGGATCGCCACCGCCACGCCCACCGGCCTCAACGCCGCCGTGCTCGGCAATATCGCCCACGGCGTCGTCACCGGTCTGCTGTTCTTCCTGGCCGGCGCGATCAAGGAACGGACCCGGACCGGGGAACTGACCAGCCTCGGCGGGCTGCGCGAGCCAGCGCCCCGCCTGGCCGGGCTGCTGGGCTTCGCCGCGGTCGCCTCCCTCGGTCTGCCCGGACTGGCCGGTTTCTGGGGTGAGGCGCTCGCGGTGGTCGCGGCGGCGCAGCTGGGTGGACCGTTGTGGTTGACGTTGGCGGTGCTCGCCGCCGTCGGCGGGGCCCTCGCGGCGGCGTACTTTCTGCGGATGCTCCGCAAAGTCAGCCACGGCGACCCAGGGCCGGCCGTGTCCGACATGGACGGACGGGCCGCACGGGTCGAGTGGACGACCTGGGCGCCGCTGGCGGCGCTGACCCTGACGTTGGGGCTGGCGCCGGCGCTGGTCACCGAACCCGCCCGCGACGTGGTGGCCGAGCTGACCGCGGAGGAGGCCAGATGACCGTCGACCACCTGGCGCTGCTGCCGCTGTACTGGGCCGCCGGAACCGCCGTGCTGGCGCTCCTCGTCGACCTGCTGGCGGGGCGGCGGGCGGTCACCGTCGCCGTCACCGCGTCCGGGGCGGCGCTCACCGGGGCGGCCGCGCTGTGGGTGGGCGCGGGCCCGGACCGGGCGTCGCTGTGCTTCGACGGCTGCTCGTACCTGGCCACCCCGTACGCGGGGCTCATGGCCACCCTGTTCGCGCTGCTCACCGTCGGGGCGTTGGGGTTGGCGGCGCCGATGTTGCGCGACGGCCCGCCGCCGGGGGAGTTCTGCTTCCTGCTCGCCTGCTCGATGACCGGCGGCGTGGCCCTGGGCTATGCGGGGGATCTCGTCAGCCTCATCGTCGCGGTCGAGACCCTCACCCTGCCGCTGTACGTGCTGGTCGGGTTGCGCGGCCGGCGGACGGCCGACCGCGCTGCGGCCGAGGGTGCGGTGACGTTCTTCGTGGTCAGCGTCGCCGCCACGGCCGTCGCGCTCCTCGGGGCGGCCTTGACGTACGCAGCCACCGGCAGTCTGCGCCTGTCGGCGTCGTCGGCGGCGGTCTCGACGATCCTGTTCCCGGACGCGACGGCGCCGCTGGCCGCCGTCGGGGCGACGCTCCTGCTGGCCGGTCTGGCGTTCAAAGTAGCCGCCGTCCCGCTGCACGCCTGGGCTCCGGCCACCTACGACGCCGCCCCGCTGCCGGTGGCCGCCTACCTGTCCACCGCCTCCAAGCTCGGCGGGGTTGTCGCGCTGGTGGCACTCTGGCGGACCCTCCCGGCGGAACGGACCGGTTGGACCCTGGCGGTCCTCGCCGCGGTGACGATGACGGTGGGGAATCTCGGGGCCCTCCGGCAGACCCGGATGGTGCGCCTGCTCGCCTGGTCGTCGGTGGCCCAGGTCGGTTATTTGCTCGCCCCGCTGGCGGCCCTGGCCACCGCAGCCGGACGCGCGGACGCCGTCGCAGCCCAGGCCCGGGCGGCCGCCATCGCGTACACGATCTTCTTTCTGGTCATCGAGTTCGGGGCGTTCGCCGCGGTGACCGCGCTACGCGGGCCTGGCCGCGACGGCGGCGACATCGCCGGGTACACCGGCGTCGCCCGAACCCGTCGCGCCCTCGGCGCGGCGCTGGCGTTGGCCCTTGTCGGGCTGGCCGGGCTGCCGCCCGGCCTGGCGGGCCTGTTCGGGAAGGCCACTGTGATCCGTGCCCTGCTCGACGGCGGTCTGGCCTGGCTAGCCCTGCTACTCGCGCTCAATGTGGTGATCGGTCTCGCCTACTACCTCCGGCTCGTCACGACGCTCTACCTCCCGCCGCCTGCCCCCGCCGACGCTCCAGCGGCGACCGCGCCAGTCGTCGCCTGGTCGGTCTCGGCGGCGATCGTCGTCGCGACCGCCACGGCTGTGGCGGTGGGTTTCGCCCCCCAACTGGTGTTCGACCTGGCAGCCCTGACCTGACCTGCTCCGGCCGTTGCCGGCCCACCGGGCCGCCCGCAGCCGGTGTGACCGGACGCACCCCGAAACGCGATTCAGCGCGCCAGCGTCCGGCCGTAGGGTTCAAGGGCTCTGACCTGGTCCGGGTCATCACCCGCAGCGGCCCGGCGCCGCCCGGACGCCAAAAGGTGGGCGACATGACGGCCTTTCGGCAGTACCAACAGGTGTGGCGCATTCCCGGCGCGCCCAACCTGCTGCTCGGCGGCGTCATCGCGCGGCTCGGCATCGGCATCACCCCGCTCGCGATGCTCGTCCTCGTCCAGCAGGCCACCGGGCGGTTCGCCTACGCCGGCATCGCCGACGGCCTGTACGCGCTCGCCAGCGCCGCGGTCAGCCCCGTACTGGGCCGGCTCGCCGACCGGATCGGGCCCCGGCCGGTCCTGCTGGTCACCGGTGTCACCCACCCGCTCGCGCTCGCGGGCCTGCTCTGGGCGCTCGGAGGGGGCGCCGACGCCCTCCCGCTCATCTACCTCATGGCCACCCTCGCCGGCGTCACCTTCCCGCCCGTCACCGCGGCCGTCCGCGGCGCCTGGAACGACCTCACCGAACCCCACACCGGCCGGACGTCGCTGCGGCCCGCGGCGCTCGCCGCCGAGACGTCCCTGTTCGAGGTCGTGTTCATCCTGGGGCCGTTGCTGTTCGCCGCCTGCACCCTGCTCGCCGGCGCCCGGTCCGCCCTGGTCACCTCAGCGGTCGTCACCTTCGTCGGCACTCTCACGCTGGCCGGTGGCCGGGTGCTGCGCCACTGGCAGCCGCACCCCTCGGGCGTCCGAACCCGGGGCTTGGGCGCGCTCAGCGTCCCCGGCTTCCCCAGCCTGCTCGCCTCGGTCGGCCTGCTCGGCATGGCATTCGGGGCGATGGCCGTCAGCATTCCCGCCTACGCCACCGCCCACAGCGGCCCAGGCGCCGCCGAAGGACTCGCCGGAATTCTGCTGGCGGTGTGGGGCATCGGCAGCGCCGTCGGTGGTTTCTGGTACGGGGCGCGGCGGCCGGCGCGGGCGTTGGCACGCCAGTTCGCCCTGCTGGCGTTCGGCGTCGCCGGTAGTTTCCTCATCCTCATCGCGATGCCCAACGCCTGGGCGCTCGGCATCGCCCTCGTCGTCGGCGGCGTGACGGTCGCGCCCGCGCTCACCGTGCAGAACACCATGGTCGGCAAGTTCGTGCCCGGGTCCATGCGGACCGAGGCCTACACCTGGGCGACGACCGTCGCCCTCGGCGCCAGCGCGGGAGGCGGGGCGCTCGCCGGCGCCGTCGCCGACCTGCCCGGCGGCGCCAGTTGGGCGTTCCTCATCGCCGGGATGGCGGTGACCGGCGCGGCGGTCCTGGCGGCGCCGCCGTCCTGGGCGATCGCCCGAGCCGACGCCGGCGCGGACGCCCGGCCAGCCGGGCCGCTCGTGCCACGAACGGCCGTCGAGCCTGCCTGCTGACCGGCTCCCAGGTCCGCGCCGCCCGCTGGCGCGCTCAGCGCAGGCCACGGTGGCGCGGAACCTCGGGAAGGCGCTTACCGGTAATTCGTAAACTGCAGCGCGATGCCGAAGTCCGACTGCTTCAGCAGCGCGATGACGGCCTGGAGGTCATCGCGCTTCTTGCCGGTGACCCGAAGCTGGTCGCCCTGGATCTGCGCCTGGATTCCCTTCGGGCCCTCATCCCGGATTTTCTTGCTGATCGACTTGGCCTTCTCCTGGTCGATCCCCTGGACGATCTTGCAGTCGATCTTCGCGGTCTTGCCGGAGATCCGCGGCTCGTCGGCGTCCAGAGCCTTCAATGAGATGTCCCGCTTGATCAGCTTCTCCTTGAACACGTCCAGAGCCGCCTTGACCCGGTCCTCGGTCTCCGACTGCAAGGTGACCGCCTCCTCCCCGGCCCAGGCGATCTGCGTGCCCGTGCCACGGAAGTCGAACCGGGTGGACAACTCCTTGTCCGCCTGCCGGAGAGCGTTGTCGATCTCCTGCCGGTCGACCTTGCTGACGATGTCGAACGACGGGTTGGCTGCCATGCATGCTCCTGCGGTGTGACCGAAACAGTGGGTTTCCTCGCGTCGTGCCCGGTTCCGCCCGGTCCCGACACCCCCGAACGCTACCCGGTTGCGCCCCGCGGCGTTGATACCGCTATCCTGGCTGTCGCCACCGCGGCAGCGGAGGTGTGAGTTCCGGAGTTTTCGCGGCGCTCGCGAACCATCCCAGGCGGGTTGCCCGAGCGGCCAATGGGAGCGGACTGTAAATCCGTCGCGAAAGCTTCAGAGGTTCGAATCCTCTACCCGCCACCACAGCATGTGAGAGGTCCTTGTGCCGGCCGAGACGCCGGTCGAGGGCCTCTTTCGTTGGCGTGCGGGCGTGGTCGCGGACCGCCATCGCCCGCTGGCGGTCCGCGAGATCATTGCCATCGCGGCGGTGGCACGGCGACGCGCCAGCGCCCGGCGGTCCTACCGCGATGTGGCGCGGCCCAGCGCCCCCGCTGTCTCCGACGGACCGAACCGCCCGAAGGGTTCAATGCGCCACGACTTTGATGACCGCCAATATGTCCCTTCGGGACGCAGATGCCCCTCGACGGGCATCGGCCGATCGGACAGACTTGCCAACGCGGGGGCGGGATGGCCTGCTATGCCTCTGGGGCAGGGCCAACTCGTGTGGCAGCATCAGCCTGGCCATTCTCTCGCCCGTCAAGACGTGACCCGCGCCGCGCGGCGTCACCGGAACTACAGCGGCCGACCGGAAACGACAAGGAGTCAGGATGCGTTCTCGCAGGTTCGGCTTGGCCGCCGGCAAGATCGTTGCCGTCGCCGCCGTAGCGCTCACGATGACCGCCGCCAGCGTTGTCATCGCCCATGCCGACTCGGCTGGACCGCCCGGCGCGCCAGCGCCCGGTAGTGTGAGCAGCACTGGCGCTGGTGAGGGCAACGGGCTGCCGACCCCGTCGCCGACGGCCTCGCCCGAACCGCTCAGCGACGTCATCTGGCAGTAGTCGGGCCGGGCCCGGATGCGATGCAGCCGGCGGCCCCTTTGGTCGGTGGTCGGAGGTGGATGATGGCCTACCCTCGAGCCGTCATCGCCAGGTCTCCGGCGCTCGCCTGGTTCGTGACGGTCCCGTTGGGACTCACCGCGGTCATCGTCGCTTTCTACCTTCAGCCGACCCTCGACCTGCTTGTCGACAACTGGGTGATGATCGCGATCTATTTCGCGCTCTTCGTCGCGGCTGACGCGACGCGCCTGCGGGTAGAGGTACGACGGCAGGCCTTCACCCTGACGCTCGTCGAGATTCCGCTGTTGCTGGCCTTCTTCTACCTTCCGGCGCCGATGGTGCCGTTGGTCCGCTTGGCCGCCGCGGTGTGCGCCCAGGTCGTCTCATGGCGACGTGGCCAGAGCGCTATCAAGAGCTGGTTCAATGTCGCGGCGCAGTTCGCCTCGACCAGCCTGGCTGCGCTCATCGTCGCAGGCAATCAGCCGCTGGTGGCGGACCAGCTGGAGACGTGGCTGATTCTGGGTCTTTCGGTCGCGGCCAACTTCGTGGTCACCATGGTCAGCGTCACCCTCGTTATCGGTCTGGTCCAGGGCTGGATGTCCGGGGCTGACCTCGCCCGCACGGTGACGCCGAGTCTCGCTGTGACGACGGTGAACATCACGGTTGGCCTGGTGATTCTTCTGGTGCTCCAGCAGAATCCATGGGGTGTCGTTCTGCTGGCCTCGCTCCTGATATTTTTCGTGATCGCGTACCGGTCGTATTCGCAGTTCATGCGGCAGCATCACACCCTGCAGGAGCTGTACGACCTCACCGCGAGCGTCCGCGACACCCGCCACGAGGCGACCCTCTACGACCAGATCCTGCACGGCACCCGCCGCATGCTCAGCTCTGAGCACGCCACCCTCTGGCTACCCGAGACCGGTCGTCACCCCGAGGTGTTGTTGACGTCGAAGGCTGAGACGGCAGGTTTGCTCGACCTGCCCGGCACCCCGGACCTCATCCGCCGCAGGGTGTTCGCGGGCGGCCGCACCGTGGCGGTCGGCGCCCATCTGGGCGACGAGCTGCGAGCAGACCTGCGCGCCGCCGGCGTCAAGGACGCCATCGCCGTGCCGTTGACCTCGGGCCAGGTCACCATCGGCTGTCTGGAGGTCGCCGGCAGGCTCGGCGACACCGCGTCCTTCCAGCCCGAGGACGTGCGGTTGTTGGAGACGGTCGCCGCGCATGTGGCGGTCGCGGTCGAGAACGCCCGGCTGGTCGACAGGCTCCGCTTCGACGCGTACCACGACGCTCTGACCGGTCTGCCCAACCGCCGTCGGCTGCTTCAGGCGCTGGAGGAGTCGGTGCGGGTGCGGGCGCCTGGCGAGGTCGTCGCAGTGTTGTTGTTCGATGTCGACGGCCTGCGGGATGTCAACGATTCACTGGGTCATGCCGCTGGCGACACCCTGTTGGCCGAGGTGTCGCGCAGGCTGCGGGGTCTGGCTCCGGCAGCGGCGCTGGTGGGTCGGGTTGGCGGCGACGAGTTCGCCGTGACGCTGCGCATGGAGAACGCCGAGGCGGCGCTTGTGCTGGCGGCGCGGCTACGCGAGGAGCTTCGCGTGCCGATGGAGTTCGGCACCCTGACTCTGGATGTCGACACCGCGGTCGGCGTCGTGGTCCATCCGGATCATGGGAGCGATCCGGCGGCGCTGTTGCAGCGGGCGGATGTCGCGGCCCGGGCGGCGGAGCTGCTGCCGTCGGCCGTTCAGTCGTTCCACCCGTCGCTGGAGTCGCGTTCGGTCCGGCGGCTCGGTCTCGCCAACGACCTGCGCCGGGCGATCGACAATGACGAGCTTGAGATCTACTTCCAGCCTCAGGTGTCGCTGGGGGACCGGCACCTGGTCGGGGTGGAGTGCCTGGCCCGCTGGGAGCATCCGACGCACGGCGCGGTGGCTCCGCAGGACTTCGTGGCGGTCGCCGAGCACACCGGCCAGCTGAGCCGGCTCACCGAGGCGGTCCTCAGGGAGGGGCTGCGCAGGTGCAAGCAGTGGGTAGACGCCGGGCGCCCGTTGAACGTCGCGGTCAACCTCTCGTCCCGCACGTTGGTGGACGCCGCCTTCCCGGACCGGGTCGCGGCGTTGATCCGCGAGTTCGGCGTTCCGCCGGAGCGGGTCACGTTCGAGATCGCCGAGGACGGTGTGGTGGGGGCTCCGGACCGGCCGCTGCCCACGCTGCGGCGCCTGCACGACATCGGCGTCCGGCTGTCTGTTGATGACTTTGGGACGGGGTATTCGTCGTTGTCGCAGTTGCGCCGGCTGCCGGTGCAGGAAGTGAAGATCGATCGGACGTTTGTGCAGGGAATGGCGACCGACGCCGGAGACCTGGCCATCGTGCGAGCTGTGGTGGACCTTGCCCGGCATTTCGGACTCACTGTCGTTGCCGAGGGTGTGGAGAGCGAGTTGACGCTCGACCTTCTGCGGGAGATCGGTTGCGACACCGGCCAGGGCTTCCTGTTCAGCCGACCGTTGCCGTACGAGCGGCTGGAGGCGTGGCTTCGGCAGCAGACCGAGGCCGCGCCGTCGACGTCGGGCGAGGTTCGTCGGCTTCGGGCGGTGCCGTAGGGTCTCCCGCGCGTTCCGGGGATCCGGTTTCACCTGCCGGCCGCCGCCGTGTACTCTTACCTCTGCGCGATCGCGTCTGGGGTATTCAGGCGCTATTCACGTGCCCCCTTAGCTCAGTCGGCAGAGCGTCTCCATGGTAAGGAGAAGGTCTACGGTTCGATTCCGTAAGGGGGCTCCAACCGGGTTCGAGCGGCAGGTGAGCCTGGGCCACGGCGGTGTAGCTCAGATGGCAGAGCAAGCGGCTCATAATCGCTGTGTCGCCGGTTCAAATCCGGCCACCGCTACCACTCGTAGCAATTTGACAGTGCGGCGATGACCATTGCGATGGGTCTGGCGTGCTGCGTGACTCCGCAACACTTGCATTCAGGCGTTGTCAGCATCTAGGCTGACGCGCCGTTAGTTCAGCATTCTTAGCGAGGAAGGCACACCGTCGTGGCCAAGGCGACCGACGTCCGTCCCAAGATCACCATGGCGTGTGTGGACTGCAAGGAGCGGAACTACA
Source organism: Pilimelia columellifera subsp. columellifera (assembly GCF_039532605.1). Lineage (NCBI taxonomy): Bacteria > Bacillati > Actinomycetota > Actinomycetes > Micromonosporales > Micromonosporaceae > Pilimelia > Pilimelia columellifera. The sequence goes on from NZ_BAAARY010000005.1 coordinate 311,685, forward strand.
TCACCAAGAAGAACCGCCGTAACGACCCGGACCGCATTGAGCTGAAGAAGTTCTGCCCCCGTTGCGGCAAGCACACGGCGCACCGAGAGACCCGCTGACGCGGTCCTGAATCGTTCTGCTGCCCCCGGTCACCGGCCGGGGGCAGCAGTCTTTCTGATCTCATCACGTTGCCGGTCAGCGGACGCGGTGGCGGCGGGCGCTCGTGGCGACCACTGGCACGAGTCGCTTCGGCCGGCGTCGCGAACCTGCCGGACGCTGTGAACGTCTACGGTCCCGGTAAAGTGTGCTGCCATGCCATTGGATCAGTCGTTCGTCGGCCGGTCGTTGCCGCCGGCTACTCCGTACCAGGTCGGCCGCGAGAAGGTCCGGGAGTTCGCCGCCGCGATCGGCGCCGTTGACGCGGCCCACCATGACCTGGACGCCGCTCGCGCCGCCGGCCACCGTGACGTGGTGGCGCCGCCCACGTTCCCGATCGTCATCTCCGGGGCGGCGCTGGCGGGCCTCTACGCCGATCCGGCGTTTGGCCTCGATTTCAGCCGGGTCGTCCACGGCGAACAGCGCTTCGAGCACCGCCGGCCGATCGTCGCCGGCGACGAGATCGTCTGCGTCAACACCGTGGAGGAGATTACCTCCCGTGGTGGGAACGAGTTCCTCAGCACCCGCTCCGACCTGGCGACCACGGCGGGCGAGCCGGTGGCGACGGTGTTCGCCAAGCTTGTCGTCCGTGGCGAGGGGTGAGATGAGCGAGCTACCGACTCAGACCTACCGGGTCACCCGCGCCGACCTGGTCCGGTATGCCGGAGCCTCCGGCGATTTCAATCCGATCCACTGGAGCGACCGGGTCGCTGCCGAGGTCGGTCTGCCAGGGGTGATCGCCCACGGCATGCTCACGATGGCGCTGGCCGGTCGTGCGGTCAGCGTCTGGGCGGGGCGGGTTGACGCGATCACTGAGTTCGGGGTCCGGTTCGCCCGCCCGGTGGTGGTTCCTGACGACGCCGTTGGCGCCGAGATCTCGGTCGCCGGGATGGTCAAGGGGATTGTCGACGGAGGTCTCACCCGCATCGATCTCACCGTCACCTGCTGCGGCGAGAGGGTTCTGGCCCAGGCGAGGGCGTTCGTGCGGCTGCCGGGCGACACCGGCGCCGGCGCGTAACATCGTCCCGGTTGGGAAACTCCGGCCTGGACACGTACACTGATCCGCCGTGGGGTTCATCCCCTGTCCCGTCATGCATCGAGCGCACTGGACGAGTCCGGCGCGCGCTCGACGGGCAGGTTGTGATCCTCCTAGGGGTGTGGCGCAATTGGCAGCGCAGCGGTCTCCAAAACCGCAGGTTGCAGGTTCGAGTCCTGTCGCCCCTGCGCCTAGGGCCTCCGACGGCCTGGGGTGCTCACAGCCTCAGCGATGAGGTCGGAGCGACCCGTCGGTCGTCGCGGGGCAGCCGTCGTTGCTGCCCCGCACCGCGCGTCACGGCCCGCTATCGTCAGGCGGGCGGCCGGCGTGGCAGCGCGACCAACCACCCCGTGACGGAAGAGGGCGAAGTGGCCGAGAACGAGCGGCGCGGCGAAGAGCCCGCGGACGAGAACGGCAACGAGCAGACGGACGCCGCTGGCGCCGAGCCTGCTGCCGAGGACACCACGGTCGAGAAGACCGAACGTGCCAAGCGGGACACCGAACGTGGCGGCCCGATCGGGCGCGTCGGTCGGTTTTTCCGTGAGGTCGTGTCCGAGATGCGTAAAGTCATCTGGCCGACCCGTAAAGAGCTGGTCACCTATACGGTCGTCGTGATCGTGTTCGTGACGATCATGACTTCGATCGTCGCCGGACTGGACTACGGCTTCGGCAAGGCTGTCCTGGCCGTCTTCGGCGACGAGAAGTAACAGACGGAAGTGAGCAAGCGTGCCTGAGTACGACGAGACCGTCACCCCCGGCGACGACGAGTCGACGGCGACGGTTGTCGCCAAGGCGACGCCGCCGTCGGCTGACGTGGAGTCTTCGGCTGACGTGGCCGCCCCCGAGCCGGCGGCCGAAGGCGCGGACGAGCCAGGAGCGACCGATTCCCCGGCCGCCGATCCTGATGCGGCCGACGGCGACGAGGTCGAATCTGGCGCCGTCCAGGTCGTGGCCACTGCCGACGCCGCGTCGGACGACGAGGACGACTTCGACCCCGTCGCGGCTCTCCGGCAGAAGCTCCGGTTCGCCCCGGGCGAGTGGTATGTCGTTCACTCGTATGCCGGCTACGAGAACAAGGTGAAGACGAACCTCGAGACCCGAATCACGAGTCTCGACATGGAGGAGTACATCTACCAGGTGGAGGTGCCCACCCGGGACGAGATCGAGGTCAAGAACGGCAAGCGCCTCCAGGTGCAGAACAAGGTTTTCCCTGGTTACCTGCTCGTCCGGATGGACCTGTCGCCGGAGTCGTACTCCTGCGTCCGGAACACCCCTGGCGTCACCGGCTTCGTCGGCGCCACCGACCGGGTTGACCGGCCGGCCCCGCTGAGTCTCGACGAGGTTCTCAAGTGGCTGGTTCCGGCGGTTGAGGCTGAGGCTAAGAAAGCCAAACCTGAGATCCGGGTGCTCGACTTCGAAGAGGGCGACTCCGTCACCGTCACCGACGGCGCGTTCGCCTCGATGCCGGCCACGATCAGTGAGATCAACGCTGACCAGCAGAAGCTCAAGGTTCTGGTTTCGATCTTTGGCCGGGAGACTCCGGTTGAGCTGAACTTCAACCAGGTCGCCAAGATCTAGCGTCGACGCATCGGCCGGTCCACGGATTTCGGGGCCGGCCGCGGGTAACGTCGCGGCCTGCGATAGATTGGAACGTCCGGTCTGCCCGTACGTCCGTCGTGCGCGGCTCCCGGTCGGTCAGCGGCGCCAGCCGGCGCCGGCCACGGCGGCGCCCCCGCCGCGTGGCCCAGCCCAGAACACTCATCAGGACAGGGACATGCCTCCGAAGAAGAAGAAGCTGGTCAAGACCTTCACGCTTCAGCTGCCGGCGGGCCAGGCCACCCCGGCGCCGCCGGTCGGTCCCGCGCTCGGTCAGCACGGCGTGAACATCATGGAATTCTGCAAGGCCTACAACGCGCAGACCGAATCGCAGCGGGGGGACGTCGTCCCCGCTGAGATCAGCGTGTACGAGGACCGCAGCTTCACGTTCGCTCTGAAGACGCCGCCGGCCGCCCGTCTGCTGATCAAGGCGTCGGGTGTGGCGAAGGGCTCTGGCGTTCCGCACAAGGAGAAGGTCGGCTCGGTCACCCGCGCTCAGCTGCGCGAGATCGCCGAGCGCAAGATGGCCGACCTCAACGCCAACGACCTGGACCAGGCCGAGAAGATCATCGCGGGCACCGCCCGCTCGATGGGCCTGACCGTCAGCGACTGATCCACCCCTAGAGACCGTTTGTGGGAGGGCGCGCGTTCGACGCGGCCCGCCATCGACCACAGGAGTTCTGAACATGCAGCGCAGCAAGAGCTACCGCAAGTTTGCGGAGCGGATCGACCGGGACAAGCTCTACGTCCCGGCTGAGGCGATCTCCCTCGCCAAGGAGTCCACCACCGCCAAGTTCGACGCGACCGTCGAGGTCGCCATGCGTCTTGGTATCGACCCGCGCAAGGCGGACCAGATGGTCCGCGGCACGGTGAACCTCCCGCACGGCACGGGCAAGACGGCCCGCGTCATCGTCTTCGCGGGTGGCGCGAAGGCGGACGAGGCCAAGGCCGCCGGCGCGGACGAGGTGGGAACCGACGAGCTGGTCGCCAAGATCCAGGAGGGGTGGCTGGAGTTCGACGCGGCGATCGCCACGCCGGACCAGATGGCCAAGATCGGCCGGATCGCGCGGATTCTGGGCCCGCGCGGCCTGATGCCGAACCCGAAGACCGGGACGGTCACGATGGACGTCACCAAGGCGGTGTCGGACATCAAGGGCGGCAAGATCACCTTCCGGGTGGACAAGCACGCCAACCTCCACTTGATCATCGGCAAGGCATCTTTCACCGCCGACCAGCTCGTTGAGAACTACGCCGCTGTGCTGGACGAGGTGCTGCGGGCCAAGCCGTCCGCGGCCAAGGGCACCTACCTTCAGAAGGTCACCGTCGCTACGACGATGGGCCCCGGTGTTCCGATCGACCCGAAGGTCGTCAAGAACCTGCGCGGCGAGAGCGACGCCTGAGCCGCAGACCGGTGAGCTAACGGATGAGGAAGGGCGCCACGGCTCAGCCGTGGCGCCCTTCGATGTCTGTGTGCCGGGTGTGGAAAGTCCTCGTGCCGGGCGAGCAAGCTCCCGGGCCAGGTTGGGGGCCGATGCGGGGCGGAGCCGCCGCGGCGTGTAACCTCGTCATCGTAGTTCCACCCAGAGACCGCTGGTTGTCGAGGGGCGCGTGAGCGCCCCGAGGCCGAAGGCCCCGCAGAGGCGGGCGGCCCGCGCAGGGGAGAACGGAAGCGAATGTCTCGCCCCGGTGGCTTCGGCCCCGAGTGTTGATTCCGCCCCGTGCGCCCCCGCGCCGGGGCGTCTGTCGTTTCTGCGGGCGATGGCTCCCCCCGGAGCGACCAGCCTGGAGTAACGAGAGAGGAGGGACATGGCGGACAAGCCTGTGCGGTCCGATAAGGCCACCGCTGTCGCCGAGCTGACGGATGACTTCCGGAACTCGCCGGCCACCCTGCTGACGGAGTACCGCGGTCTGACCGTCGCCCAGCTCACTGAGCTGCGGCGTGCGCTCGGCCGGGAGACCAGGTACTCGGTCGCCAAGAACACGCTGGCGAAGCGGGCGGCTACCGATGCTGGCATCGCGGGCCTCGACGAGCTGTTCTCCGGTCCTACCGCGCTCGCCTTCGTGTCCGGCGACCCGGTCGAGGCAGCGAAGGGCCTGCGCGATTTCGCGAAGACCCACCCGCTGCTCGTGATCAAGGGCGGCGTCTTCGAGGGCAAGGCGATCTCGGCCGATGAGGTCAAGAAGATCGCTGACCTGGAGTCCCGCGAGGTGCTGCTGGCCAAGCTGGCCGGCGCGATGAAGGGCAACCTGAGCAAGGCCGCGGCCCTGTTCCAGGCGCCTTTGTCGAAGACCGCCCGTCTGGCGGCGGCGCTGCAGGACAAGCGCGCGCAGACCGAAGGCGGCGAGGGCTGACTCACCTGGTGAGTCAATCTGTTCGCTGCTGACCGACCATCTTTATCTGAAGCTAGGAAAGGACGCCTGACATGGCGAAGCTGAGCACTGACGAGCTGCTTGACGCGTTCAAGGAAATGACGCTGATCGAGCTGTCCGAGTTCGTCAAGCAGTTCGAAGAGGTCTTCGAGGTCACCGCGGCGGCGCCAGTCGCCATCGCCGCGGCCGGTGGCGGCGGCGGTGGCGCCGAGGCTGTTGTCGAGGAGAAGGACGAGTTCGACGTCGTCCTCGAGTCTGACGGCGGCAAGAAGATCCAGGTCATCAAGGTCGTGCGTGAGCTGACCGGGTTGGGCCTCAAGGAGGCCAAGGACGTCGTCGAGGCTGCCCCGAAGGCCATCCTGGAGAAGGCCAACAAGGAGACCGCGGAGAAGGCCAAGGCCAAGCTCGAGGCCGAGGGCGCCAAGGTCACCCTGAAGTGATCTGACGCTACGCGTCCGTGTGTGGGCGGAAGGCCGACGGCCTTCCGCCCACACACGTTTCCGGCCGTCAGCTGCTGTGACCGATCGTGGATCAGCGGGCTGTCACGCGCTCCTCGGTGGGGGCATCTGGACGATATATCCGTTTCTACGCCGAGTTACCGGGTCGTAACGCCATCTGGCGACAGCAACCGGCGGTGAGGTCTTGACTGAGCCACAGCGGCCAGGCACGCTGGCATGCGTACAGCTCCTTCCGGTTCCAGCGCTGGCCATGCGTCACGCCGGACGGCAGGGTCACGGAAAGTATGCCGCTGAGTCTTCGGCGGATGTTCCGGCCCGGTCGTCCGTCGCGAGATGTGGTCAGTAGCCAGTCTGTCCCGCTCCGCCCAGCTCGTCTGCCACGCGCCGGTGACCTGCGGCAAGGTGAGGAATTAGCGCCCGGTGTCTTGTCGCCGCCGGGCCGCCGAGAGGCCGTGTCACCCTTCTGCGGGGCCGGTCGTTCGATGGCTGCTGGACAGCGGTTAGCCGCTCGGCTACACTGCTAGTTTGCGCTGCCTTCCGACTGTTTCCCTGCCTGTCCGCCTGTGTTCCGCTGGCGTTGTTGAGCAGGGCCCGTCGGGGTGCGCGTGAAACGGCCGTTTGCAGCACCGGTCCTCGGAAGGACGCATCTTGGCAGCTTCCCGCCCTGCGAAGACCAGTCGTACGTCTAGCGCATACGCTCCCCGCCGGATCTCGTTCGGTAGAATCACCGAACATCTTGAGGTCCCCAACCTGCTCGCGATCCAAACCGAGTCCTTTGACTGGCTCGTCGGCAATGAGGCCTTCCAGGTCCGTACCGCCGACGCTCCGCATCTGCGGTCGGGCCTCGCCGAGATCCTCGACGAGATCAGCCCCATCGAGGACTTCTCCGGCACGATGTCCCTGTCGTTCTCCGCGCCCCGCTTCGACGAGGTCAAGGCCTCTATCGAGGAGTGCAAGGAGAAGGACCTCACCTACTGCGCCCCGCTGTTCGTGACCGCGGAGTTCACCAACAACACCACTGGCGAGATCAAGAGCCAGACCGTGTTCATGGGTGACTTCCCGATGATGACGCCCAAGGGCACCTTCATCATCAACGGCACCGAGCGGGTCGTCGTCTCGCAGCTCGTCCGTTCGCCGGGCGTGTACTTCTCCAAGGAGCCGGACAAAACCTCCGACCGGGACCTCACCAGCGTCAAGGTGATCCCGAGCCGCGGCGCCTGGCTTGAGTTCGACATCGACAAGCGTGACACCGTCGGCGTCCGGATCGACCGCAAGCGTCGGCAGGCCGTCACCGTCCTCCTCAAGGCCATCGGCTGGAGCGACGAGCGGATCCGCGAGCGGTTCGGCTGGTCCGAGCTGATGATGACGACGCTAGAGAAGGACCACATCGGCGGCCAGGACGAGGCGCTGCTCGACATCTACCGCAAGCTCCGCCCCGGCGAGCCGCCGACGCGGGAGAACGCCCAGAACCTCTTGGACAATCTGTTCTTCAACCCGAAGCGGTACGACGTCGCCAAGGTTGGTCGGTACAAGTTCAACAAGAAGCTTCTGGTCGATGTCCCGATCACCACCGGGGTGCTCACCGAGGATGACGTCGTCGCCACGGTGGAGTACCTGTGCAAGCTGCACACCGGTGAGGAGCCTGACGAGCGTCAGGTCTACGAGGCCGACGACATCGACCACTTCGGCAACCGTCGTCTACGCACCGTGGGCGAGTTGATCCAGAACCAGGTCCGGGTCGGTCTGTCGCGGATGGAGCGGGTTGTCCGCGAGCGGATGACCACGCAGGATGTCGAGGCGATCACGCCGCAGACTCTGATCAACATTCGCCCGGTGGTGGCGGCGATCAAGGAGTTCTTCGGCACGTCGCAGCTCTCGCAGTTCATGGACCAGACCAACCCGCTCGCGGGTCTGACCCACCGTCGGCGCCTGAGCGCCCTCGGCCCGGGTGGTCTGTCCCGTGAACGCGCCGGCTTCGAGGTCCGGGACGTCCACCCGTCGCACTACGGTCGGATGTGCCCGATCGAGACGCCCGAAGGCCCGAACATCGGTCTTATCGGCGCCCTGTCGACGTTCGCCCGGGTCAACCCGTTCGGTTTCGTCGAGACCCCGTACCGCAAGGTCGTCGAGGGTCGGGTCACCGACCAGATCGACTACCTCACCGCGGACGAGGAGGACCGGTTCGTCAAGGCGCAGGCCAACGCGCCGCTCGCCAGCGACGGTCACTTCGCCGAGGACCGGGTCCTGGTGCGTCGTAAGGGCGGCGAGGTCGACTTCGTGACGCCGGCGGCCGTCGACTACATGGACGTCTCGCCGCGGCAGATGGTCTCCGTCGCGACCGCGATGATCCCGTTCCTTGAACACGATGACGCCAACCGCGCCCTCATGGGCGCGAACATGCAGCGTCAGGCGGTGCCGCTGGTGAGGGCCGAGGCCCCTCTGGTCGGCACGGGTATGGAGTACCGCGCCGCGGTCGACGCCGGCGACGTGGTCGTGGTCGAGGTCGCCGGCGTGGTCGAGGATCTGTGCGCGGACTACATCACCGTGCTGCAGGACGACGGGCACCGTCGTACCTACCTGCTGCACAAGTTCCGTCGCAGCAACGCGGGCTCCTGCGTCAACCAGAAGCCGGTGGTCTTCGAGGGCGACCGGGTCGAAGCCGGCCAGGTCATCGCCGACGGGCCCTGCACGGACGACGGCGAGATGGCGCTCGGACGCAACCTGCTGGTGGCGTTCATGTGCTGGGAGGGCCACAACTACGAGGACGCGATCATCCTGTCGCAGCGCCTCGTCCAGGAGGACGTCCTCACCTCGATCCACATCGAGGAGCACGAGGTCGACGCCCGCGACACCAAGCTGGGTCCGGAGGAGATCACCCGGGACATCCCGAACGTCTCCGAGGAGATGCTGGCCGACCTCGACGAGCGCGGCATCATCCGGATCGGCGCCGAGGTCGTTCCCGGTGACATCCTGGTCGGCAAGGTCACGCCGAAGGGCGAGACGGAGCTGACCCCGGAGGAGCGGCTGCTTCGCGCGATCTTCGGTGAGAAGGCGCGTGAGGTCCGGGACACCTCGCTGAAGGTTCCGCACGGCGAGACCGGCACGGTCATCGGGGTGCGCACCTTCTCGCGTGACGATGGCGACGAGCTGTCGCCGGGCGTCAACGAGCTGGTCCGGGTGTACGTGGCACAGAAGCGGAAGATCCAGGACGGCGACAAGCTCGCCGGCCGGCACGGCAACAAGGGCGTCATTTCCAAGATCCTTCCGGTCGAGGACATGCCGTTCCTGGAGGACGGGACCCCCGTCGACATCGTGCTCAATCCGCTGGGCGTGCCGTCGCGAATGAACATCGGCCAGGTGCTCGAGACGCACCTCGGCTGGCTCGCCAAGACCGGCTGGAAGGTCGAGGGGGAGGACGCGGAGTGGAAGAAGTCGCTGCATGCGATCGGCGCCGCCGAGTCCGAGCCGAACACCAATGTGGCCACGCCGGTCTTCGACGGCGCCAAGGAAGCGGAGATCACCGGTCTCCTCGACAGCACCCTGCCCACCCGTGACGGCGTCCAGCTGGTCGACGGCTCCGGCAAGGCCCAGCTGTTCGACGGTCGCTCCGGCGAGCCGCTTCCGGACCCGATCGCTGTTGGCTACATCTACATCCTGAAGCTGAACCACCTGGTCGACGACAAGATCCACGCTCGGTCGACCGGCCCGTACTCGATGATCACGCAGCAGCCGCTGGGTGGTAAGGCGCAGTTTGGTGGCCAGCGGTTCGGGGAGATGGAGTGCTGGGCGATGCAGGCGTACGGTGCCGCGTACGCGCTCCAGGAGCTCCTGACGATCAAGTCCGACGATGTCGTTGGGCGGGTCAAGGTGTACGAGGCCATCGTCAAGGGCGAGAACATCCCCGAGCCAGGCATTCCGGAGTCCTTCAAGGTTCTGCTGAAGGAGCTCCAGTCGCTGTGCCTCAACGTTGAGGTGCTCAGCAGCGACGGCGTCGCGCTGGAGATGCGGGAGACCGACGACGAGGTGTTCCGGGCGGCCGAGGAGCTGGGCATCGACCTGTCTCGCCGGCCCAACGAAGGCGCAATCACCGTCGACGAAGTCTGACAACGAGCGGAGCGGATGCCGGCAGCGGCAACGGGCAGAACCACGGCCCGGTGGAACTGCCGGCATTCGCGCCCGAGAGCGAGTGAGAAGGAATCCGGGGCCGTCCCGACCGCGTAGGGATCGCACCCGACCGCTGGCAGGCGGGCGGCCCCGGGTTCCGGACCACGGGTCCCGACCCTGAGGACCACCCCGGTCCGGCAGAGACGGACACCTTAAAGACGACGAAAAACCGGCACCACCCGACTCGAGGGATAACGAATGCTCGACGTCAACTTCTTCGATGAGCTGCGCATCGGCCTGGCCACCGCCGACGACATCCGGCAGTGGTCGCACGGCGAGGTCAAGAAGCCTGAGACCATCAACTACCGCACTCTGAAGCCGGAGAAGGACGGGCTCTTCTGCGAGAAGATCTTCGGTCCGACCCGTGACTGGGAGTGCTACTGCGGCAAGTACAAGCGGGTCCGGTTCAAGGGCATCATCTGTGAGCGCTGCGGCGTCGAGGTGACCCGGGCGAAGGTCCGCCGTGAGCGTATGGGTCACATCGAGCTGGCGGCGCCGGTTACCCACATCTGGTACTTCAAAGGCGTCCCCTCCCGGCTGGGTTACCTGCTGGACCTGGCCCCCAAGGACCTCGAAAAGATCATCTACTTCGCGTCGTACGTGATCACCAGCGTCGACGCCGAGGCGCGTCACCGGGATCTCTCGACGATCGAGAACGAGATCTTCGCCGAGAAGCGTCAGTTGGAGAACGGCCGTGACTCGGCCATCGAGAGCCGGGCCGCCAAGCTTGAAGCCGACCTCGCTGAGCTTGAGGCCGAGGGCGCCAAGGCCGATGTCCGGCGCAAGGTCAAGGAGTCCGGAGAGCGCGAGATGCGCCAGATCCGGGACAAGGGCCAGCGCGAGATCGACCGGCTGGAGGAGGTGCTCGACACCTTCCGCAAGCTGGACGTCAAGCAGCTGGTCACCGACGAGCTGCTCTACCGCGAGTTGCGGGACCGGTTCGCCGACTACTTCACCGGCAGCATGGGCGCCGAGGCGATCAAGTCGCTGGTCGTCAACATGGACCTCGAGGCTGAGGCCGAGAGCCTGCGTGAGACCATCCGCACCGGCAAGGGCCAGCGCAAGATCCGGGCGCTCAAGCGCCTCAAGGTCGTCGCGGCGTTCCTCAACACCCGGAACTCGCCGGCCGGCATGGTGCTCGACTGCGTCCCGGTGATCCCGCCGGACCTGCGGCCGATGGTCCAGCTCGACGGTGGCCGCTTCGCCACTTCGGACCTCAACGACCTGTACCGCCGGGTCATTAACCGGAATAACCGTCTCAAGCGTCTCATCGACCTGGGCGCGCCCGAGATCATCGTGAACAACGAGAAGCGGATGCTCCAGGAGGCCGTCGACGCGTTGTTCGACAACGGCCGCCGTGGCCGCCCGGTCACCGGTCCGGGCAACCGTCCGCTCAAGTCGCTGTCCGACATGCTCAAGGGCAAGCAGGGCCGATTCCGGCAGAACCTGCTCGGCAAGCGCGTCGACTACTCCGGTCGTTCCGTCATCGTCGTCGGCCCGCGGCTCAAGCTGCACCAGTGCGGGCTGCCGAAGCAGATGGCGTTGGAGCTCTTCAAGCCGTTCGTGATGAAGCGTCTGGTCGATCTCAACCACGCGCAGAACATCAAGTCCGCGAAGCGGATGGTCGAGCGGCACCGCCCGGTGGTCTGGGACGTGCTCGAGGAGGTCATCGGCGAGCACCCCGTGCTGCTCAACCGTGCCCCCACCCTGCACCGTCTGGGTATCCAGGCGTTCGAGCCGCAGCTGGTCGAGGGCAAGGCCATCCAGATCCACCCGTTGGTCTGCACTGCGTTCAACGCCGACTTCGACGGTGACCAGATGGCGGTCCATGTGCCGCTGTCGGCTGAGGCGCAGGCCGAGGCGCGGATTCTGATGCTGTCGTCGAACAACATTCTCAAGCCCGCTGACGGCAAGCCGGTCACCATGCCGACCCAGGACATGGTCATCGGCCTGTACCACTTGACGCACCTCACCGACGGCGCGAAGGGCGAGGGTCGCGCCTTCAGCTCGGACGCCGAGGCGCGGATGGCGTACGACAACGGCGAGCTGCACCTGCAGGCCAAGGTTCGGATCCGGTTGGCGGGCGTGATCGAGGTCGACAACGGCGCCGGCGGCGCGGGCTGGGCGGCGCCCGAAGGCTGGGTGCCGGGCGAGCCGCTCATCGTCGAGACGACGCTCGGCCGGGTCCTGTTCAACGAGACCCTCCCGCCGGGCTACCGCTTCGTGAATTACGAGATCCGCAAGGGCCAGCTGTCGGCGATCGTCAACGACCTCGCCGAGCGCTTCCCGAAGGTCGCCCTGGCGGCCACCCTGGACGCGCTCAAGGAGGCCGGTTTCCACTGGGCCACCTGGTCGGGCGTGACGATCGGCGTCGGCGACGTCATCGCGCCGCCGCGCAAGTGGGAGATCCTCGAAGGCTACGAGAAGGAAGCCGAGAAGATCGACAAGCAGTACCAGCGCGGCCTCATGACGGCTGAGGAGCGCCGCGGCGTCCTCATCGAGATCTGGACGAAGGCGACCGCTGAGGTCTCCAAGGAGATGGAGTCCGCGCTGCCGCGTGAGAACCCGCTCTGGAAGATGATCAACTCCGGCGCCCGGGGCAACCTGCTGCAACTGCGGCAGATCGCGGCGATCCGTGGTCTGGTGGCCAACCCCAAGGGCGAGATCATCCCGCGTCCGATCAAGTCCTCGTACCGTGAGGGCCTGTCGGTGCTGGAGTACTTCATCTCCACGCACGGCGCCCGTAAGGGTCTGGCTGACACCGCCCTGCGTACCGCCGACTCGGGTTACCTGACCCGACGGCTGGTGGACGTGTCGCAGGACGTCATCATCCGCGAGGAGGACTGCGGCACCGACCGCGCCATCCCGATGGCGATCGGTCAGCGCGGTGAGGACGGCGTCCTGGCCGTGCACGAGTTCGCCGAGACCGGCGGCCACGCCCGGACGCTCGCTGACGACATGTCGGACGCGTCGGGCGTCCTGGTGGCGGCCCGCGGCACGGACCTCAACTCGATCATCATCGACCAGATGGTCTCGGCCGGTATCGCGGACGTCCGCGTCCGTTCGGTCCTGACCTGCGAGTCGAAACTGGGCGTCTGCGCGGCCTGCTACGGCCGGTCGCTGCCGACCGGCAAGACGGTCGACATCGGCGAGGCCGTCGGCATCATCGCCGCCCAGTCCATCGGCGAGCCTGGCACCCAGTTGACGATGCGTACCTTCCACACCGGTGGTGTGGCCGGCGACGACATCACCCAGGGTCTGCCGCGTGTCCAGGAGATCTTCGAGGCGCGGGTGCCCAAGGGCAAGGCGCCGATCGCCGAGATGCCGGGTCGGATCCGGATCGAGGACGGCGAGCGTTCTCGCAAGATCATTATCGTCCCGGACGACGGCAGCGAGGAGATCGTGCACGACAAGATCTCCAAGCGGGTGCGGCTCAGGCCGGGCGTGCACGACGGCTCGCACGTCGAGGTCGGCGAGAAGCTCATCGAGGGCACCATCGACCCGCACGAGCTGCTGCGCATCCTCGGTCCACGCGCAGTCCAGGTGCACCTGACCCAGGAGGTCCAGCAGGTCTACCGGTCGCAGGGTGTGCTCATCCACGACAAACACATTGAGATCATCATCCGTCAGATGCTCAAGCGGGTGACGGTCATCGACTCCGGCTCGACCGAGTTCCTACCGGGTGTTCTGGTCGACCGGGCGATCTTCGAGTCGGAGAACCGTCGCTCGGTCTCCGAGGGCGCGGAGCCGGCCGCCGGCCGTCCGATCCTCATGGGTATCACCAAGGCGTCGCTGGCCACCGACTCGTGGCTGTCGGCGGCGTCGTTCCAGGAGACCACGCGGGTGCTGACGGACGCGGCCATCCACGCCCGCAGCGACTCGTTGATCGGTCTCAAGGAGAACGTGATCATCGGAAAGCTCATCCCGGCGGGTACCGGCATCAGCAAGTACCGCAACGTCCGGGTCGAGCCGACCGAGGAGGCCAAGGCCAAGGTGTACTCGATGACCGGCTACCCGGAGGCCGACTACGGCTTCGGCCCGGCTTCGGGCCAGGCGGTTCCGCTGGACGACTTCGACTTCGGGTCGTACCGCTAGAAGGCCAAACGCTGTTCTCGCAGGGCGGCGTGCCTCCGGGCACGCCGCCCTGCGGCGTTGGGCCGTGTCGCCCGTTGGGGCGCCCGGTAGGCGAAGATGGAGAGATGCTCGACAGCGCAGCGGCCGCGAGCCGGCATCCCGACGACCCTGACCCGGTCCGGTCGTCCAAGGCGGTGGCGGCGCTGCTGCTCGCTTCGGTGGCGGTTCCGACCGCGGCGCTGGTCATCGGCCTGGCGCCAGCGACGATCGCGCTGCTGTTGGCGGGTCAGGCTCGCCGGGAGACGTTCGACGCTGGCGGCTATCTCACCGGCGCTGCGCTGCTGACGTGGACCGAGCGCCTGGCGTGGCTGGCTGTGGTGGTGGCCGCGGTGGCGTCGGCGGCCCTGCTGATCGCCTGGGTGCTGTGGGGGGCCGGGGGCCGCGACTTCCCGGCGGAGGTCCAGTAGCGGGAACGTCGACGTCGCCGGCGATGAGGCAGGATGGACGCGCCGTGTCCGCGGTCGTCGTCAGAGGGGGACCCGTGCCAGAGGAGTCTGTGCCAGGGAAGGCCGTGCCGGCGGCGCCTGCGTCGGATGAGGCGGTCGCCGCGCCGCGGGCGGGGTGGGCGCCGGTCCCGGCGCGCCCTGGGCCGATGGCCTCCCCGATGTGGCCGGCTGTGCCGTCCCACCATCCGGGGCCGCGGTCCGGACAGTGGCCGGCCCCGGTCCGGTGGGCGCCGGTGCCCGGGAGTCAGTTCGCGGTCGGCTACCTGCCGCTTCCGCCGGCGGTGGCCGGCGTGGCGGTGGGGGCGCTGGTCGCCGGCGCGGTGTCGGTGCTGGTCATGCTGTTCGCGTCGGCGTTGGGGCTCGCCGGCGCCGAACAGGGCTGGGGCGGCTGGGTCGCGGGCGCCTTCGGCGTCCTGGCATTCCTGCTCGGGGCCGCGGCGGTGTCACTGGGGTCGCTGGGGCTGCGGCAGCTGCGGCAGGCGGCGGCCGTTGGCGAGGCGTCCGGTCCCCTGAAGGGTCGGGGGATGGCCATCTCAGGACTGGTCTGCGGGGCGGTCGGGGCGCTGGGCGCTGTGGCGGCGGTCGTGTTGACGCTGACCCTGCAACTCGGGTAGGGCGTCCTGAGTCGACCGGACGGGTCGGGGTTCTTTGTCGAACCCGTGGCCGGCCCGGCCCGGCCATCGTTAGACTCTCCGTCGGTGCCCATGGGTCGCGGCCGTGACCCCGGTTTTGACCTGGGCGCGCGAGGTGGGTAGTCTTTGCCATCGTGCCCGGGCCTGCCCGGGCCACCTCGTGTGGGCGCTCGTGTGGGTGGACGCAGTGTTCGATTGAGATCGCTGACGACACAACCGGCGCCACAGAGACAACGACACATTCAGAGCATTGCGTTGGCGTGCGCTGGAGACCGTATATCGGGCGACACGCCCGACCGCGGGGGTCGGGCCGCACCAGCCGGACCCCGGCACAACGACTTCGCCTCCCGGCGGGGTCGGCACCACCGTCGCCTGCCCGGACAGCACGGACAGGCGATAGTCGCGTCGCACGTTTGGGACGCGCCAGAGACAGGGAGCGGAGAGACCCGGTGCCCACGATCCAGCAGCTGGTCCGCAAGGGCCGACAGGCGAAGACGAGCAAGACGAAGACGCCGGCGCTGAAGGGAAGCCCCCAGCGTCGTGGGGTGTGCACCCGCGTCTACACCACCACGCCGAAGAAGCCGAACTCGGCTCTGCGGAAGGTCGCGCGTGTCAAGCTCTCCAGCCAGATTGAGGTGACCGCCTACATTCCGGGCGTCGGTCACAACCTCCAGGAGCACTCGATCGTGCTCGTCCGCGGCGGCCGGGTGAAGGACCTCCCCGGTGTGCGGTACAAGATCGTTCGCGGTTCGCTGGACACCCAGGGCGTTCGCAACCGCAAGCAGGCTCGCAGCCGCTACGGTGCGAAGAAGGAGAAGAGCTGACATGCCTCGTAAGGGCCCCGCGCCGCGCCACCCGTTGACCGCTGACCCGGTGTACAACTCGCCGCTGGTCACCCAGCTGGTCAACAAGATCCTGCTCGGCGGTAAACGTCAGCTCGCGGAGCGGATCGTGTACGACGCCCTTGAGGGCTGCCGCGAGAAGTCGGGCACCGACCCGGTGGTCACGCTCAAGCGCGCCATGGACAACGTCAAGCCGACCCTCGAGGTGCGCAGCCGCCGTGTCGGTGGCGCCACCTACCAGGTGCCGGTCGAGGTCCGCCCGGGCCGCGCGGTGACGCTCGGTCTGCGTTGGCTCGTGACCTACTCGCGGGCCCGGCGCGAGAAGACCATGATCGAGCGTCTGATGAACGAGCTTCTCGATGCGAGCAACGGCCTCGGCGCCGCTGTGAAGCGGCGTGAGGACACCCACAAGATGGCGGAGTCCAACAAGGCCTTCGCGCACTACCGCTGGTAATCGCAGCGCGATCACCTGGGTTAGCTAGCACAGCCCGCTGGCGACCGGCATAGCCGGGCGTGACGATCTGAGAGTTAGGGAAGACGACGTGGCCGCCGCAGACGCGCTCGCCAAGGTTCGCAATATCGGCATCATGGCGCACATCGATGCCGGTAAGACCACCACCACTGAGCGGATCCTGTTCTACACCGGTATCACCTACAAGATCGGTGAGGTCCACGAGGGCGCTGCCGTCATGGACTGGATGGAGCAGGAGCAGGAGCGGGGCATCACCATCACCTCCGCCGCCACGAAGTGCGAGTGGAAGGGCCACACGATCCAGATCATCGACACGCCCGGCCACGTCGACTTCACGGTCGAGGTCGAGCGGTCGCTGCGCGTCCTCGACGGCGCTGTCGCCGTCTACGACGGTGTCGCGGGCGTCGAGCCCCAGACGGAGAACGTCTGGCGGCAGGCGGACAAGTACAACGTCCCGCGGATGTGCTTCGTCAACAAGCTCGACCGCACCGGCGCCGACTTCTTCCGCTGCGTGCAGATGATGATCGACCGGCTGAACGCGACCCCGCTGGTGCTGCAGATCCCGATCGGGACCGAGGGCGACCACATCGGCGTCGTCGACCTCATCGAGATGCGGGCGCTGACCTGGCGTGGCGAAACGGCCAAGGGCGAGGACTACGCGGTCGAGGAGATCCCGGCCGATCTTGCCGAGCAGGCCGCCGAGTGGCGCGAGAAGCTCATGGAGACCCTCGCCGACGTCGACGACGCCATCATGGAGAAGTTCCTCGAGGGCGAGGAGATCCCGGTCTCCGAGATCAAGGCCGCCATCCGTCGCGCCACCATCGCGGGCAAGGCGAACCCGGTCCTCACCGGTTCCGCGTTCAAGAACAAGGGCGTGCAGCCCATGCTCGACGCGGTGGTCGAGTTCCTGCCGTCGCCGCTGGACGTGCCGGCGATCGAGGGCACCGCTGTCGACGGGGAGACCCCGCTGCAACGGCAGCCCAGCAACGCCGAGCCGTTCTCCGCTCTCGCCTTCAAGATCGCGGCCGACAAGCACCTGGGCAAGCTCACGTACGTGCGCGTCTACTCCGGCACCCTGGAGTCGGGCACCCAGGTGGTGAACTCGACCAAGGAGCGCAAGGAGCGCATCGGCAAGATCTACCAGATGCACGCGAACAAGCGCGAGGAACGTGCCACGGCGCAGGCCGGCGACATCATCGCCGTCCAGGGCCTTAAGCAGACCACCACCGGTGACACTCTGTGTGACCCGGCGAACCAGGTCATCCTCGAGTCGATGACCTTCCCCGAGCCGGTCATCTCGGTCGCTATCGAGCCTAAGACCAAGTCGGACCAGGAGAAGCTCGGCACCGCGATCCAGCGCCTGGCCGAGGAGGACCCGACCTTCCGCGTCAAGAACGACGAGGAAACCGGCCAGACGGTCATCTCCGGCATGGGCGAGCTGCACCTGGACATCCTGGTGGACCGTATGCGCCGGGAGTTCAACGTCGAGGCCAACGTCGGCAAGCCGCAGGTCGCCTACCGTGAGACCATCCGCCGCGTGGTGGACAAGGTCGAGTTCACGCACAAGAAGCAGACCGGTGGCTCGGGTCAGTACGCCCGGGTCATCATCGGCCTTGAGCCGCTGCCGTTGGAGAACGACGCTCCGACCTACGAGTTCAACAACAAGGTCACCGGCGGTCGCATCCCGAAGGAGTTCATCCCTTCGATCGACGCTGGCGCCCAGGACGCCATGCAGTACGGCATCCTGGCTGGCTACCCGCTGGTGGGCGTCAAGCTGAACCTGCTGGACGGTCAGTACCACGAGGTCGACTCGTCTGAAATGGCGTTCAAGATCGCCGGTTCGATGGCGTTGAAGGAAGCGGCCCGCAAGGCCGATCCGGCGCTGCTCGAGCCGATGATGGCCGTGGAGGTCACCACTCCTGAGGAGAACATGGGTGACGTCATCGGCGACCTGAACTCCCGCCGTGGCATCATCCAGGCCATGGAGGAGCGCGGCGGCGCCCGGCTCGTTAGAGCACTGGTGCCGCTGTCGGAGATGTTCGGCTACGTCGGCGACCTGCGGTCGAAGACCCAGGGCCGGGCGAGCTACAGCATGCAGTTCGATTCCTACGCCGAGGTTCCTTCGAACGTCGCCAAGGAAATCATCGCTAAGGCCACCGGAGAGTAGTCTCTCTCAAGGTCATGGCGGGCTAGAGCCCAACCGGGCCTGACGGCCGCAAAACCGGATTCCTCCGGCGAGATTCTTCGTCGGAGGGGACCGTCGACAGAGTCTCGAGCGTCACCACAACGCGCGGGGCGTACGAATTAGAGAGTCCACAGGAGGACCCAGTGGCGAAGGCGAAGTTCGAGCGGACTAAGCCGCACGTCAACATCGGCACCATTGGTCACATTGACCACGGGAAGACGACGCTGACCGCGGCCATCACGAAGGTGCTGCACGACAAGTACCCGGACCTCAACCCGTACACGCCGTTCGACGAGATCGACAAGGCGCCGGAGGAGAAGGCTCGTGGTATCACGATCTCCATCGCGCACGTCGAGTACCAGACCGAGAGCCGGCACTACGCGCACGTTGACTGCCCCGGTCACGCCGACTACATCAAGAACATGATCACCGGCGCGGCGCAGATGGACGGCGCCATCCTGGTTGTGGCCGCGACCGATGGTCCGATGCCGCAGACGCGTGAGCACGTCCTGCTCGCTCGCCAGGTTGGTGTTCCCTACATCGTCGTGGCGCTCAACAAGAGCGACATGGTCGATGACGAGGAGCTCCTGGAGCTCGTCGAGCTCGAGGTGCGCGAGCTGCTCTCGGCTCAGGAGTACCCGGGCGACGATCTTCCGGTCGTCCAGGTCTCGGCGCTGAAGGCGTTGGAAGGCGACGCCAAGTGGAGTGAAGCCCTCATGAAGCTCATGGACGCCGTCGACACCGCGATTCCGCAGCCGGTTCGCGAGACCGAGAAGCCGTTCCTCATGCCGATCGAGGACGTCTTCACGATCACCGGTCGGGGCACCGTTGTCACGGGTCGTGCCGAGCGGGGCATCCTCAAGCCGAACGAGGAGGTCGAGATCGTCGGTATTCGTGAGAAGTCGACGAAGACCACCTGCACCGGTATCGAGATGTTCCGCAAGCTCCTCGATGAGGCTCGCGCTGGCGAGAACGTCGGTCTGCTCCTGCGTGGCATCAAGCGCGAGGACGTCGAGCGCGGCATGGTCGTGGTGAAGCCCGGCACCTCTACTCCGCACACGGAGTTCGAGGCGACGGTCTACATCCTCTCGAAGGAGGAGGGCGGTCGTCACACGCCGTTCTTCCAGAACTACCGTCCGCAGTTCTACTTCCGTACCACGGACGTCACCGGCGTTGTCACGCTGCCCGAGGGCACCGAGATGGTCATGCCGGGCGACAACACCGCGATGACGGTCAAGCTGATCCAGCCGATCGCGATGGAGGACAACCTCCGCTTCGCGATCCGTGAGGGCGGCCGCACCGTCGGCGCCGGTCGGGTCACAAAGATCATCAAGTGAGTCACGGCGCCCGCCCCTGGTGACGGGGGCGGGCGCCGGGCCTCGCCTCACAGCGAGACCCCGATTTCACTGCGCCGACATCGTGCGGCATAATAAACAGGTTGCGTTGCGGGCAATTCGTTTCAGGTCGCTGCCGGATAGCTCGGAATCCATTGTTGATGGGCGTCCGGGTCGGTAGTGCCAGGCGGATCGTCACGCGCGGCGTCTGAAGGCCACCGGTCTTCATGTCGCCCTACTCCCGCAGGTCAGGTCAGCCCAGTTCTGGTGACTGGGGTGTGGCGCGTGCGGTGACCGTAGATTCTGGATTTCCAGATCTGTGGCCACCAAAGAGCGCGACACGCCCGACCGCGGGGGTCGGACAAGGTCGGTGCGTCGGCGCTCGTGCCGGCGAGGATCGCAGAAGAGAAGGAACAGAAGCCACCATGGCGGGACAGAAGATCCGCATCCGGCTCAAGGCCTACGACCACGAGGTCGTCGACTCCTCGGCGCGCAAGATCGTCGAGACGGTCACGCGTACCGGTGCGCAGGTGGCGGGTCCGGTGCCACTGCCGACGGAGATCAACCGCTACTGCGTGATCCGCTCGCCGCACAAGTACAAGGACTCGCGCGAGCACTTCGAGATGCGTACGCACAAGCGGCTCATCGACATCATCGACCCGACGCCCAAGACCGTCGACTCGCTCATGCGGCTCGACCTTCCGGCCGGCGTTGACATCGAGATCAAGCTGTAGGGACTGCGAACTCATGGACAGGCAAGTGAAGGGCATCCTGGGCGCCAAGCTCGGCATGACCCAGGTCTGGGACAACAACCGCGTTGTCCCGGTGACCGTGGTGCAGGCCGGCCCGTGCGTCGTGACCCAGGTCCGCGCCGCCGACAAGGACGGCTACTCCGCGATCCAGATGGCGTACGGCGCCGTCGACCCGCGGAAGGTCAACAAGCCGGAGTCCGGCCACTTCGCCAAGGCGGGCGTATCCCCGCGGCGGCACCTGGTCGAGCTTCGCACCGTTGACGCCGGCGATTACGAGTTGGGCCAGGAGATCTCGGCCGACACGTTCGCAGCCGGCACGGTGATCGATGTGACCGGAAAGACCAAGGGCAAGGGCTACGCCGGTGTCATGAAGCGGCACGGCTTCCACGGCCTGCGCGCCAGCCACGGCGTCCAGCGCAAGCACCGCTCGCCGGGCTCGATCGGTGGCTGTGCCACCCCGGGCCGGGTTTTCAAGGGCGTGCGGATGGCTGGCCGGATGGGTGGCCAGCGGTTCACCGTCCAGAACCTCACGGTTCAGGCGGTCGACGTTGAGCAGAACGTGCTGCTGGTCAAGGGCGCCATCCCGGGCCCCAAGGGCGCGCTGGTGCTGATCCGCACGGCGGCGAAGGGTGGTGCGAAGTGAGTTCTGTCGACGTCATCGACGCGACCGGCGCCAAGTCCGGCGCGGTCGAGCTGCCGGCCGACATCTTCGACGTGCAGGCGAACATCCCGCTGATGCACCAGGTCGTCGTGGCTCAGCTCGCCGCGGCCCGCCAGGGCACGCACAAGGTCAAGACGCGGGGCGAGGTCGCCGGCGGCGGCAAGAAGCCCTACAAGCAGAAGGGCACCGGTCGCGCCCGTCAGGGCTCGATCCGCGCGCCTCAGTTCGCCGGCGGCGGCGTGGTGCATGGGCCGGTCCCGCGCGACTACTCGCAGCGGACCCCCAAGAAGATGAAGGCGGCCGCGCTACGGGGCGCCCTCTCCGACCGGGCCCGCGCGGGCGTGCTGCACGTCGTCGACGCCTTCGTCGCCGACGAGACCCCCTCGACCAAGGCCGCGCTGGCGACCCTACGTCGGGTCACCGACGCGCGTCGCGTGCTCGTGGTCCTCGGCGTCGAGGACGAGATCAACTGGCTCTCGCTGCGCAACCTGGCTGGCGAGGGAGTCCACCTGATCGAGTCGGGCCAGCTCAACACGTACGACGTGCTGGTGGCCGACGCCGTGGTCTTCACCCGCGAGGCCCTGGACGAGTTCCTGGGCATTCCGGCGGCCGCGACCAGCGAGGAGGCTGCGAAGTGAGCACCATCGCCGACCCGCGGGACGTCATCGTCGCGCCGGTGATCTCGGAGAAGAGCTACGGGCTCCTGGACGGGAACTGGTACACGTTCCTGGTCGATCCGGACGCCAACAAGACCGAGATCAAGATCGCTATCCAGCAGATCTTCAATGTGCGCGTCCTGACCGTCAACACGAACAACCGTGAGGGCAAGCGCAAGCGGTCCAAGACCGGTTGGGGCCAGCGGAAGTCGACGAAACGAGCGATCGTCAAGCTCGCCGACGGCGACCGTATTGAGGCCTTCGGCGGCCCGGTCAGTTGAGGGGTTGAGTAGACATGCCTATCCGTAAGTACAAGCCGACGACGCCGGGCCGTCGTGGCTCCAGCGTCGCGGACTTCGCGGAGATCACCCGGTCAACGCCGGAGAAGTCGCTGCTGCGTCCGCTGCCGAAGAAGGGCGGCCGTAACGTCCACGGCCGTATCACCGCACGCCACCATGGTGGTGGCCACAAGCGCCAGTACCGCTTGATCGACTTCAAGCGGCTGGACAAGGACGGCGTGCCGGCCAAGGTCGCGCACATCGAGTACGACCCGAACCGCACCGCGCGGATCGCGTTGCTGCACTACGCCGACGGCGAGAAGCGCTACATCCTCGCGCCGAAGGACCTCAAGCAGGGCGACCGGGTCGAGTCGGGCGTTGGCGCCGACATCAAGCCGGGCAACAACCTCCCACTGCGCAACATCCCGGTGGGTAGCACCATCCACTGTGTGGAGCTGCGTCCGGGCGGCGGGGCCAAGATGGCCCGCTCGGCCGGCGTCGGCATCCAGCTGCTGGGCCGGGAGGGGGCGTACGCCACCCTTCGGATGCCGTCGGGCGAGATCCGCAGGGTCGACGTCCGTTGCCGGGCGTCAGTCGGCGAGATCGGCAACGCCGACCAGTCGAACATCAACTGGGGCAAGGCCGGCCGGATGCGCTGGAAGGGCAGGCGTCCGACCGTCCGCGGTGTCGCCATGAACCCGGTCGACCACCCGCACGGTGGTGGTGAGGGTAAGACCTCTGGTGGTCGTCACCCGGTGAACCCGCAGGGCAAGCCTGAGGGTCGTACCCGCCGTAAGGGTCAGGCCAGCGACAAGCTGATCGTCCGCCGTCGTTACGCAACCCGGAAGCGGGGTTAACCCGAGATGCCACGCAGTCTGAAGAAGGGTCCCTTCATCGACGACCACCTGCTCAAGAAGGTGGAAGTTCAGAACGAGAAGGGCTCCAAGAACGTCATCAAGACCTGGTCGCGTCGCTCGACGATCATCCCTGAGATGCTCGGGCACACGATCGCCGTGCACGACGGGCGCAAGCACGTCCCGGTCTTCGTCTCCGAGGCGATGGTCGGCCACAAGCTCGGCGAGTTCGCCCTGACCCGCACGTTCAAGGGTCACGAGAAGGACGACCGCAAGAGCCGTCGTCGGTAACGACCGTATTTCGAGGATCAAGGGGTTACAGCGATGCCAAGCAAGGGCGACGCACCGGCGCTGCCAGGCGCCCGGGCGATTGCGCGTCACGTGCGCATCTCGCCGAACAAGGCGCGCCGGGTGATCAACCTCGTCCGCGGTCTTCCCGCGAAGGAGGCTCTCACGGTGCTCCAGTTCGCGCCGCAGACCGCGAGCGAGCAGGTCTACAAGGTTCTCGCCAGCGCGATCGCGAACGCGGAGAACAACGAGCGGCTCGACCCGGACGCCCTGCTGGTCAGCGAGGCGTTCGTGGACGAGGGTCCGACGCTGAAGCGGTTCCGGCCGCGGGCGCAGGGTCGGGCGTTCCGGATCCGCAAGCGGACCTGTCACATCACCGTGGCGGTCGAGGCGGTCGCTCCGGCGACGGCGCCGGCCAAGCGGGCGAACAAGACCACCAAGCCGGCCGGGCAGCCGAAGGCTGAGACGCCGAAGGCTGAGCAGGCGCAGGCCGAGGAGGGGACCGAGTAATGGGTCAGAAGGTACACCCGCACGGGTTCCGGCTCGGCATCTCGACCGACTGGAAGTCCCGCTGGTACGCGGACAAGCTCTACAAGGACTACATCGCCGAGGACGTCAAGATCCGTCGGATGATGTCCAAGGGCCTGGAGCGCGCCGGTATCGCCAAGGTCGACATCGAGCGGACCCGTGACCGGGTGCGGGTCGACATTCACACCGCCCGGCCGGGCATCGTCATCGGTCGGAAGGGCGCGGAGGCGGACCGGATCCGTGGCGAGCTGGAGAAGCTCACCGGCAAGCAGGTCCAGCTCAACATCCTCGAGGTGAAGAACCCCGAGTCGGACGCGCAGCTCGTCGCCCAGGCGGTCGCCGAGCAGCTGTCCAGCCGGGTCAGCTTCCGTCGGGCGATGCGCAAGTCGATGCAGTCGGCGATGAAGAACCCGTTGGTTCGTGGAATCCGGGTTCAGGTCTCCGGTCGTCTCGGCGGCGCCGAGATGAGCCGGACTGAGTTCTACCGCGAGGGTCGGGTCCCGCTGCACACGCTGCGCGCGAACATCGAGTACGGCTTCTTCGAGGCCCGCACGACGTTCGGCCGGATCGGCGTGAAGGTCTGGATCTACAAGGGCGACGCCGTTCCTGGTCGTGAGCCTGTCGCCGAGGCGGCCACTGGCCGTCCGCGTCGGGAGCGCGCGGAGCGTCCGCGTCGTGGCGGCCGTTCGGGCTCGTCGGGCACCACTGCCGGCGGCACCGAGGCTGGTCGCGCGGCTGCCGCCCAGGCCACCGACACCCCGGCCGGGGAGTCGATCGACAGCGCGGCGGTCGCCGTCGCGCCGGCTCCGGCCGAGACCCCGCAGGAGGGCTGACACATGCTGATGCCGCGTAAGCCCCCGAAGGGCTTCCGCAAGCCGCACCACCCGGACCGCCATGGCGCGTCCAAGGGCGGCAACCGGGTGGTGTTCGGTGAGTTCGGAATCCAGGCTCTTGAGCCCGCGTACGTGACCAACCGTCAGATCGAGTCCGCTCGTATCGCGATGACGCGTCACATCAAGCGTGGCGGTAAGGTCTGGATCACGATCTTCCCGGACCAGGCGCTGACGAAGAAGCCGGCCGAAACCCGCATGGGTTCCGGTAAGGGTTCTCCGGAGTGGTGGGTCGCGAACGTGAAGCCGGGACGGGTGCTCTTCGAGATGTCCTTCCCGAACGAGGCTATCGCGCGAGAGGCGATGCGTCGCGCGATCCACAAGCTCCCGATGAAGTGCCGCATCGTGACACGCGAAGTGGGTGACAACTGATGGCAGCGGGCGTTAAGGCCGAGGAGCTGCGTGAACTCTCCGAGGAGGAGCTGGTCACGAAGCTGCGGGAGGCCAAGGCGGAGCTGTTCAACCTCCGCGTGCAGGCTGCGACCGGGCAGCTCGACAACAACCGTCGGCTGCAGGTCATCCGTCGGGATATCGCCCGGATCTACACGATCATGCGCGAGCGCGAGCTGGGGCTCTCGGCCGCGCCGACTGAGGTGACTGCGTAATGACTGAGGCAACGACTGAGGTGCGGTCCCGTCGCAAGACGCGCGAGGGGCTCGTGATCAGCGACAAGATGGACAAGACCATCGTGGTCGAGGTTGAGGACAGGGTGAAGCACGCGCTGTACGGCAAGGTTCTGCGCCGTACCCGCAAGCTCAAGGTCCACGACGAGCAGAACGCGTGTGGCATCGGCGACCGCGTGATGATCATGGAGACCCGTCCGCTGTCCGCGACCAAGCGGTGGCGGCTGCTGGAGATCCTCGAGAAGGCCAAGTAGGCGAACGGCCCCGGCGGGCTCACGGGCCCGCCGGAGCCGTCGTCTCACGTCGATGGCAGCCCGCGCCTGGCGCGGATGACGCAGTGCAATTCGCGCGCAAGCGCGGAGGGTTCTTCCAAGCTCCGGCACGCCGGAGGACTGGCAGACATAGGAGAGAGACGTGATTCAGCAGGAGTCGCGACTGCGGGTCGCTGACAACACGGGCGCCAGGGAAATCCTGTGCATCCGGGTTCTCGGTGGCTCCGGTCGGCGCTACGCGGGCATCGGTGACGTCATCGTGGCCTCCGTCAAGGAGGCGATCCCCGGCGCGGGTGTGAAGAAGGGCGACGTCATCAAGGCGGTCGTCGTCCGGACCGCGAAGGAGAAGCGGCGTCCGGACGGCTCGTACGTCCGGTTCGACGAGAACGCCGCCGTAATCATCAAGGACGGTGGGGACCCGCGCGGCACGCGCATCTTCGGCCCCGTCGGGCGTGAGCTGCGGGACAAGCGGTTCATGAAGATCATCTCGCTTGCGCCGGAGGTGTTGTAAGCCGTGAAGATCAAGAAGGGCGACACGGTGATCGTCATCACCGGTCGGGACAAGGGCCAGAAGGGCAAGGTGCTCGCCGCCTACCCTCGTCTGGGCAAGATCCTGGTCGAGGGTGTGAACCGGGTCAAGAAGCACGAACGCATCAGCACGACGCAGCGCGGCGCCCAGAACGGTGGCATCGTCACGCAGGAGGCGCCGATCCAGGTCTCCAACGTGGCGTACCTGGAGGACGGCAAGCCGACGCGGGTCGGCTACCGCTTTGGCGAGGACGGCCGCAAGGTTCGCATCTCGCGTCGTACCGGTAAGGACCTGTGATGACGGCAGCCACCGAAACGAAGACCATGCCGCGCCTCAAGGAGCGGTACCGGGCCGAGCTCAAGGCCCAGCTCACCGAGAAGTTCAGCTACGCCAACCCGATGCAGGTCCCCGGTCTTGTGAAGATCGTGGTCAACATGGGCGTCGGCGAGGCTGCGAAGGACTCGAAGCTCATCGAGGGCGCTCTGCGTGATCTGACCACGATCACCGGTCAGAAGCCGCAGGTCCGTCGGGCGACCAAGTCCATCGCGCAGTTCAAGCTGCGCGAGGGCATGCCGATCGGCGCGAAGGTCACCCTCCGCGGTGACCGGATGTGGGAGTTCCTCGACCGCCTGCTCTCGATCGCTCTGCCGCGTATCCGGGACTTCCGCGGTCTCGACGCACGCAAACTGGACGGGAACGGCAACTACACGTTCGGTCTGACCGAGCAGTCGGTGTTCCACGAGATCGACCAGGACCGGATCGATCGCACCCGGGGCATGGACATCACGGTGGTCACCACCGCCAAGACCGACGACGAGGGCCGGGCGCTGTTGAAGCTCCTGGGCTTCCCGTTCAAGGAGAACTGAGATGGCCAAGAAGGCGCTGATCATCAAGGCCGCCGCGAAGCCGAAGTTCGCCGTGCGTGCGTACACCCGTTGCCAGCGGTGCGGGCGTCCGAAGGCGGTGTACCGCAAGTTCGGTCTCTGCCGTGTCTGCATCCGGGAGATGGCCCACCGCGGTGAGCTCCCCGGCGTCTCGAAGGCTTCCTGGTAGTTTCCGCACGCCGGCCGACGCCGGACGTGGAATTGGCTATTGCTCTTCGCCGAAGGCCCGCACCCCGGTGTGGGAACCGCGGCGAGAAAGGCTGACAAACCCATGACGATGACCGACCCGATCGCAGACATGCTCACGCGTCTGCGCAACGCCAACCAGGCGTACCACGACCGGGTGGTGATGCCCTACTCGAAGATCAAGGCCAATGTGGCCGAGGTCCTCAAAGGTGAGGGATACATCGCCGCCTGGTCCGTCGAGGAGCCCGAGGAGGGCGCCGTCGGCAAGCGCCTCGTGGTCGAACTCAAGTTCGGCCAGAACCGCGAGCGTTCGCTGGCCGGCATCCGCCGCGTGTCGAAGCCGGGCCTGCGGGTGTACGCCAAGTCCCCTGAGCTGCCGCGTGTTCTCGGTGGCCTGGGTGTGGCGATCATCTCGACGTCCCAGGGACTGCTCACCGACCGGCAGGCCCGCAAGCGAGGGGTGGGCGGGGAAGTCCTCGCCTACGTCTGGTGAGGAATAGCAATGTCGCGAATCGGACGTAAAGCCATCTCGGTGCCTGCGGGCGTCGACATCAACATCAGCGGCCCGACCGTCAAGGTCAAGGGCCCCAAGGGCGAGCTGCAGCACACGCTTGCCGAGCCGATCACCATCGAGCGGGCCGACGACGGCACGCTCCAGGTGGTTCGGCCGGACGACGAGCGCCGCTCCCGCGCGCTGCACGGCCTCAGCCGCACCCTGGTCGCGAACATGATCGAGGGCGTGACCGACGGCTACAAGAAGACGCTGGAGATCAACGGCACGGGTTACCGGGTCACGGCCAAAGGCAGCGAGCTCGAGTTCGCGCTCGGCTTCTCGCACCCGGTCGTCGTCACCCCGCCGGCTGGCATCACCTTCATGGTGGAGAAGCCGACGCTGTTCCACGTCGCCGGCATCGACAAGCAGCTCGTCGGCGAGGTCGCCGCGAACATCCGGAAGATCCGTCCGCCGGAGCCCTACAAGGGCAAGGGCGTCAAGTACCAGGGCGAGATCATCCGCCGTAAGGCCGGAAAGGCAGGTAAGAAGTGAGCGCCACGCTGCTCAAGCGCCGCAGCGGCGGCGGGGTGTCTGCCAAGCGGGCCATCGGTCGCGCCCGGCGTCACTTCCGCATCCGCAAGCGCGTCACCGGCTCTGCCGCGTGCCCGCGTCTGGTGGTCACGCGCTCGCTGCGCCAGATCACGGCCCAGATCGTGGACGACGTCAAGGGTCACACCCTCGCGTCGGCCTCGTCGCTCGACGCCTCCCTGCGGGGCGCCGAGGGCAGCAAGAGCGACCTCGCCAAGAAGGTGGGCGCCCTGGTTGCGGAGCGGGCCAAGTCCGCTGGGATCGATCGGGTCGTCTTCGACCGTGGCGGCAACCGGTACGCCGGTCGCATCGCCGCGCTTGCGGACGCCGCCCGCGAAGCCGGGCTCCAGTTCTAAGTAACCCCGTCACGAGAAGGAAGGAAGGCTGCTGATGCCAGGTCAACAGCGCCGTGGCGGCGGGTCCGGTGGCAGTGAAGGTGGTCGCCGCGACAACCGCCGTGAGGGCGGCCGCGGCAACGCGCCCGTCGAGAAGACCCCGCACATCGAGCGGGTCGTCGCGATCAACCGCGTCGCGAAGGTCGTCAAGGGCGGTCGTCGGTTCAGCTTCACCGCACTGGTGATCGTCGGTGACGGTGACGGCACCGTCGGCGTCGGTTACGGCAAGGCCAAGGAGGTGCCCGCGGCGATTGCCAAGGGTGTCGAGGAGGCCAAGAAGCACTTCTTCAAGGTTCCGCGGATCGCTGCGACGATCCCGCACCCGATCCTGGGCGAGGACGCCGCCGGCGTCGTTCTGCTCAAGCCGGCGTCGGCCGGTACCGGGGTTATCGCCGGAGGTCCGGTGCGTGCGGTGTTGGAGTGCGCCGGTATCCACGATGTGCTCTCCAAGAGCCTGGGGTCCTCGAACCCGATCAACATCGTGCACGCCACGGTGGCGGCTTTGAAGGGTCTGGAGTCCCCGGAGGCGGTCGCGGCTCGCCGCGGCCTGCCCGTCGAGGACGTCGCGCCGGCCGCCATGCTGCGGGCGCGGGCTGGGGCGGGTGCGTGATGCCACGACTGAAGGTCACGCAGCTCCGGTCTGAGATCGGGGCCAAGCACAACCAGCGCGAGAGCCTGCGTTCGCTCGGCCTCAAGCGGATCAATGACGTGGTGGTCAAGGAGGACCGTCCCGAGATTCGGGGCATGATCTTCAAGGTCAACCACCTCGTGAAGGTCGAGGAGGTCGAGTAATGACGATCAAGGTTCACCACCTCCGTCCAGCGCCTGGCGCCAAGACCGCGAAGACCCGCGTGGGTCGCGGTGAGGGCTCGAAGGGCAAGACCGCCGGCCGGGGCACCAAGGGAACCAAGGCCCGTAAAAACGTCTCCGCGGCGTTCGAGGGTGGGCAGATGCCGATCCACATGCGTCTGCCGAAGCTCAAGGGCTTTAAGAACCACTTCAAGGTGACGTTCCAGGTCGTGAACCTGGAGCGTCTGGCTGAGCTCTTTCCCGAGGGCGGTCAGGTCGGCCCGCTGGAGCTTGCCGAGGTCGGGGCCGTGCGCCCGGGCCGTCCGGTCAAGGTCCTCGGCGCCGGGGACCTGGGCGGTGTGTCGCTTCAGGTGAGCGCGCACGCGTTCAGCGCCTCCGCCAAGGAGAAGATCAGCGCAGCCGGTGGCTCCGCCACCGAGCTGTAAGGAGCCAGAGCACAGCGGCGAAGGTGCGCGCTGACCACGCGAAAGCGGAGGTCAGTCCGTATCTTCGCCGCAACGCTAGGTGGTCCGTCAATTCGGGCGCCAAGCGCTACGTGGTCGTTGGCGCACCATCTCGCCCGAGGTGGTGCGCCCCGGGCACGTCCCGGGCTGTTAGAGTCCGGTGCCAGTTAGCTTTCCTGAGATAGACGATTCACGTGCCTGATCGGTGACTGGCTCATCCGGATCGGTTCGTGATCGGCCACCCCACACGCCGCGCCCGCGGCCGCTCTGCGCAGGAGGAAGAACTTGCTCTCCGCCTTTCTCAGTGCGTTTCGCACGCCTGACCTGCGCAGGAAGTTGCTGTTCACGGTAGGCATCATCGCCCTCTACCGACTGGGCGCCGCGCTGCCCAGTCCGGGTGTCTCCTTCGCCGCGATCGAGCGGTGCAAGGTGGCCATGGAGGGCGCCGACGCCAGTGGCGTCTTCACGCTTCTCAACCTGTTCTCCGGCGGCGCCCTGCTCCAGCTCTCCGTGCTGGCCCTGGGCATCATGCCGTACATCACGGCCTCGATCATCCTGCAGCTGCTCACCGTTGTCGTGCCGCGGTTCGAACAGCTCCGCAAGGAGGGTCAGGCCGGCCAGGCCAAGATCACCCAGTACACCCGGTACCTGACCCTGGGTCTTGCCGTGCTGCAGTCGGCGTCGTTCATCGCGCTGGCCAACAGCGGCACCATGTTCGGTGGCTCCTGCCCGCAGGACGACCGCAACTTCGCCGTCATTCCCGACATGTCTGGTGAGGGCATGCCCTACTGGGTCACGCTTCTCGGGGTCGTCATCGCGATGACGGCCGGGACCGGCCTGGTCATGTGGTTCGGCGAGATGGTGACCGACCGTGGCGTCGGCAACGGCATGTCGGTGCTGATCTTCACGTCGATCGCCGCGCAGCTCCCCACCGAAGGCGCCCGAATCTACGAGAAGGGCCTGGATAAGTTCAGCCTGGTCATGCTCATGGTGTTGCTCGTCATTGGCCTCGTGGTCTTCATCGAGCAGGCACAGCGTCGGATCCCGGTGCAGTACGCCAAGCGGATGGTCGGCCGGCGGATGTACGGCGGCACCTCGACCTACATCCCGCTCAAGGTGAACCAGGCCGGTGTCATCCCGGTCATCTTCGCCTCGTCGCTGCTCTACCTGCCGCAGCTGTTCCTGAGCTTCTTCGACCGGAACAACCTGACCGGCTGGCAGCGGTGGATCGACGACCACCTCGTGCAGCCGACGGCGATCGAGCACATCATCGTGTACTTCCTGATGATCATCTTCTTCACGTACTTCTACGTCTCGATCACGTTCAACCCGACCGAGGTCGCGGACAACATGAAGAAGTACGGCGGGTTCATCCCCGGTATCCGGCCCGGCCGGCCCACCGCGGACTACCTCGGTTTCATCCTGAGTCGGATCACGCTCCCGGGCGCCCTGTACCTGGGCATGATCTCGGTGCTGCCCAACTTCATGTTCATCTGGCTGGACAAGCAGCAGTTCATGAACTTCCCCTTCGGCGGCACCGCGGTGCTCATCATGGTGGGCGTGGGTCTTGAGACGGTGAAGCAGATCGAGAGCCAGCTTATGCAGCGCAACTACGAAGGGTTCCTGCGCTAGTGCGGGCGGGAAGCGGTCCGGCCGCGGGTGCGTCGCGGTGATGCGGTTGGTGCTGGTGGGCCCCCCGGGAGCGGGCAAGGGCACGCAGGCCGAGTTCATCGCCGCCCACCTGGCCGTTCCGAAGATCTCGACCGGCGACATCTTCCGGGCCAACGTCGCCCAGGGGACGCCGCTCGGGATCCAGGCCAAGCAGTTCATGGACGCGGGCCAGCTCGTCCCGGATGAGGTCACGATCAACATGGTCCGTGACCGTCTGGCCGAGCCGGACGCCGGCGACGGCTTCCTCCTGGACGGCTTCCCTCGTACGACCCCGCAGGCCCAGGCGCTGGACAAGCTGCTGGCTGACCTCGGCACCGGCCTGGACCTGGTCCTGGAGCTGGTCGTCGATGACGACGAAGTGATCCGGCGGCTCTCGGGCCGTCGGACCTGCCGTGGCTGCGGCAAGATCTGGCACGTCGAGTTCGACGCGCCGAACCGCGAGGGCGTCTGCGACCGCTGTGGCGGGGAGCTCTTCCAGCGGGACGATGACAAGGCCGAGACGATCGCCGAACGGCTGCGCGTCTACGCCCGCGACACCGCCCCCCTGGTCGACTACTACGGCGCCCAGGGAAAGCTGGTGGGCATCGACGCCACCGGCCCGGTGGAGGACGTGACCAACCGCGCGATAGACGCGCTGCGTTCCTACGGCGGCTGACACCCCCGCGGGACCGCAAATTCCCGGAATGACAGCTCAACGGTGACGGTGGCTTCAACCATGCGACGGCAACAGCTGGATATCCAGATCAAGACCCCTGAGCAGATCGCGCTGATGCGCGCGGCCGGCCTGGTGGTGGCCGAGGCCCTGGAGCGGATGCGTCAGGCGGTAGCTCCCGGGGTCACGACGGCTGATCTCGACGCTCTCGCCGAGGAGGTCATCCGCTCCGCGGGAGCCGTTCCATCATTCAAGGGCTACCACGGTTTTCCCGGCTCGATCTGCTCCTCTGTCAACGAGGAGATCGTCCACGCCATCCCATCGGCCGACCGGGTGCTGCGCAACGGCGACGTCATCTCCATCGACTGCGGCGCGGTGCTGGAAGGCTGGCACGGCGACGCGGCGATCACGGTCGGGGTCGGCGATATCGCGCCGGCGATCCAGCGGATGGCGACGGCTGCCGAGGACGCGATGTGGGCCGGTATCGCTGCCGCCGGCCGAGGCGCCGCCACCGGCAGGGGGCGGCTGACGGACATCTCGGCGGCGGTGGAGCGCAGTGTTCGCAAGGCCGGCAGGTATGGCATCGTCGAGGGCTACGGCGGCCACGGCATCGGCACTGAAATGCACCAGGATCCTCACGTGCTCAACTACGGCCGGCCCGGGCGCGGGCCGGAGCTGGTCCCAGGGATGGCCCTGGCTATCGAACCCATGATCACGCTGGGTTCCCCCCGCACCGTCGAGCTGGAGGATGGCTGGACGGTCGTCACCCGCGACGGCTCGATGGCGGCGCACGTTGAGCACACCATGGCGCTCCTTCCGGACGGCGTCTGGGTGCTCACCGCACCGGACGGGGGCCGGGCCCGCCTCGGCGATCTGGTGACTCCCCGCCAGCTTTGACCTCTCCTTCACCCCGGTTTGCCGGGGTGTGTCGTCGAGGCGTACGATAACCCCTCGGCGCACAGCGTCCCCTCCGTCGTGTCTGCACCGCGCTTCGCGGACGCGCGGCCGACCGCCTCGTTTGAGGCGGCTGGCCCTCCGGAATGTGATCAACCTTGATCGCGCTCTGGTGCGGAGCCGCGGCTGGACACCGGTGGCGACACCGGTGGAGGGCGATGTGGCCAGTTCCTAGAACCCGACGTCAGGTAGCGGAGGACATGCCAAAAAAGGACGGGGCCATCGAGATCGAGGGCCGGGTCATCGAGCCACTCCCGAACGCAATGTTCCGGGTCGAGCTCGCCAACGGACACAAGGTCCTGGCCCACATCAGCGGCAAGATGCGGCAGCACTACATCCGTATCCTGCCGGAGGACCGGGTCGTCGTGGAGCTCTCCCCGTACGATCTGACTCGCGGGCGCATCGTCTACCGCTACAAGTAGTCGGGTAACACGCAGCCTGTTGTCGTGAGTTGGTCGCGACAGCGAGCATGGACTGGAAAAGGCGAACCGTGAAGGTCAAGCCGAGCGTCAAGAAGATCTGCAACAAGTGCCGCGTTATTCGCCGGCACGGCCGGGTCATGGTGATTTGCGACGACCCGCGCCACAAGCAGCGCCAGGGCTGACAGCCCTGGCGTTGCCGGCAGATCCACCCCATGAAGAAGCTCATCCAGTGGAGCGCGTCGATCGTGCTCCACTCACCCCCGGTCGGAGGCCGGGGCCCTGATCGGGCAACGACCGTCGTCACGTCGCGCTTTCGGGCGGCGGCAATCGGCGACAGTCGGAACAGGGACGGCATGGGCACAGACCTCCGCGTAACCGATTTGAGGAGTACGCCCACACATGGCACGTCTAGTCGGCGTTGATCTCCCCCGCGACAAGCGGTTGGAGATCGCGCTCACGTACATCTTCGGGGTCGGACGCACTCGTGCGCTTGAGACTCTCGCCGCGACCGGCATTGACCCCAACAAGCGGGCCAAGGACCTGACCGACGAAGAGGTCGTCCAGATCCGCGATCACATCGAGGCCCACTTCAAGGTCGAAGGTGACCTGCGCCGCGAGGTTGCCGCCGACATCCGCCGCAAAGTCGAGATCGGTTGCTACGAGGGCATCCGGCACCGCCGGGGTCTGCCCGTTCGTGGGCAGCGGACCCGGACGAACGCCCGGACCCGTAAGGGCCCGAAGCGGACCGTCGCTGGCAAGAAGAAGCCCGGCAAGAAGTAACCGGATCAAGGAGCGCATCGAGCTATGCCAGGAAAGGCTCGCGCCGGGGCCGCTGCAAAGAAGGTCAGGCGCAAGGAACGCAAGAACGTCGCCCACGGGCAGGCGCACATCAAGAGCACCTTCAACAACACCATCGTCTCCATCACGGACCCGACGGGCGCTGTCATCTCGTGGGCATCCGCTGGCCAGGTGGGCTTCAAGGGCTCCCGCAAGTCGACTCCGTTCGCTGCCCAGCTCGCGGCCGAGGCCGCCGGCCGTCGGGCGATGGAGCACGGCATGCGCAAGGTCGACGTGTTCGTCAAGGGCCCGGGCTCGGGTCGGGAGACCGCGATCCGGTCCCTGACCGCCGTCGGCCTCGAGGTCGGACAGATCTCCGACGTCACGCCGCAGCCGCACAACGGTTGCCGTCCGCCCAAGCGGCGCCGGGTCTGAGAGGTAGAGGAAGATGGCTCGTTACACGGGTGCAGACTGCCGCCGCTGTCGGCGTGAGAAGCAGAAGCTGTTCCTCAAGGGCAGCAAGTGCGAAGGGCCCAAGTGCCCCTTCGAGTCGCGTCCCTTCCCGCCCGGCCAGCACGGCCGCGGTCGGACGAAGGAGAGCGAGTACCTGCTACAGCTCCGCGAGAAGCAGAAGGCCCGCCGTGTCTACGGCGTGCTGGAGAAGCAGTTCCGCGGTTACTACGAAGAGGCTGTGCGCAAGCAGGGCAAGACCGGCGAGGTGCTGCTCCAGATCCTGGAGTCGCGGCTCGACAACGTTGTCTACCGGGCCGGGCTCGCCGCGTCCCGCGACATGGCGCGTCAGCTGGTCAAGCACGGTCACATCCTGGTGAACGGTCGCAAGGCCGACATCCCGTCGTTCCGCGTCACGGAGCACGACATCATCGAGGTCCGGGCGAAGTCCCGCGAGATGACCCCGTTCGTCGTGGCTCAGGCGCAGGCCGGCTCGCGGCCGGTGCCGGCCTGGCTGGAGACCATCCCCAGCCAGTTCAAGGTGCTGGTCCACACGCTCCCGCAGCGCGGTGTCATCGACACCCAGGTGCAGGAGCAGCTGATCGTCGAGCTCTACTCGAAGTAACCGGTCACGGCCGGCTCCGGGCGACCGGGGCCGGCCGTCCTGGTCCACTGTTCGGGCGTCAAATAGCGGACGTCCCTGACGAAAAGAGACCACCATGCTTATCAGCCAGCGGCCGAGTCTGTCGGAAGAGTCGCTCAGCGAGACCCGTTCCCGGTTCACCATCGAGCCGTTGGAGCCGGGTTTCGGCTACACGCTCGGCAACTCGCTGCGCCGGACGCTGCTCAGCTCGATCCCGGGCGCCTCGGTGACCAGCATCAAGATCGACGGCGTGCTGCACGAGTTCACCACCATCCCCGGCGTCAAGGAGGATGTGGTCGAGCTCGTCATGAACATCAAGGAGCTGTCGGTCAGCTCTGAGCACGACGAGCCGGTCAGCATGTACCTGCGTAAACAGGGGCCTGGGGACGTCACCGCTGGCGACATCCAGCCGCCGGCCGGCGTGTCCGTGCACAATGTGGACCTCAAGTTGGCGACGCTGAACGGCAAGGGCCGGCTCGACATGGAGCTGACCGTGGAGCGGGGTCGTGGCTACGTCACAGCGGCGCAGAACAAGAACGCCGGCGCCGAGATCGGCCGCATCCCGGTCGACTCCATCTACTCGCCGGTGATGAAGGTGACCTACCGCGTCGAGGCCACCCGCGTCGAGCAGCGCACCGACTTCGACCGTCTCATCATCGACGTCGAGACCAAGGCGTCCATCTCGCCCCGCACCGCGCTGGCCTCGGCCGGTTCGACCCTGGTCGAGCTGTTCGGCCTGTGCCGGGAGCTGGACGAGACCGCCGAGGGCATCGACATCGGGCCGTCGCCGCAGGACGCCCAGCTGGCCGCTGACCTCGCGCTGCCGATTGAGGAGCTGGACCTGACCGTCCGGTCGTACAACTGCCTCAAGCGTGAGGGCATCAACGCGGTGGGCGAGCTCATCGGACGCACCGAGGCCGATCTTCTGGATATAAGGAATTTTGGTCAGAAGTCGATCGACGAGGTCAAGATGAAGCTCGCCGGTATGGGTCTGGGTCTCAAGGACTCCGCTCCCACCTTCGACCCGGCGAACGTCGTGGACTCCTTCGGCGAGGTTGACTACGACACCGACGACTACCGCGAGACCGAGCAGCTGTAAGCCCCGGCGGGAGTGGCGGCTGGCACGGCCGTCCGGTCACCCCGATGCCGCCACCTGAGACAGGAGTACCAATGCCCACGCCCACCAAGGGTCCCCGCCTCGGCGGCAGCCCCGCCCACGAGCGGCTGATGCTGGCGAACCTCGCCACCGCGCTGTTCAAGCACGGGCGGATCACCACCACCGAGACGAAGGCCAAGCGTCTGCGTCCGCTGGCTGAGCAGCTCATCACCAAGGCCAAGCGCGGCGACCTGCACGCGCGGCGTCGGGTGTTCACCGTCGTCCGTGACAAGGATGTGGTGTTCTCGCTGTTCGACGAGATCGCGCCGCGGTTCGCCACCCGCCCCGGTGGTTACACCCGGATCGTGAAGACCGGTCCGCGTAAGGGTGACAACGCCCCGATGGCCGTCATCGAGCTGGTCGAGGAGCTCGTTGAGGCCGCTCCGAAGCCGGCGAAGAAAGCTGCCGCGAAGCCCGCGAAGAAGGCCGCCGCCAAGCCGGCCGAGGAGCCGACGGCGACGGAGGAGCCCGCCGCTGAGGAGGAAGCCCCCGCCGTTGACGCGCAGGTCCCCGCGGCCGCCGAGGGCGACGACAAGAAGTAGCGCTGTCGCCGTCACCGCGGTGAAGCACGACTGATCCGGACACCGAGGCGCCCTTCGAGGAAGGGCGCCTCGGTGCCGTTCGGGCCGGCGCTGGGTCGTCCTCACTCAACCTGGCCGCCCTCGCAGCCAACGACACCGTCGGGAGTGGCCCGGTGGCAGGACGTGGAGCCGACCAGAGGACCCGCATACGCGGGCAGGTGGCCGTGAAGCGTCAACCCGGCACGACACCAGTCGCTCAGACCAGGACCGTCCCACCGCAAGGCAGGACTACCAACCGTGTGCTCCCTAGAGCGCGCTGAAAGGTAACGGAGAGCTGTGCGCGTTCGAATGGATGTGGCCTACGACGGCGCCGACTTCTCCGGCTGGGCCGTGCAGCCGGACCGGCGGACCGTCGCCGGCGTCCTCGGCGATGCGTTACGGACCCTCTACGGCGTTGACCTGGAGCCCGGCCTCACGGTGGCCGGTCGGACCGACGCGGGCGTCCACGCCACCGGCCAGGTCTGCCACCTCGACCTGCCGCACTCCGAGCTGCCCGACCGCATGTCGCGACGCCTCAACGGCGTCCTTCCCGGTGACCTGCGGGTCACCGCCGTCAGCGCCGCACCGGCGGACTTCGACGCGCGGTTCGCGGCCACCTTCCGCCGCTACGAGTACCGGGTGACCGACGCCCCGTTCGGCGCGATGCCGCTGCGGCGGCGTGACACGCTGGCCTGGCCCCGGCCGTTGGAGCTGGACCGCCTCAACGCGGGGGCGGCGCTGCTGGTCGGCGAGCACGACTATGCGGCGTTCTGCCGGCACAAGGAGAACGCCACCACCATCCGCGAGATCACCCGGCTCGACTGGCGGCGCGATTCCGACGGAATCCTGGTAGCGACGGTGCAGGCTGACGCCTTCTGCCAGGCGATGGTCCGCAGCCTCGTGGGCGCGATGCTCTTCGCCGGGGACGGCCGGCGTGACCCACGCTGGGTCGGCGAGCTGCTGTCGATGCGTTCCCGTTCCAGCGAGGTGACGGTCGCGCCGGCGCACGGGCTGGCGCTCGTCGCGGTGGGTTACCCGGATCCGGCCGACTTCGCCGGCCAGGCCACGAAGACCCGCCGGTTGCGGGTCCTGTCCCCGACGGAGCCGCAGCTGTGACCGGTGAGCACTACTTCAGCGAGACCCCCTCGTCCGGCGGGACGCGTCGGCCCGTCGAGTTCGCGGTCGGCGGTCGGGACTACCGGTTGTCGGTGGCGGGCGGGGTGTTCTCGGCCGGGCGGCTCGACCAGGGCACCGGCGTGCTGCTGCGCAAGGCGCCGTTGCCGGGGCCTGACGAACCCGGCCCGCTACTCGACCTCGGTTGCGGTTACGGCCCGATCGCGTGCGTCCTCGCTGATCGGGCGGCCACGGCGACCGTGTACGCGGTGGACGTCAACTCGCGGGCCCGTGAGCTGACCGCCGCGAACGCCTCGACGCTGGGCGTGGCCGACCGTCTGCGGGTGTGCGCCCCCGACGACGTGCCCGACGATGTCGCCTTCCGCCAGATCTGGAGCAACCCGCCGATCAGGATCGGCAAGGACGGGCTGCACGAGCTGTTACTGCGCTGGCTGCCCAGGCTGACCCCGGATGGCGTGGCGTGGCTGGTCGTCGCCCGGCACCTGGGCGCGGACTCGTTGCAGGAATGGTTGGCTGGCCGGGGATTCGTAGCGGAGCGGCAGGCCAGCCAGAAGGGCTTCCGGGTGCTGCGCGTCACCGCCGCTGACTAGCCTCCGGCGTACGGGCCTGTCCCGGAAAACCGTCTGACAGGGACGGGGCGATGGGCGACGATCCAGTGTCAGGCAGCGCGATGGAGGGCCGGTCATGGGGTACGTGGACGTCAGTGGGGTGGCCCACACGTTGCCGGATGGTCGACAGCTGTTCGCCAATGTCTCGTTCCGGGTCGCCGATGGCGCGAAGATCGCTCTGGTGGGTCCGAACGGCGCCGGCAAGACGACGTTGCTGCGGATGGTCGCCGGTGACCTGCCGGTGGTGACCGGCGGCATCGCCCGGGCGGGCGGCCTGGGCGTCATGCGGCAGTTCATCGGAATGATCGGCGACGAGACGACCCTGGCTGATCTGGCGCTGTCGTTGGCGCCGCCGCCGGTGCGGGCCGCCGGCGTCAGGCTTGTCGCGGCCGAGGCCGCGTTGCCTGCGGCGGAGGCTGCCGGCCGGCACTCCAGCGCGGCTCAGAAGGCACAGCTCGCCTACGCTGACGCGCTCGGCGCCTGGGGGGAGAGCGGCGGCTACGACGCCGAGGTCGTCTTCGACATGGTGGCCACCACGGTGTTGAACCTGCCCTGGGAGCAGTGCCGGACCCGTCCGGTCCGGACTCTTTCGGGCGGTCAACAGAAGCGGTTCGCCCTGGACCTGCTCCTGCGCGGTCCGGACGAGGTGCTGTTGCTCGATGAGCCGGACAACTTCCTGGACGTCCCGGGTAAGCGCTGGCTGGAGCGGCGGCTGGGCGAGTCCACGAAGTCGGTGCTCTACGTCTCGCACGACCGGGAGTTGCTGGCCCAGACCGCCGACCGGGTGGTGGCGGTCGAGGGCGGCAGCGCCTGGGTCCATCCGGGCGGCTTCGCGTCCTGGCACGAGGCCCGGTCGGCCCGGCACGACAAGCTTGAGGAACGGCGCCGTCGCTGGGACGAGGAGCGGGCGAAGCTGCGTGAGCTGATGTTCATGTACAAGCAGAAGGCCGCCTACAACGACGGTCTGGCGTCCCGCTACCAGGCGGCGCAGACCCGGTTGCGCAAGTTCGAGGAGGCCGGGCCGCCGCCGTTGCCGCCGAAGGAGCAGGACATCCGGATGCGGCTGTCCGGCGGGCGCACCGGCAAGCGTGCGGTGATCGCCGAGCGGTTGGAGCTGGAGGGGTTGACCTTCCCGTTCGATCTGGAGATCTGGTACGGGGACCGGGTGGCGGTGCTCGGCGCGAACGGCACCGGCAAGTCGCACTTCCTGCGGTTGTTGGCGCGCGGCGGCACCGACCCGGACCCGGGGACGATTCCGCTGGACGGTCTGGCGTTGGCGCAGGTGGCCCACGAAGGGGTGGTCCGCCTGGGCGCCCGGGTGGTGCCGGGGCACTTCTCGCAGACCCACGACCGTCCGGAGCTGGTGGACCGCCCCCTGGTGGACATCCTGTGGCGCGGCGATGACCACCGCTCCGGGATGGACCGGCAGGCGGCCATGGGCAAGCTGAGCCGGTACGACCTCGCCGCCCAGGGGGACCAACGCTTCGGCACCCTTTCCGGCGGGCAGCAGGCCCGGTTCCTGGTGCTGCTGCTGGAGCTGTCCGGCGCCACGCTGCTGCTGCTCGACGAGCCGACCGACAACCTCGACCTGGCCAGCGCGCAGGCGTTGGAGGACGGCCTGGCCGCGTTCGACGGGACGGTGATCGCGGTCACCCACGATCGTTGGTTCACCCGGTCCTTCGACCGGTTCATCCTTTTCGGCGGCGACAACGAGGTCCGTGAGGTCCCCGAGCCGGTCTGGGACGTGTAGGCCGCCGCGCCGCCGCCCTGGTGACCTTCGATGGCTGGCGGTAGGCTCCGGCGCAGACACATCCGCGGGAGCCCGGTGCACCGGGCTGAGAGGGGGGCTGTCAGCCTCCGACCGCCGAACCTGATCCGGGTAATGCCGGCGCAGGGAGGAGCCATGCCATGCCGCCGGTCGGTCGTCTGCACCTCATCACCGACACGAGACCGGGTCGGGACCCGCTCGCGGTTCTACGTGCCGCGTTGACGGTTCCAGCGTTGGCGCCGCTGGGCCCGTTGATGGTGCAGGTCCGGGTCGAGGACGACTGGACGGACCGTCAGGCGTACGAGTTGGCGCAGGCGGCCGTGCAGTTGTGCGCCGCGTCCGGGGCGGTCTGCCTGGTCAACGACCGGGTGGATGTGGCGCTCGCCGTTGGGGCGGCCGGCGTCCACCTGGGCGCCGACGATCTGCCGGTCGAGGTGGCCCGGCGGTTGCTCGGCCCGGGCGCGGTGATCGGCGCGACCGCCAGAGGACCGGATGGCGCGCTCGCCGCGTTGGAGGCCGGCGCCAGCTACCTGGGCGTCGGCCCGGCCTACCCGACCACCACAAAGGACGGCCTCCCGGACAGCATCGGTCCGTCCGGCGTGGCGGCGGTGGCCGCCGCGACCAGACTGCCGGTGGTCGCGATCGGCGGGGTCACCGCGGACCGGGCGCCCGGGCTGCTCGCCGCCGGCGCGTACGGGGTCGCGGTCGTCGGCGCGGTCAGCGCCGCCGCCGACCCGGCGCAGGCGTTGGCGCGGCTGGTCTCGTGCCTGTCCTCGGCCTTCGACGGCAGCGGGGCGGGCGCCCGGTGAGCCGCGTCGCGGTGGTCGGCGGCGGCCCGGTCGGACTCGCTTCAGCGTGGCGGTGCGCCCAGCGCGGTCACACGGTGACCGTGTACGACCCGGGCCGGGCCGGGCCGACTGGCGCCTGGTCGGTCGCCGCCGGCATGCTGGCGCCCGTGGCCGAGGCATACTTCGGCGAGCGGGAGCTGACAGCGCTGCTGCTGCACGCCGGGGCCGGCTGGCCGGCGTTCGCCGCTGAGCTGGGCGCGGTCGCCGACATCGGTTACCGGGCCGAGGGGACGCTGGTGGCCGCGCTGACCGCCGACGACCTGGCCGAGGCGCACCGTCTCATCCGTTACCAGGCCGAGCTGGGTTTGCCAATCGAGGCGTTGCGTGGCCCGGCGGTCCGGGAGCTGGCGCCGCTGCTGGCGTCGCGGGTGCGCGGCGGGGCGTTCGCCGCCGCCGACCATTGCGTCGACCCGCGTCGGCTGGTCGCCGCTCTCCGGCAGGTGGCGGAGTCGGCCGGCGTGGTGTCGGTCGACGCGCTGGTAGTGGATCTGTACACGATCGACGCTGACGTCGTCGTCGTGGCGGCCGGATGCGGGTCCGCGGCGCTGACCGGTCTGCCGGTGCGCCCGGTGAAGGGCCAGGTGCTGCGGCTACGCGCCCCGGACGGCCAGCCGCCAGGCTTCCGGCACATGATCAGGGGCTTTGTGGACGGACGCCGGGTGTACCTGGCGCCGAGGTCCGACGGCGAGGTCGTCGTGGGGGCGACCGCCGAGGAGCGCGGTGACGCTGTCCCCACCGCCGGGGGCGCCTTCGAGCTGCTGCGCGCGGCTATCGACCTGCTGCCCGAGCTGAGCGAGTACGCCCTGGTCGAAGTGGGTGTGGGGCACCGGCCCGGCACCCCGGACAACGGACCGATCCTGGGCTGGCTGCCGTCGTCGGGGCCCCGGGTCCTAGCGGCGACCGGCCACTACCGGCACGGGATCCTGCTCGCCCCCGCCACCGCCGACGCGGTCGCCACCATGATCGATGACGGACCGCCGGCCGCCGCCTGGGCGCCGTACCGGCCCGGACGGTTCACCCAGCGGAAGGAGGACGCCCATGCCTGATGTGCTGGTCAACGGGAACGCCAGAAGGGTGCCGGATGAGACGACGGTAGCGCAGCTGGTGCTGTTGGTCGCCGGGCTCAGCCGGGGAATCGCCGTCGCCGTCAACGGCGAGGTGTTGACCAGATCCGCCTGGCCGGCGACGGTGCTGTCGGCTGGCGACGAGGTCGAGGTGCTCACGGCGGCACAAGGTGGTTGAGCTAACAGACCGGCTGGTCATCGCGGGGGAGGCCCTGTCGTCGCGGCTCATCCTGGGCACCGGCGGCGCGTCCAGCCTGGCGGCGCTGGAAGCGGCGATCACCGCGTCAGCGACCGCGATGGTCACCGTGGCGCTACGTCGGGTCGACGCCGCCGCCGGTCAGCCCGGCGGGCTCATCGACCTCATCGACCGCTGCGGCGTGCGGGTGCTGCCGAACACCGCCGGCTGCTACACCGCGGCCGAGGCGGTCAAGGTCGCCCATCTGGCCCGCGAGGCGTTCGCGACGAACTGGGTCAAGCTGGAGGTCATCGGTGACGACCGGACCCTGTT
The DNA here is from genome assembly GCF_039532605.1 of Pilimelia columellifera subsp. columellifera. NCBI lineage: Bacteria > Bacillati > Actinomycetota > Actinomycetes > Micromonosporales > Micromonosporaceae > Pilimelia > Pilimelia columellifera. The sequence continues at coordinate 354,834 of NZ_BAAARY010000005.1, forward strand.
GCCGGACGCGGTGGAGCTGGTCCGGGCCGCCGAGCAGCTCGTCGACGACGGTTTCGTCGTCCTCCCGTACACCACCGACGACCCGGTGCTGGCCCGCCGCCTGGCCGATCTGGGCTGCGCCGCCGTCATGCCTGCCGGCGCCCCGATCGGCTCCGGGCTGGGCATCACCAACCCGCACCACATCCGGCTGATCCGGCAGGTCGTCGACGTGCCGGTGATCCTCGACGCCGGGATCGGCACCGCCAGCGACGCCGCGCTCGCCATGGAGTTGGGCTGTGACGCGGTCCTGCTCGCCACCGCCGTCACCCGGGCCCAGGACCCGACCGCGATGGCGCACGCGATGCGGCACGCGGTGACCGCCGGGCGCCTGGCCGCGGGGGCGGGGCGGATTCCGCGGCGTTTCCACGCATTGGCGTCCACTCCGGACGAAGGGCGGCCGGACCTGTGAGCCTCTGGGTGCTGACTGACCGTCGCCAGGCGGTCCGTCCGCTGGTCGAGGTCGTCTGCGCGGCGGTCGCGGCCGGCGCGGGGACGGTGCTGCTGCGTGAGCGGGATCTGCCGCGGGGCGAGCGAGTCAAGCTCGTCGAGCGCCTGCGCGCGGTGATTCCGCCCGGCCAGGCGCGGCTGGTGGTCGCCGGCGCGGACCCGCTGGGCGGCGACGCGGTTCACCTGTCGGCCGCGGAGACGGCGCCGGTGGGGCTGTCACTGGTCGGGCGGTCCTGTCACGACGCCGTCGACCTTGCCGCGTTGGCCTCCGACTGGCCGGGTCCGCCGGCGGTCGATTACGCGTTCGTGTCGCCGGTGTACGCCACCGAATCCAAGCCCGGCTACGGCCCGCCCGTGGGCGTGGCCGGGCTGGCGGCGTTGGTCCGGATCGCGCCCGTGCCGGTGGTGGCGCTCGGTGGGATCAGCGCGCCGGCGCAGGTCACCGAGTGTCTGTCCGCTGGCGCGGTCGCCGTCGCGGTGATGGGGGCGATCATGCGTGCGGACGACCCGGGGGCCGTGGTGGCGGAAATGCTCACGGCCGCGCGCGCTGTCGTCCCGGACGGCCGGCTCGGCGATGTCGCGGAGCTGACCGGCGCCCGCGCCCGCCTAGCGGGCTCCGGTCTCGCGGCGGCGCTCGCCGGACCGGCGGTAGGCCGGTGACCGACCCCGCCGACCCGCCGCCGGACCAGGCGCGGCCCGACCGCGCCGGAGGCCGTGGCGGGGACGGCACACCGCTGGTCGCGTTGACGATCGCCGGCTCAGATTCCTGCGGCGGGGCCGGCGTCCAGGCCGATCTGCGCACCTTCGCCGCCCACGGCCTGCACGGGGCCAGCGTCATCACCGCGGTCACGGCGCAGAACACGGTCGGGGTGCGGCTGGTGCGGGCGATGACGGCCGATGTGGTCACCGCGCAGCTCGACGCGGTGCTCGCCGACCTGCCCGTCGCCGTCGTCAAGATCGGAATGCTGGCGAGCGGGGAGATCGGCCGGGTGTTGGCGCACCGGGCGGCGGCCGGGGTGCTGCCGCCGTTCGTCCTCGACCCGGTGCTGGTGTCGTCGTCGGGGGCCCGGCTGGGCAGCGCGGAGTCGGTGACCCGGTTGCTGCCGTACGCGCGGGTCCTCACCCCGAACCGGGCCGAGGCGGGCGCCCTGCTCGGCCGTCCGGTGCGAACTTCGGCAGAGGCCTCCGCGGCGGCCCGCGAGCTGGCCGCGCTGGGCCCGGCCGCGGTGGTGGTCACCGGTGGCGACGCCGTCGGAGCGCCTGTGGACAACCTGTGGACAACCGGCGTGGGTGGCCGTGCGTTCGCAGGTCAGCGGGTTGCTACCCGGAACACCCACGGCACCGGTTGCACGTTCGCTTCGGCATTGGCCGCCCGGCTGGCGCTCGGTGACGACATCCCGACGGCTGTCGGGGCGGCCCGACTTTTCGTGGCCCGTGCGCTGGCCGGCGCGTGCGGGTGGCAGCTCGGCGCCGGTCACGGTCCACTCGATCAGCTCGGGTGGGGATCAGGGGAGGGTTAATGCGACGCAAGGCTTACGTTGAGGGCTCGCGGCCGGATATCCAGGTGCCGTTCGCGGAGGTGGATCTGAGCAACGACGACCCGGCGGTGCGGCTGTACGACACGTCGGGCCCGGGCGGCGACCCGGAGGTGGGGCTGCCGCAGCTCCGCGCCCACTGGATCGACGAGCGGGGCGACACCGAGTTCGCGCCGGCCCGGGGCACGGCCACGCAGGGTCAGACGGTCCGGCGCGCCAAGGGCGGCAAGCGGCCCACCCAGCTCTACTACGCCCGTCAGGGCGTGGTGACGCCGGAGATGGAGTTCGCGGCGATCCGGGAGGGGCTGGCGCCGGAGGTGGTCCGGGCGGAGATCGCCGCCGGTCGGGCGATCCTGCCGAACAACATCAACCACCCGGAGACCGAGCCGATGCTCATCGGCGAGAGGTTCCTTGTCAAGATCAACGCGAACATCGGGACGTCCGCCGTCTCGTCCTCGATCGCCGAGGAGGTCGAGAAGCTCACCTGGGCAACCAAGTGGGGCGCGGACACGGTGATGGACCTGTCCACGGGCAAGCACATCCACGCCACCCGTGAGTCGATCATGCGGAACAGCGCCGTGCCGATCGGGACCGTGCCGCTGTACCAGGCGCTGGAGAAGGTCGACGGCGACCCGGCCAAGCTGAGCTGGGAGGTCTACAAGGACACCATCATCGAGCAGGCGGAGCAGGGCGTCGACTATATGACGGTGCACGCCGGCGTGCTGTTGCGGTACGTGCCGCTGGCCGCTGACCGGGTCACCGGCATCGTCTCCCGCGGCGGTTCGATCATGGCGGCGTGGTGCCTGGCGTACCACAAGGAGAACTTCCTCTACACCCACTTCCGTGAGCTGTGCGAGATTTTCGCCGAGTACGACATCGCCTTCTCGCTCGGCGACGGCCTGCGCCCCGGCTCGATCGCCGACGCCAACGACGCCGCCCAGTTCGGCGAGCTGGAGACCCTGGGCGAGCTGACCCACATCGCGTGGGAGTACGACGTGCAGGTCATGGTCGAGGGCCCCGGCCACGTGCCCATGCACAAGATCAAGGAGAACATGGACCTTCAGCGGGAGAAGTGCTCCGGCGCCCCGTTCTACACGCTCGGCCCGCTGACCACCGACATCGCGCCCGCCTACGACCACATCACCTCGGCCATCGGCGCCGCGATGATCGGCTGGTACGGCACGGCGATGCTCTGTTACGTCACGCCCAAGGAGCACCTAGGCCTGCCGAACCGACAGGACGTCAAGGACGGCGTCATCGCCTACAAGATCGCCGCCCACGCCGCCGACCTGGCCAAGGGCCACCCGACGGCGCAGGACTGGGACAACGCGCTCTCCAAGGCCCGGTTCGAGTTCCGCTGGCAGGACCAGTTCAACCTGTCGCTGGACCCCGAGACGGCCCGCTCCTACCACGACGAGACCCTGCCCGCCGAGCCCGCGAAGACGGCGCACTTCTGCTCCATGTGCGGTCCGAAGTTCTGCTCCATGAAGATCAGCCAGGAGCTGAAGGAGTACGCCGCCAAGGGCATGGCCGCCAAGTCCGAAGAGTTCCTGGACGCCGGCGCCAAAGTCTACCTACCCGTAGTCAACTGACCCTCGTTCGTTGTTGACCATGACTTGTGCGCGTGAATCGACCTGGATTCGCGCGCACAAGTCATGATCAATGCAGCTCTGCCGGTCTGCTCGGTGCTCGGGCGGCGGGGCTGGCTGGGGTGGGCGGCGGGGTGCTGGTGGGTCAGTGGCTGGGCGGGGCGGCGGAGATGTCGGCCAGGGCCGAGGTCCGGTCCTGCTCCTGGGCCAGGTCGCCGATCGAGACCACGCCGACCGGCTTGGCGCCCTCGCACACGGCCAGTCGACGGACCGCGTGCTTACGCATCATGCTCACGGCATTGCTCACCGGCTCGTCGGCCGAGATGGTCTTCACCTGGCCGCTGGCAATCTCCTTGACGCTAGTGGCGCTCGGGTCGCGTCCGGCCGCCACCGCGCGGACCGCGATGTCACGGTCGGTGACGATTCCGCGCAGCTGGTTCCCCTCGACCACGAGGACATCGCCGATGTCGCTGTCGCGCATCCGTTGGGCGGCTTCGGCGAGGCTGGCTTCCGGGGTGAGGCAGATCGGATCAGTGGTCATCACGTCGCGTACGGTTGTCATGGTTCCTCCTGTCCGGTACCGGGTTTGTCGGGGTCTGCTTACCCCTGCCGTCGCCGCCTAACCCCTGCCGCGACGGCGCCAGCGTCCGCCCCCGGGACGCCGGCCCCACTTTGACCCCCGCCGGAAGCGCCGGGTATCGTTGCCCGCTGGTGTGCGGCCGTGCTGGCCGTACCCGTGCGGTAAGCTCCACGGTTGTGCGCGGCTGGGCTTTATGGGGTCCCGCCTGAGCTCAACGGTCGTGCGAAGCAGGCAAGTGGTAAGCAGGCAAACCTCGTGGCCGGCAGGCCCCGTCGGTGTTCGTCCTGCTCGCCTCCGGCGCGCTGACAGAGCTGACGCGCCGGACAGCGGAGCACCCTCGACGCAGAGGATTCCTCAGCGCTGAGGACTCAGCACCAAGGGCGGACCGTCCCCGACTACGAGACAAGGTAGACCTGTGCGTACGTACAGCCCGAAGCCGGGAGAGATCGAGCGGCAGTGGCACGTCATCGACGCGACTGACGTCGTGCTCGGCCGCCTCGCCACCCATGCCGCGACGCTGCTCCGCGGAAAGCACAAGCCGACCTTCGCGCCGCACGTGGACGGTGGCGACTTCGTCATCGTGATCAACGCGGGCAAGGTCGCACTGACCGGCAACAAGCGGGAAACCAAGATCGCTTACCGGCACTCCGGTCACCCGGGCGGTCTGAAGCAGGTCAAGTACGGCGAGCTGCTGGACAAGCGTCCGGAGCGGGCGATCGAGCTGGCCGTCAAGGGCATGCTGCCGCACAACAAGCTCGGCCGTCAGCTCATTACGAAGCTGAAGGTCTACCCGGGCGCCGAGCACCCGCACACCGCGCAGCAGCCGGTGCCGTTCGAGATCAAGCAGGTCGCGCAGTGACGATCGACACGACCAGCGCAGGCGAAGGAAGCAGCATGACCGACGACATTTCCGTGCCGACCCCGGTCGCCACCGAGGCTCCGGTCGCCGCCGCGGTGGTCGCCCCGCGGCTCCCGCGCGGCGACCGCCCGATCCAGACCGTTGGCCGCCGCAAGGAGGCGATCGTCCGCGTCCGGCTCGTCCCGGGTAGTGGCAAGATCACCTGCAACGGCCGTGACCTGGAGGCGTACTTCCCGAGCAAGGTGCACCAGCAGCTCATCCGTGAGCCGTTCGTCACCTCCGAGAAGACCGAGACCTTCGACGTCATCGCCAATCTGCGTGGCGGCGGCATCACCGGCCAGGCGGGCGCGCTTCGGCTGGGCATCGCCCGGGCGCTCATCGAGAACGACGTCGACGACCGTCCCGGCCTGAAGAAGGCTGGCTTCCTCACCCGTGACTCCCGGGTCAAGGAAAGTAAGAAGTACGGCCTCAAGAAGGCCCGTAAGGCGCCGCAGTACTCCAAGCGTTGATCGTGCGCTAGTCACGAGAGGCCGGGCGCGTCCGTCAGGGCGTGTCCGGCCGTTCGCTGTTTCGGGGCGCCGTCGGCGTCCCGGCGATTCTCACTCGCTCCAGTGCGGAGGTTCCCAGTCATGGGTCGGCTCTTCGGTACGGACGGCGTGCGTGGCCGCGCCAACGCGGACCTCACGCCCGAGTTGGCGATGTCGGTGGCGGTGGCCGCCGCCCGGGTGCTCGCCGAGCGGGACAGCAGCCACCAGCCGCTGGCGGTTGTCGGTCGCGACCCGCGAGCCAGCGGCGAGATGCTGGAGGCCGCGGTCGTCGCCGGTCTCGCCAGTGCCGGGGTGAACGTCCTGCGCGTCGGGGTCCTCCCGACGCCAGGCGTCGCGTACCTCACCGCGGAGACCAAGGCTGACCTCGGCGTCATGCTCTCCGCCTCGCACAACCCCATGCCGGACAACGGCATCAAGCTCTTCGCCGCCGGCGGCCACAAGCTCGCCGACGACGTCGAGGAGCAGATCGAGGCGGTGGTCGCCGACGCCGCCGGCCCGGGCGGCGACTGGCAGCGGCCGACCGGAGCGGCCATCGGCCGGGTGCATGATCTCCTCGACGGCGCCGACCACTACGTCAAGCACCTGCTCGGCTCGGCGTCGCAGCCGCTGGCCGGCGTCAAGGTGGTCGTCGACTGCGCCAATGGGGCCGCCTCCGACATCGCCCCGGTGGTCTACCGGGAGGCCGGCGCCGAGGTCATCGCGATCCACGCCGAGCCGGACGGCCGCAACATCAACGAGAACTGCGGCTCCACCCACCTGGAGCAGGTCCGAGAGGCGGTGCTGGAGCACGGCGCCCACCTCGGGCTGGCGCACGACGGCGACGCCGACCGCTGCCTGGCCGTCGCCGCTGACGGCGCGACCGTCGACGGTGACCAGATCATGGCAGTGTTGGCTCTGGCGATGCGCGAGGCGGGGACGTTGGCGGGCGACACGCTCGTCGCGACCGTCATGAGCAACCTGGGGCTGAAGCTGGCGATGCGCGAGGCCGGGATCACGCTCCTGGAGACCAAGGTCGGCGACCGCTACGTCCTGGACGAGCTGCGGCGAGGTGGCTTCACGCTCGGCGGTGAGCAGAGCGGGCACCTGGTCATGCCGGCGTTCGCCACCACCGGGGACGGCGTGCTCACGGGCCTGCATCTCATGGCCCGGATGGCCGCTACCGGCCGGAGCCTGGTCGAGCTCGCGGGGGTGGTCACGCCGCTTCCGCAGGTCCTCATCAATGTTCCGGTGGCGGACCGGACGGCCGGCGCCACCGATCTGGCGGTGCTCGCCGCGGTGGCGGACGCCGAGGCGGAGCTGGCCGGCGCCGGTCGGGTGCTGCTGCGCCCGTCGGGCACGGAGCCGCTGGTACGGGTGATGGTGGAGGCGCCGACCGCGCGGGCGGCCGGCGAGGTGGCCGACCGGGTCGCCGCCGCGGTGCGTCGGGCCAGCCCGGCGGGTCGGGACGCCAGCTGATCGGAGTGTTCGCCCGCGCGACGACCCACCGCCGCTTCAGGTCATTCCGGCAGCGGCGGCGCTATATCGATCAAAAGGTCTGCGCGAAAGTATGAGATCCACGCACTGGTGATGCGCGAAAGTGGGCTACCATTCGGCGCATGTGTGGAATCGTGGGGTACGTCGGCGCGCGGCCGGCTCTGACCATCGTCCTCGACGGCCTGCGTCGCCTGGAGTACCGGGGCTACGACTCCGCAGGCGTCGCCGTGCTTGGTGACGGCGAGCTGCTCACCGAGAAACGGGCCGGCAAGCTGGCCAACCTCGAGAAAGCGCTCGGCGAGCGGGTCCCGGCTGAGGGCATCGGCATCGACGGCGGTCACACCGGCATCGGCCACACCCGGTGGGCGACCCACGGCGGCCCGACGGACCGCAACGCCCACCCGCACGTCTCGACCGACGGCCGGGTCGCGGTGATCCACAACGGCATCATCGAGAACTTCGCCAAGCTGCGCGCCGAGCTGGAGAGCGCCGGCGTCGAGTTCGCCAGCGACACCGACACCGAGTGCGCGGCGCACCTGGTCGCCGCCGAACTGGCCGATGTCGACGCCGAAGGCTTCGTCGGCGACGGCGCGGCCCGGCTCGCCGAGGCGATGCGTCGGGTCTGCCGTCGCCTGGACGGCGCCTTCACCCTGCTCGCCGTCGACACCCGCACCCCCGACGCGGTCGTCGGGGCCCGGCGTAATTCGCCGCTGGTCGTCGGCCGCGGCGACGGCGAGCACTTCATGGCCAGCGACGTGTCCGCGTTCATCGAGCACACCCGCGAGGCGATCGAGCTGGGCCAGGACCAGGTCGTGCTCATCACCCCCGCGGGAGTCGTCATCACCGACTTCGACGGCGCGCCCGCGCAGGGCAAGGACTTCCACATCGACTGGGACGCCTCCGCCGCCGAGAAGGGTGGCTACGACTACTTCATGCTGAAAGAGATCGACGAGCAGCCCCAGGCGGTCGCCGAGACCCTGCTCGGGCGGCTGTCCGAAACCGGGCAGATCGTCCTGGACGAGGTCCGCCTCACCGACCAGGACCTACGCGACGTCGACAAGATCTTCATCATCGCCTGTGGCACCGCCTACCACTCGGGGATGGTCGCCAAGTATGCCATCGAGCACTGGACCCGGATCCCGTGCGAGGTGGAGCTGGCCAGCGAGTTCCGCTACCGCGACCCGGTGCTGGACCGCTCCACCCTCGTCATCGCCATCTCCCAGTCCGGCGAGACCATGGACACCCTGATGGCGTTGCGGCACGCCAAGGAGCAGAAGGCCCGCGTTCTGGCCATCTGCAACACCAACGGATCGACGATCCCGCGCGAGTCCGACGCCGTCCTCTACACCCATGGCGGCCCTGAGATCGCGGTGGCGTCGACCAAGGCGTTCCTCACCCAGCTCGCCGCGTGCTATCTGGTCGGCCTGCACCTGGCACAGGTCCGTGGCGTCATGTACGCCGACGAGGTCGGCGCCGTCGTCGACCAGCTTCAGCAGGCGCCGGCGCAGCTCACCGAGGTTCTCGCCGCGATGGGGCCGGTCCGTCAGCTCGCCCGGGACCTCAAGGACGCCTCGACGGTGCTGTTCATCGGCCGGCACGTCGGCTACCCGGTGGCCCTGGAAGGCGCGCTCAAGCTCAAGGAGCTGGCGTACATGCACGCCGAGGGCTTCGCCGCCGGCGAGCTGAAGCACGGCTCGATCGCTCTCATCGACGACGGCACCCCGGTAGTCTGCATCGTTCCGTCGCCGGTGGGCCGCGGGATGCTGCACGACAAGATGGTCTCCAACATCCAGGAGGTCCGCGCCCGGGGCGCCCGCACCATCGTCATCGCCGAGGCGGGGGACGAGGCGGTCGCCGCGTACGCTGACCACCTCATCTATGTGCCGCGCACGCCGACGCTGCTCGCCCCGCTCATGACGACGGTGCCGTTGCAGGTCCTGGCCTGCGGCATCGCTGACGCCCGCGGCAACGATGTCGACCAGCCGCGGAACCTGGCGAAGTCGGTCACAGTCGAGTAGGTGGCCATGATCTGCCCGGCGAAGCCCGTCTCTATCGGGTGGGTGGTGGCCGCCCGATAGGGTCACTAGCGTGATTGTGTCGGTTGGTATCGATGTCGTCCGGGTCGAGCGGTTCACAACGGCGTTGCGACGCACGCCGTTGCTCGCTGACCGGATCTTCACCGCCGACGAACGCTCAACTCCGTCCGGCAACCCGCGGACCCCGGAGTCGCTGGCCGCCCGCTTCGCCGCGAAGGAGGCCGTCGCCAAGGCGCTCGGCGCCCCCGGCGGCCTCAACTGGCACGACTGCGAGGTGGTGTCGGACCCGGACGGCCGTCCCTGGCTGACGGTGTCGGGCACGGTCGCGGCGGTGGCGCAGGAGCGGGGCATCAACCGCTGGCATCTGTCGTTGTCGCACGACGGCGGGATCGCCTCGGCGATGGTGGTGGCTGAGCGGTGAGGGCCGCCTACCGGGTGGCGGACGTCCGGTCGGCCGAGGCCGCGCTGCTGGCGACGGTTCCGCCGGGCGCCCTGATGGCCCGCGCGGCGGCGGGCCTTGCCCGACGCTGCGGGCAGTTGTTGTCCGAGCGCGGCGGCCGGTACGGGTCGCGGGCGGTGCTGCTGGTGGGCCCGGGGGACAACGGCGGCGACGCGTTGTTCGCCGGCGCCGAGCTGGCGCGGCAGGGCGTGCGGGTGTCGGCGGTCGCGGTGGTCCCGGACCGGATCCATGCCGGCGGGCTCGCCGCGTTGCGGTCCGCTGGCGGGCGGCTGGCCGACGAGGCGCTGTCCGCGCCCTGCGATCTCGTTGTCGACGGCATCGTGGGCATCGGCGGGGTGGGTCCATTGTTGGGGCGGGCGCTGGCGTTGGTCGGCGCGGTCACGGCCGTTCCAGCATCAGCCGGCGGCCCGGTCGTCGTGGCGGTAGACCTTCCCAGCGGGGTGTCCGCCGACACCGGCGACGTGCCGGGCCCGGCGGTGCGCGCGGACGTGACCGTCACATTCGGTTGCCTCAAGCCGGCGTTGGTGGTCGGTCCGGCCGCGGAGCTCGCTGGCGAGGTGGAGCTGGTCGACATCGGCCTGGGTCCGTTCGTGCGGGCGGAGCCGGCAGTGCGGGTTGCCGATGACGGGGACGTTCGTTCGTGGTGGCCTGTCCCGGGCCCGCAGTCGGACAAGTACCTGCGTGGAGTGGTCGCCCTGGCCACTGGCTCGGTGACGTACCCCGGCGCGGCGGTGCTGTCGGTCGGTGGCGCGGCAGCCGGTCCGGCCGGCCTCATCCGGTACGCGGGCGCGGCACGTGAGCAGGTGCTGACCCGCCATCCCCAGGTGATCGCCGCGACCCGGGTGGCCGACGCCGGCCGGGCGCAGGCCTGGGTCTGCGGCAGCGGGCTGGGGAGCGGTGCGCGTGCGATCGCGGATCTGCGCGCGGTGCTGGCCACCCCGGTCCCGGTGGTGCTGGACGCGGACGCCATCGCCATGCTGGTGGACGGCGCCATGGCGGAGCTGCTGCGGGCGCGCCGGGCGCCGCTGGTGCTCACCCCGCACGACGGCGAGTTCGCCCGGTTGGCCGGAGCGCCGCCGGGGGCGGACCGGGTGGGCGCGGCGCTGCGTCTGGCGGCCTGGACGAACGCGGTGGTGCTGCTCAAGGGCTCGCGGACGATCGTCGCCTCCCCGGACGGGCAGGCGTGGGCGAATGCGACGGGTTGTGCGGCGCTGGCCACCGCTGGCGCCGGCGATGTGCTGGCGGGGCTGCTCGGATCGTTGTTGGCCGCGGGTCTGCCACCGGTCAGGGCGGCGGTGGCGGCGGCGTACGCGCACGGCCTGGCGGGTCGAGCGGCGGCGCGGGTCGGCGCGGTCACGGCGACCGACCTGGTGACGGCGTTGCCCACGGTGACCGGTAGCCTGACAGCCCCGTGTCGCTGAGATGCCGTATCGCTGAGATTCGGTCGAGTCCTGTGCACGGTCGAGCCCCGCGTGCACAGGGCAGAACGCGGGGCTCGACAGGTTCTCCGGCGAAGCCGGTTCCCTGGGCGGCTGGTCGCTAGGGCGGCTCAGCCAGGTCAGCGGCCGCTCGACGTACGCGGGCCGCGACCGGAATCAGAGCGGGCGGACGGACTCGGCCTGCGGGCCCTTGGGGCCCTTGCCGATCTCGAACTCAACCCGCTGGTTCTCCTCCAGTGACCGGTAGCCGCTGGCCTGAATCGCCGAGAAGTGGACGAAGACATCCGCTCCGCCCTCGTCGACCGTGATGAAGCCGTAACCCTTTTCGGCGTTGAACCACTTGACGGTTCCCTGTGCCATTGCTGGCGCCTTCCTTAGTGCGGACATAACTAGCGCAAGCAGGACACCAACCGCAAAACAGCACATGCATGCTGCAACGACATACATACCGCAAGCAGGCAATATAGGCCATAATGCGCCTACGCTACTTACAGGTCTGCGCCAATCAGCGCCCTGCGCGCCGAGTACAGCGTTGCAGGTTCCACGGGCCTCCGCCAGTAGTCTGGTGGACATGTGGCAGGCGGAGACTCGTATCGACCTCAACGCGGTTCGTGGCAACGTCGCCCGCATGCGCGCCACCACCACCGCCGAGATCATGGCGGTCGTGAAGGGCGACGGATACGGGCACGGCGCAACGCGATCGGCGCTCGCCGCGCTCGCCGGCGGCGCCACCTGGCTGGGTGTGTGCTCCATTGACGAGGCTCTCGCGTTACGCGCCGACGGCATCACCGCACCGGTGCTCGCCTGGCTGCTGACCCCGGGCGCCGACTTCGACGCGGCGGTGGCCAATGACATCGACGTATCGGTCAGCGACGTCGGGTTGCTCGCCGAGGCGCGCGACGCCGCCCGTCGGGCCGGTCGCCCGGTCCGGGCACATCTCAAAGTAGACACTGGTCTCGCCCGTGGCGGCGCCACCGCCGCGCAGTGGCCGCAGCTCGTCGAGGCCGCTGCCAAGGCCCAGGCCGACGAGTCGGTCGAGGTCGTGGGCTGCTGGAGCCATTTCGTCCACGCCGACAGCCCCCGACACCGCACCACCGATGACCAGATCGACGCGTTCAGCGCCGCGCTCACGGTCGCCGAACGCGGTGGCGTCCGGCCCCGGTACCGGCATCTGGCGAACTCCGCCGCCACCCTTACCCGGCCGGACACCCACTTCGATCTCGTCCGTCCCGGGCTCGCCTGCTACGGTCTCTCGCCGATCGCCGGCGAGACCTTCGGGCTCACCCCGGCGATGACGGCCCGGGCACGGGTGGCGCTGGTCAAGCGGGTCCCCGCCGGCCAGGGCGTCTCATACGCGCACACCTACCACGCCACGCGGGAGACCACCCTGGCGCTGGTCCCGATCGGGTACGCCGACGGGGTGCCCCGGGCCGCCTCGAACGTAGGACCGGTGCAGCTCGGCGGCGTCCGGCGGCGGATCTCGGGCCGGGTCTGCATGGACCAGTTCATCATCGACTGTGGCGACGATCCGGTCGCTGCTGGAGACGTGGTCACCCTGTTCGGCTCCGGCGCCGACGGCGCGCCCACCGCCGACGACTGGGCGGCCGCCATCGACACCATCAACTACGAGATCGTCACCCGGTTCGGCAGCCTCCGGGCGCCGCTCGTCTTCGACGAGCTGCTGCCATGAGAGTCTCCCGCCGCGCCGGGCTGGTGGGCGCCGCCATCGGCGTCGCCGCCGCCGCGCTGACCGCCGGGGTCGCCGCCCAGCGCAGGTTCGTCCGGCGGACCAGGGGCGCCGCCGACCCGTACGCCGACGAGCCGTTCGGCCGGCTCGCCTCCGACGACGTGCTCATCGTCACGGTCGCCGACGGCACCGACCTGTACGTCGAGATCATCGACCCGACCGACGGCGTCGAGCTGGACGCGACGTTCGCCGCCACCGGCCCGCCCGAGCTTGAGCCGACCATCGTCTTCGTCCACGGGTTCTGCCTGGACATGGGCACCTTCCACTTCCAGCGCAAGGAGCTGACCCGCCGCGGCGACTACCGGATGGTCTTCTACGATCAGCCCGGCCACGGTCGTTCCGGAAAAATGGAGTCCGGCGAGTACGACCTGGCCGCGCTCGGCGAGGCGCTGCACGAGGTGCTAGCCACCACCGCTCCCGAAGGCCCGGTGGTCCTCGTCGGACACTCGATGGGCGGGATGACGATCATGGCGTGCGCGGAGAGCTACCCCGGACTGTTCGCCGACCGGGTCGCCGGAGTCGTCCTCATGTCGACCTCCGGCAGCATCTTCGGCGAGGCCAAGAAGGGCCCGCCAGCGCTCATCGCCCGGTTCGCCACCCCACTGCTGCCCCTGGTCAACAGCGCCGCCCGGCTGACCGGATCCGTGATCGACCAGGCCCGGCTGGCCGCCGCCGACCTCGCCTTCGTCCTCACCCGCAAGTACGGGTTCGGCGCCCGGCGGCCCAGCCCGGCGCTGGTGTCATATGTGGAGCGGATGAACGCACGCACCACCGCCGAGACGATCGCCCGGTACCTGGGCACCCTGGCCACCCACGCCCGATACCCGGCGCTGGCGGCGCTGCGCCGCGTTCCGGTTCTGGTCATCGTCGGCGACAAGGACTACATCACCCCGCCCGAGCACTCCGAGGAGATCGTGCGCCACCTGCCCGACGCCGAGTTGCTGACCGTCGCCGACGCCGGCCACGTCGTCATGCTCGAACACGCCGACCAGGTCAATGCCGCCCTGCTCGCCTTCCTGGACCGGATCGGCGTCGACGACCGCTCGGAGGGACGCCAGTGACCGTCCTCTGCGACACCGTCGCGCAGACCCAGGCTCTGGGCGGTCAGATCGCCCGGCTGCTGCGCGCCGGCGACCTGCTGCTGCTGTCCGGCCCGCTGGGCGCCGGAAAGACCGCGCTCGCCCAGGGCCTGGCCGCCGGGCTCGGGGTCGCCGGACCGGTCACCTCGCCGACGTTCGTCATCGCCCGAGCGCACCGGCCCGACCCGTCAGCCGGGGGCCGGTTGCCGATGGTCCACGTCGACGCCTACCGCCTCGGCGGCGTCGACGACCCGCTCGGCCAGATCGACGAGCTGGACCTCGACGCCTCCGTCGATGAGGCGGTCACCGTCGTCGAGTGGGGCGACGGCATGGTCGAACGCCTGGCCGACGCGCACCTGAGGGTCACGATCGAACGCCGGGACGACGACACCCGCGCGGTGACACTCCACCCGCACGGCGGCGACTGGGCCCAGCGGCTGGAGCGCCTGTGAACCTCGACCTGCTCGGCCGACTGCCCGTCGACTGGCGCGCCGCGATCAGCCCGCTGCTGGACCCTGACGACACCGCGGAGCTGGCGGCGTTCGTCGCCACCGAGTACGCCGGCCAGACGATCTACCCGCCGCTGCCGAACCTGTTCGAGGCGTACCGGCTGTGCCCGTGGGAGTCCTGCCGGGTGGTCATCCTCGGCCAGGACCCCTACCACGGGGCCGGGCAGGCGCACGGCCTCAGCTTCAGCGTCCCGCCGGGGGTGCGGGTGCCGCCGTCGCTGCGCAACGTCTTCAAGGAGCTGGCCGAGGACCTCGGCGTCGGCCCGGCCGCCCCGGAGCGGTCCGGGGCGCTGCCGGGAATGCCGCACCCGCCGTCCCGGCTGCCCCCTAACTCCAGCGGCGATCTGTCCGGCTGGGCCGCCCAGGGCGTTCTGCTGCTCAACGCGGTGCTCACCGTCCGGGCCGGCGAGGCCGGGTCGCACGCCGGGCACGGCTGGGAGGCGTTCACCGACGCCACCATCCGTGCCCTGAACGAACGGGACCGGCGGATCGTCTTCCTGCTCTGGGGCGGCTACGCCCGTCGTAAGGCCGCCCTGGTCACCAACCCCGCGCATGTCGTGCTGGAGGCCGGCCACCCGAGCCCGCTCAACCAACGCGGGTTCGGCGGCAGCCGGCCGTTCAGCGCCGCGAACAAGGCGCTCGCCGACGCCGGACTACCGACGATCGACTGGTGAGCTGAGCGCCGCCAGCGCTGTCTCGACGGCTTTGACGGCGTCGTCCGGGCGGATCCGGTCGGTGTGCCCGGTGGCGCGGACGGTCAGCTCGACCACCCCGTCGGCCAGCCCGCGCCGGCCGACGGTGACCCGCAGCGGGATGCCGACCAGCTCCACGTCCCGGAACTTCACCCCGGCCCGCTCGGCCCGGTCGTCGAGGATCACCTCGTGGCCAGCGGCGGTCAGCGCGGCGTAGAGCTGCTCGGACACCGCGGTGACCTCGTCGTCGTCGGCCTGCGCGGCCACGACCGCCACCTGGTACGGGGCCACCGCCACCGGCCAGACGATGCCGCTGTCGTCGTGGTGTGTCTCCACGATCGCGGCGAGCGCCCGCTCCACCCCGATGCCGTAGCTGCCCATGATGACCTTGGTCGGGGCGCCGTCGGGTGCGAGCACGGTGACGCCCAGCGCCTTGGTGTAGCGGTCGCCGAGCTTGAAGATGTGCCCGACCTCGATGGCCCGCTGCGTCGCCAGCGGCTGGCCGCAGGCGACGCACGGCTCCCCGGCGGCGACCTCGCGCAGTTCCACCCACCGCCCGACGGTGATGTCGCGGGCGATGTCGACGCCGCGCAGGTGCACGCCGTCGACGTTCGCCCCGGTGAACATGTCCCGCCGACCGCGCAGGGCGGCGTCGGCCAGCACTGGCAGGCCGGTGACGCCGACCGCGCCGAGGCTGCCCGGTGAGGCCCCCAACGCCGCCCGGATCTCGTCGGCGTGCGCGGGCCGGATCACGGCCGCGCCGGTGGCATCGGCGAGCTTCTGTTCGTTGAGCTGGTGGTCGCCGCGCAGCAGGACCAAGGTCAGCTCGTCATCGAGGAGGTACACCAGCGTCTTGATCTGCCGGTCGGCGGCGGCGCCGTGCCCGGCGGCCAACTCCTCGATGGTGCGGGCGTCCGGGGTGTCGAACCGCTGCGGCGACGCGGGGGGTTCGGCGTCGTCCACCGCCGGCAGCGCGGCGACGGCTTTCTCCACATTGGCCGCGTATCCGCAGCCGGGGCAGTGGACGACGGTGTCCTCGCCGACCGGCGACGGGCACATGAACTCGGTCGAGGCCGAGCCACCCATGGCGCCGGTGGACGCCTCAACGGCGATCGCGGGAATTCCCAGCCGGGCGAAGATCCGCGCGTACGCGTCACGGTGCAGCGCGAACGAGTGGTCCAGCCCGTCGGCGTCGAGGTCGAAGCTGTAGGAGTCCTTCATGGTGAATTCGCGGACCCGCATCAGGCCGGCCTTCGGGCGCGGCTCGTCGCGGTACTTGAGCTGGAACTGGTACCAGATCTGCGGCAGCTCCCGGTAGGACGACAACTCGGCGGCCAGCGTCGTGAAGATCTCCTCATGGGTCATCCCGAGGGCCAGGTCGGCGTCCTTGCGGTCGCGTAGGCGGAACATCTCCTCGCCCATCGACTCCCAGCGGCCGGTCTTTCGCCAGATCCCGGCTGGGTGCATCGTGGGCAGCAGGAACTCCTGCGCGCCGATCCGGTCCAGCTCGTCGCGGATGATGCCGATGACCTTCGCGCGGACCCGCGTCCCCATCGGCAGCAGGCTGTAGTGCCCGGCCATGAGCTGTCGGATGAAACCGGCCCGCAGGAGCAGCCGGTGGCTCGGCGCGCCGGCCTCGGCCGGATCGTCCCGCAAGGTGGGCACGTGCATCCGGGACCAGCGCATTGGCTCTCCACATCGGCTCGTACGGGCGGGTCGCCCGATGGTACGGGCGCCGCGCCTCAGCACAGCCAGCGCGTCCAGACGTTCAGGGCCAGGTCGGTATCACGGCGGCCCACCCCGATCCGGAACCGGTCAGTCGGCGTCGTGGTCAGCTCGGAGCTGAACACGCTGGCCGGCAGCAGCAGCACCCCGGTCTGCTCGACCAGGTTCGCGCACATCGCCTCCACGCCGTCCTCGCCCAGGTAACGCGGGAACGCCACGCAGCCGCCCTCGGGCGGCGTCCACTCGAACAGGCCGGCAAAGTGGGCCACGAAGTCATCCACCAGGGCGATGTTGTCGGTCACCAGCGCGCGGTTGCGGGCCAGGATGGCGTCGCGGGCCCGCAGGGCGATCAGCGCCAGCACCTCGCTGGGGGCTGCGTTGCAGATCGACCAGTAGTGCTTGGCCCGTTCCAGCCGGTCCAGCACGGCCCGGTCCCGGCAGGCGATCCAGCCGACCCGCAGCCCCGGCAGTCCGTACGCCTTGGACATGACATTGAGCGAGAGCGCCCGTTCGGACAGGTCGGCGGCCTGGGGCAGCGACGGCCGGTCCCGTTCCAGCCCCCGGTAGACCTCGTCGCTGAACAGGCGGATGCCGCGCTCGTCACACAGCGACACCAGCTCCCGCCAGGTCGCCTCGTCCGGGACCGCGCCGGTGGGGTTGTTCGGGAAGTTCACCGACACCAGCCGGGTGTTCGGCCGCAGAACCGCGCGCAGCTCGTCCAGGTCCAGTCGCCAGCGGTCGTCGGGTCGTAACGCGACCCCGGTGACGTCGCAGATCGACAGCGGCACGGTTTCGGCTGACTGGTAGTTCGGGGTGATCACCACGGCGTGGTCGCCGGGTTCCAGCAGCGCCTGCATGGCCAGGTGCAGACCCTCCTGGGCGCCGGCGAAGCACAGCACGTCGGCGGCGTCCACGCGCCGGTAGGTGGCGGCGATCGCCTCCCGTAACTCCGGCAGCCCGTACGTCTGGGCATAGCCGAGGGTCAGGCTCTGCCAGCGCTCGCGCCCGTCGTCGTCGGCCAGCTCCAGCAGCTCGGCGACGGTCATCGTCTGGGCGTCCGAGGCGGTCAGGTGGTGGCGGGCGGTGAACTCCCAGCGGGAGAAGAAGGTCTCCAGGCGGAAGTCGGGCAGGGTGGGCATCGGTCGACCGTACCGCCCGCGGCCGCCGCGGCCGGCTGCCGCCGCGGCGCGGGCTGCGGAGTCGGACCGGGCGCCGGATAAGCTGGCTCACCGTGCTGGCCCTCGTCGTCGACTCGTCCACCCCCGCGGTCACCGCCGGGCTCGTCCGGCTCGGCCCCGACGGGCTCGACGTTCTCGCTCAGCGGGTCACCGTCGACGCCCGCGCGCACGGTGAGCTGCTCACGCCCCAGCTGGCTGCCGTCCTGGCCGAAAGCGGCGTGCGAGCCGCCGAACTGGACGCCGTCGTCGCCGGGCTTGGCCCGGGGCCGTTCACCAGCCTGCGAGTCGGTCTGGTAACCGCCGCGACCATGGGTCAGGCCCTGGACGCTCCCACCTACGGGGTGTGCTCGCTGGACGCGCTGGCACATGCTGCCGACGACGGCCGGCCGCTGCTCGTGGCCACCGACGCCCGCCGCCGCGAGGTGTATTGGGCCCTGTACGAGCACGGACGGCCGGTCACCGCTCCGGCCGTGACGGCGCCGGCGGTGGCCGCTGACGCCGCCCGCTTACGGGGCGCCGCCTTCGCCGTCGGGGAGGGCGCGCACCGCTACGCCGACGTGCTCGACCTGCCGGTCCGGGACCAGCCGCTGTACCCGCCGGTGGCGTCGTTGGCGGCGCTGGTCGCCGACCGCATCCGCGCCGGCGCCCCCCGAGAGACGCTGACTCCGCTGTACCTGCGCCGCCCGGACGCCGTCGCCGCCGCCGACCGCAAGTCGGTGCTCCAGTGAGGCTGGCCCCGTTCCGGTGGTGGCACATCGCGCAGGTGCTGCCGATCGAGGCGGACCTGTTCGGCGCCGAGCAGTGGTCGGCTGGCATGTTCTGGAACGAGTTGGCCGCCGGGCGCCGTTACCTGGTGGCCCTCGACGGCTCCGGCACCGTCGCCGGCTACGCGGGCCTGGCGTTCGCCGGACCGGACGAGGCATGGGTACAGAACCTCGCCGTCCGCCGGGACGCCCAGCGCCAGGGCATCGGGCGCGTCCTGCTGGAGGCGCTG
The DNA here is from genome assembly GCF_039532605.1 of Pilimelia columellifera subsp. columellifera. Lineage (NCBI taxonomy): Bacteria > Bacillati > Actinomycetota > Actinomycetes > Micromonosporales > Micromonosporaceae > Pilimelia > Pilimelia columellifera. Next base: position 373,763 of record NZ_BAAARY010000005.1, read on the forward strand.
CTGGCGGACGCCCGCCAGCGCGGGGCCCGGCAGGTGCTGTTGGAGGTCGCCGCCGACAACGGCCCAGCGCAGAGGCTCTACGACGCCTACGGGTTCGGCGCCGTCGGCGTCCGTCGCGGCTACTACCAACCCAGCAACACCGACGCGTTGATCATGCGGATGGAGGTGGACCGTGCCGGATGAGCCGTTGGTGCTCGGCATCGAGACGTCCTGTGACGAGACCGGCATCGGCATCGTCCGCGGGCACACCCTGCTGGCGGACGCGCTGGCGTCCAGCGTCGACCAGCACGCCCGGTTCGGCGGGGTGGTGCCCGAGGTGGCGAGCCGGGCGCACCTGGAGGCGATGCTGCCGACGATGCGTCGGGCGCTCGACGAGGCCGGCGTCACCCTGGCCGACATCGACGCGATCGCCGTCACCGCCGGGCCCGGTTTGGCCGGCGCTCTGCTCGTCGGCGTCGCCGCCGCCAAGGGCTACGCGCTGGCCGCCGACAAGCCGATCTACGGGGTGAACCACCTGGCCGCGCACGTGGCCGTCGACACCCTCGAACACGGCCCGCTGCCGGCTTCGGCGGTCGGGCTGCTGGTCTCCGGCGGCCACTCGTCCCTGCTGCTGGTGGACGACCTGGCCCGGGGCGTCACCCCGCTCGGCGCCACCATTGACGACGCCGCCGGCGAAGCGTTCGACAAGGTCGCCCGGCTGCTCGGTCTGCCGTTCCCCGGCGGCCCGCACATCGACCGGTCGGCCCGCGACGGCCGGTCGACCATCGTGTTCCCGCGCGGACTCACCGCCCCCAAGGACCTGGCCGAGCACCGGTTCGACTTCTCCTTCTCCGGCCTCAAGACCGCGGTGGCCCGCTGGGTGGAAGCCAGGCAGCGGGCCGGCGAGCCGGTCCCGGTAGCCGAGGTCGCCGCGTCGTTCCAGGAGGCCGTCGTCGACGTGCTCACCGCCAAGGCCGTCGACGCCTGCCGCGAGCACGGCGTCGACACCCTTGTCATCGGCGGCGGGGTGGCGGCGAACTCGCGGCTGCGGGCGCTCGCGCAGGAGCGCTGCGCCAAACACGGCATCACCGTGCGCACGCCCCGGCCGAAGCTGTGCACCGACAACGGGGCGATGGTCGCGGCTCTGGGCTCGCATCTGGTCGCCGCCGGGGTGGCCCCGAGCCGGCTGGACCTGGCGACCGACTCAGCGATGCTGCTGACGACCGTCTCGCTGGCCGGGGACCAGCCGACCGGGGACCGGACCGCCGAGGCGCGGGCGTGATCGTCCGGATGTGGGAGGTGCGCGCCTACGAGCAGCACCTCGGCGCGCTGCTCGACTGGGTCTGCGCCACCGCCGTGCCCGCCGTCGAGGCTGAGCCGGAGCACCTGGGCAGCGAAGTCTTCTCGGCGACCGACAACCGGGTCGTGGTGATCAGCCGGTGGCGGGGCGATCAGGTGTCCCTTCCGGACCCGCCGGCGGCCTGGGTGACCCGGGCCCCCCACTCGTGGGACTTCACGCCGGTCGACAGGTGACGCCCGTTCGCCCGGATAACCGCTGGCGGGCAGGGCCGCCCGATCCGTAGGGTCGGACAGCCATGCGAACCCTTCCCGTCGCCGACCCCGGCGTCCCCGAGTCCCGTTCCGCCAGCCGCTACTTCGGCTGGGTGGCCCGTCGGCAGTGGCGGTCCCTGGTCGGCGCGGCGCTGCTCGGCGTCCTCTGGCTCGGCGGGCAGGCGGTCATGCCGGCGGTGCTCGGCAGGGCCGTCGACGCTGGTCTCCTCGCGCGGGACCGCGAGGCGCTGCTGTGGTGGTCGCTGGCGCTGGCCGGGCTGGTCGCGGTGCAGGCGTTCGCCGGGATGGCCCGGCACCGGTTGGCGGTCTTCAACTGGCTGGCCGCCACCTACCGGACCATGCAGGTGACGTCGCGGCAGGCGGTCCGGTTGGGTTCGTCGCTGGCCAGGCGGATGCCCACCGGGGAGGTGGTGAGCATCGCCACCTCGGACGTCGACCAGGTCGGCGCGGCGATGGACATCACCGCCCGCGGCTCCGGCGCGGTCGCCGCGATCGTCATCGTGGGCGTGCTGATGCTGTCGACGTCGGTCCCGTTGGGGCTGATCGTGGTGGTTGGCGTGCCGGTGCTCATGGCGGTGGTGGGCCTGCTCATCCGCCCGCTGCACGTCCGCCAGCGGGCGTACCGGGCCCAGCAGGCGGAGCTGACCGGACGGGCCAACGACATCGTCAACGGGTTGCGGGTGCTGCGCGGCATCGGCGGCGAGGAGGTCTTCGCCGGCCGGTACCGGGAGCAGTCGCAGCAGGTCCGGGTGGCCGGGATGCGGGTGGCCCGGGTGGAGTCGCTGCTCGACTCGGCGCAGGTGCTGCTGCCGGGGACGTTCGTGGTCCTGGTGGCCTGGGTCGGGGCGCGGTTCGCGCTCGACGGCGAGATCACCGTGGGCCAGCTCATCGCCTTCTACGCGTACGCGGCGTTCCTCACCCACCCGATCCGGCACCTCATCGAGGCGGTCGACAAGATGACCCGTGGCCACGTGGCCGCCCGTCGGGTGGTGCGGTTCCTGTCGTTCACGCCGGACCTGACCGACCCGGTCGTGCCGGCGACCCGGGTCGGGGGCCAGGCCACTGCGCTCGCGCACGCCGACGGCGAGTTGGTCGACCCGGAGACCGGCGTGACGGTGCGGCCCGGTCAGTTGACGGCCGTGGTCGCCACCGACCCGGAGCTGGCCCAGCGGATCGCCGACCGGCTCGCCCGGTACGTCGACAGCGACGCCGCCCTCGGCGACGTGCCGCTGGCGCGGCTGCCGCTGGCCACCGTCCGGGCCACGATCATGCTGGCCGACAACGACGCCCACCTGTTCGCCGGCCGCCTGCGCGACCAGCTCGACCCGCACGGGCTGGCCGACGACGGGCAGGTCGCGTCGGCCGTCGCCGCCGCGCAGGCCGTCGATATCGTCGATGCCCTGCCGGACGGGCTGGAGACGGTGGTCAGCGCCCGGGGTCGGGACTTCTCCGGCGGGCAGCAGCAGCGGTTGCGGTTGGCCCGGATGTTGCTGCTCGACCCGCCGATCCTGCTTCTGGTCGAGCCGACCAGCGCCGTCGACGCGCACACCGAGGCCCGGGTGGCCACGGCGTTGCGTCGGGCCCGCGCCGGCCGGACCACTGTCGTGTTCGGGACCAGTCCGCTGCTGCTGGACGCCGCCGACGCCGTCGCCTTCGTCGACGACGGCCGGGTGGCCGCCGTCGGGGCCCATCGTGAGCTGCTCGACACCCACCGCCGTTACGCGGCCGTGGTGACCCGTGAGGAGGACTGAGATGGCCCAGTCGCTACCCGTAGCCGACGCCGACACGGTCCACCGGTACGCCCGCTCGCTCCTGCGCCGGCACCCGCGCGAGCTGGGCGCGGTGCTCGGCTTGCACGCCCTCGTCGCGGTCGCCGGCCTGGTGGCCCCGCGGCTGGTCGGCGACCTCGTCGAGGGCCTCGGCAACGGGATCACCGTGGCCGCCATCGACCGGATCGCGCTGGCGCTCGGCGGTTTCGTCCTGCTCCAGGCGGTGTTCCAGCGGTTCGCCGCGTTCGCCTCGGCCCGGTTGGGCGAGCGGGTGCTGGCCGAGCTGCGCGAGGAGTTCGTCGCCCGGGTGCTGGCCCTGCCGTTGTCGACAGTGGAGCGAGCGGGCAGCGGCGACCTGCTCAACCGGTCCTCTCGTGACGTGGCCGGGCTGTCCCACAGCGTCCGCAAGGCCGCCCCGGAGACGATGGTCGCCCTGGTCAGCCTGACGATCTGGGCCGTCGCCCTGGTGGTCAACTCGCCGTTGCTGGCGTTGCCGTGCCTGGTGGTCGTGCCGCCCCTGGTGTGGAGCACCCGTTGGTACCTGCGCCGGGCGCCGGCCGGCTACCTGGCCGAGAGCGCTGCCTACTCCGACATCACCGACGGCATGGCGGCCACCGTCGAGGGCGCCCGCACCGTCGAGGCGCTCGGGTTGCAGGGGCAGCGCCGCCAGCGCACGGACGCCGACATCGGCGGCTCGTTCCGCGCCGAGCGGTACACCCTGTTCCTGCGCTCGGTGTGGTTCCCGGTCATCGAGGTGGCGTTCTTCGGGCCGATCGTGGCGACCCTGGTGTTCGGCGGCTGGTTCTACCTGTCCGGCTGGGTGACGCTCGGGCAGGTGACCGCGGCGGTCCTGTACGTGCAGCTGCTCATCAGTCCGCTGGACCGGTTGCTCACCTGGCTCGACGTGCTCCAGGTCGGCGCCGCGTCGCTGGCCCGGCTGCTGGGCGTCGGCCAGGCGCTGGACGACCGGACCCCCTCGGACCGTCGTCCGACCGGTGACCAGATTGTCGCCGACCGGGTGTCGTTCGCCTACACCGAGGGCCGGGACGTGCTCCGTGATGTGTCGCTGACGTTGCGTCCGGGGGAGCGGCTGGCGATCGTCGGGCCGTCCGGGGCTGGCAAGTCGACGCTCGGGCGGCTGCTGGCCGGCATCCATCCGCCGGGCGCGGGGTCGGTGACCGTGGGCGGGGCGCCGTTGACCGGCCTGCCGTTGGCGGAGCTGCGCGGTCAGGTGGCCCTGGTCACCCAGGAGCATCACGTCTTCGTGGGGTCGCTGCGCGACAACATCACTCTGGCCCGCCCGGGCGCCGACGAGGCGCGGCTGCGGGAGGCGTTGGCGGCCGTCGACGCCCTGGACTGGGCGCTGGCGCTCCCGCACGGCCTGGACACTATGCTCGGGGCCGGCCACCACGCGTTGACTCCGGCGCAGGCCCAGCAGGTGGCGTTGGCCCGGTTGGTGCTGGCCGACCCGCACACCCTGGTGCTGGACGAGGCGACGTCGCTCATCGACCCGCGGGCGGCCCGGCACCTGGAGCGTTCGCTGGCGGCGGTGCTGGCGGGCCGGACTGTGGTGGCGATCGCGCACCGGCTCTTCTCCGCCCACGACGCGGACCGGGTGGCGGTGGTCGAGGACGGCCGGATCGTTGAACTGGGCTCGCATGACGAGCTGGTGGCGGCCGGCGGCTCTTACGCGGCCCTGTGGCGTTCGTGGCACGGGGCCAGCGCGTCGGACACCGCGACGGTGTGACCGGCGGTCCTATCGTGGGACCGGCTGGCAGATCAGCACGAACGGGTCGTCGCCGATCCGGGTCAGGGCCAGGGAGGCCGATCCGTCGCCATTGAGTTTCAGCTGCTTGCGCAAGGTCTCCGGCGTCAGCGCTGAGCCCCGCTTGCGGATCTCCACCCGGCCGACGCCCCGTTCCCGCAGCAGCGCCCTGAGTCGCTTCAACGAGAAAGGCAGGACATCGGTCACGGCGAAACGCTGCGCGAACGGTGTCGCGGTGGGGGCGTCGGCGTAGACGTAGGCGATCCGCTCGTCGGCGAGCCCGCCGCCGACGGTGGTGGCGAACTCCGCGACCAGGTGCGCGCGCACCACCGCCGGGTCCGGATCGAACAGGTACGGCCCCACGCCGGTCACCGGCGCCGCCGACACGCCGTCGCCGGTCAGCTCGGCCACCCGGGCGTCGGTGAGCACCGACGCCCGGCGCGGCGCCCGGGCGACCGGCCCGCACCAGAACGCCGCCTCCACCAGGTCCCCGCCGACGCTCACCCATTCGGCCTCGGCGCCGGCCGGGATCAACGCATGGTCGATCCCGGGCGCAACCTTGAGCGCGACGACGGGCACGCGGTCGATGAGGCTGGTCACGAAGTCCCACGGTGGCGAGTACGCGCGCGGGTCGAACACTCGCCGCCCGGCGGCGCCGGACCGCCGGGCGGGGTCGCAGAACGCCGCGTCGTACCCGTCGAGCTTCACGGTCGTAGCGTCGGCGCAGCGCACCGTGACCCGTTCAGCCAAGCCCAACGCCTCGACGTTGTGCCTGGCCACGGCGGCGGTGACCGGGTCAGCCTCGACGGCGTGGACCTGAATTCCGGCGCGTGCTGCGGCCAGGGAGTCCGCTCCCAGGCCGCTGCCGAGATCGATCAGAGTCCGTACACCCGCGTCCCGCAGTCGCAGCGCCCGCCGGTCGGCGACGACCCGACGGGTGGCCTGTTCCAGGCCCGCGCGGGTGAACAGCATGGCCGCGGCGTCCGACCCGAACTTGCCCGCGGCCCGGTGACGCAGGCGCGCCTGAGTGAGCGCGGCGGCAGCCAGGTCCGGGGCGATTCCGGCGGCGCGCAGGGCGCTCGCCGCCGCCAGCTGGTCGGTGTCGACCAGCTGGTCCGCGGTGGCCAACGCGGCCGTTCCGGCGCCGGCGCGCAGCGCGGTGAGCTGATCGAGATCCACCGTCCCATTGTCCCGACGGCGGTCGCGCTGCCGTCCGCGGGCCTGGTCCGCGGCGGGCGGTCCGGCGTGGGCGGGTCAGCGCCGGCCGGCGGCGGCCGTCGCGCTGCCCTGTTCGATGACGCAGTCGGGGCCCGGGAACATCAGGCTCTCGTGTCCGTCGGGGTAGCGGACCCGGTACGGCGGCGTGCCGTCCGCTCCGCGCACCTCGATGATCTCCCCGATCCGGTCGCTGCCCCCCACGACGTTGCTGTGCACATGCAGTCGATCTCCGACGTCAGCGCGCATCCCCATCTCCCCCAAACCTCGTCACTCCAACCGACCCCTCGATCTTCCGCGTTGCCCACGACTCCCGCGCGACGAATCGGTGGTTTGCCGCCGCCGGGGTCGTGGCCGACGCCGTGAAGTCGCGGGGGAGGGGCGGGCGGGTGGATTTAAGGGTGGCCTTTGGCACTCTCCTTGACGGAGTGCTAGGTGGCGACATAACGTCTGCGTTAGCACTCTCGCCATGAGGGTGCCAGTCTTCGGTCGCCCACTGGGGCGGCCCGGAGGATCACTGCCAGGCGGACCGGCACCCGCGACGACGGCCCCGCCTCCAGTGGCATGAGACGCCATCGATGTGCCCCGGGAGGGTATCCGTGACTACCGCGACCAAGGTTGCGATCAAGCCGCTTGAGGACCGCATTGTGGTCCAGGCGAACGAGGCCGAGACCACCACCGCGTCTGGCCTGGTCATCCCCGACACCGCCAAGGAGAAGCCGCAGGAGGGCACTGTCCTCGCGGTTGGTCCGGGCCGGGTCGACGACAACGGCAACCGGATCCCGGTTGACGTCCAGATCGGCGAGACCGTCCTGTACTCGAAGTACGGCGGCACCGAGGTCAAGTACGCCGGCGAGGAGTACCTGGTGCTCTCCGCCCGCGACGTCCTCGCGGTCATCGAGAAGTAATTTCGTCGCCATCGCCCCGGATCAGCGTTCACCCGCCGGTCCGGGGCGATGTCGCTGAGAAAGGGACAGTCATGGCAAAAATCCTGAGTTTCTCGGACGACGCCCGCCACCTGCTTGAGCACGGAGTCAACGCGCTCGCGGACGCGGTCAAGGTCACCCTCGGCCCGAAGGGCCGCAACGTCGTGCTGGACAAGAAGTTCGGCGCCCCGACGATCACCAACGACGGCGTCACCATCGCCAAGGAGATCGAGCTCTCCAACCCGTACGAGAACCTTGGCGCGCAGCTCGTCAAGGAGGTCGCGACCAAGACCAACGACGTCGCCGGCGACGGCACCACCACCGCCACGGTGCTCGCTCAGGCGATGGTCCGCGAGGGCCTGCGCAACGTGACAGCCGGCACCAACCCGATGGGCCTCAAGCGCGGCATGGACCTGGCCGTCGAGACCATCTCCAAGGCGCTGCTGGACAAGGCGATCGAGGTGGCCGACCGCAGGTCGATCGCCAACGTCGCCACCGTCTCGGCCCAGGACGCCACCATCGGCGACCTCATCGCCGAGGCGATGGAGCAGGTCGGCCGCGACGGGGTCATCACCGTCGAGGAGGGCTCCACGCTCGCGACCGAGCTGGCCGTCACCGAGGGCATGCAGTTCGACAAGGGCTTCATCTCGCCGCACTTCGCCACCGACGCCGAAGCCGGCGAGGCGGTTCTCGAGGACGCCTACCTGCTCATCACGAACGGCAAGATCTCCGCGATCGAGGAGCTGCTGCCGCTGCTGGAGAAGGTCATGGGGGCCGGCAAGCCGCTGCTGGTCATCGCCGAGGACGTCGAGGGCCAGGCCCTGGCGACCCTGGTGGTCAACGCGATCCGCAAGACCGTCAAGGTCTGCGCGATCAAGGCGCCCGGCTTCGGCGACCGTCGCAAGGCGATGCTCCAGGACCTGGCGATCCTCACCGGCGGCGAGGTCGTCGCCGCGGAGCTGGGCTACAAGCTCGACTCGGTCGGCCTGGAGGTGCTCGGGAAGGCCCGGCGCATCGTGGTCGACAAGGAGAACACCACCATCGTCGATGGTGGCGGCAACCGGGACGCGGTCGCGGACCGGGTGAGCCAGATCCGCAAGGAGATCGAGGCGTCCGACTCAGACTGGGACCGGGAGAAGCTGGGCGAGCGCCTGGCCAAGCTCTCCGGCGGCGTCGCGGTGATCAAGGTCGGCGCGGCCACCGAGATCGAGCTCAAGGAGCGAAAGCACCGGATCGAGGACGCCATCGCGGCGACCCGGGCCGCGGTCGAGGAGGGCATCGTCCCCGGCGGCGGCGCGGCGCTCGCGCAGATCGCGACCGTCCTCGACGGGCTCAACGTGGACGGTGAGGCCGCCGTCGGCGTGTCGATCGTCCGTTCGTCCCTGGTCGAGCCGCTCCGCTGGATCGCCCAGAACGCCGGCCACGACGGTTACGTCGTGGTGGAGAAGGTCCGGTCGGCGCAGTGGGGTCACGGCCTCAACGCGGCGACCGGCGAGTATGTCGATCTGGTCGGTGGCGGCATCGTCGACCCGGTGAAGGTGACGCGGAACGCGGTCACCAACGCCGCGTCGATCGCCGGCCTGCTGCTGACGACGGAGTCGCTTGTGGTGGAGAAGCCGGCCGAGGCCGCGCCGGCCGCTGGCGGTCATGGTCACAGTCACGGGCACGGGCACCAGCATGGCCCCGGTTTCTGATCCTGCGCGTGCGCGGTCTGATCTTTCCGGCGGAAGCCTGACCGTTTCGAACGTCTGATCGTTTCGGAAAACGGCGTGTGATGTGCGGTAGCCACCACGATGTGCGTCCCTGACGTCTGACGTCAGGGACGCACTTCGTTTGGCCTGGTTTCGTCACTGATGGGGTCCGCGAGACGCCGGCGATCTTTCAGTCCTTTTGCGCCGATCAGGCGGTTCGCTGAAGCGGCAACCGGCCGGTGGCGAGGATGCGGTTCCGTTCCCCTTCGCCCAGACCACCCCAGATGCCGTACGGCTCCCGTACCTGTAGCGCGTGCTCCAAGCAGCGGCGGCGCACCGGGCAGGCGGCGCAGATCGCTTTGGCGCGGTCCTCGCGGCGTCTGCGGGCGGCGCCACGTTCCCCTTCGGGGTGGAAGAAACGCGCGCTGTCGCGTCCCCGGCAGGCGCTGTGGCGTTGCCAGTCCCAGGCTTCCGCGACCGGTGTCGGCAATCTGCGCACATCAGACATTTAGGTACTCCTTCTGTGCGGAACCGTTTGTGTCGCCCCGAGGGCGTAGGCGTTTAGCCCTGAGCGTCGTTTATTTACCCGGGGGCGCGAGTTCGTACACCTCGGCTGCGGGGCAGCGCCAGTAACGATCGAAAGCCCGACAGGGAACTGTTCGGAACTTTCCGCTTGTTTCCCCCGAAAGCACGTAATGATCAAACGAACGCGTGGTCTCCTCCATAGAGGAGAGGGGAAGAATCAGTGCGAAGCGTCCTCGTGTGCGTCCGGTCATCGCCCGCCGCCCAGACGGTCGCCACCTGTGCGGCCCGGCTGGGGCTACAGGCACAGGTGCGGACCGCCATGTCGGAGGCCGAGGTCATCGCCCGGCTCGCAGAGCGACCCGCCGATGTCATCCTGGCCGATGTAGCCGTGACCCGTTCCGACACCGTCGGCTTCACCCGACGGGTGCTGGCGCGCGCCCCCGGGGCGATGCTGGTGCTGTTCGGGGCGGAAGATCCAAGAGTGGCGGCGGCGGCGGTCGCCGCCGGGGCCCGCGCCCTCATCCGGGGCACCGACGACCTGGTCAGCACCGTGGCCAAGGCGGTTCTCCTGCTGGGTATGCCCAGCAGGACCGTCGGCTCGGCCGCCGGCGCGCCGTTGCCGGCGACGACCGCGATGCGCTCGGCGAACGCGCCGACCCGTTTCGGCGCCCCACCGGGCCGCCGTCCCGGGTTGGCGGGCGACCCGCGCGCCGCCGGCTCGGCCGAGATGCTGGCCGACCCGGCCTCCCGGGGCGGGATGCCGGTGCCGGCCCAGCGCGGAGACTTCGCCGACCCGGCCGAGGCCGCGCGGGCGGCCCGTCTTCCCGGCGACCCCAACTACGGCATCCCGCCGGTGCGCCGGGTGGTGCTCACTGAGCGGGAGATGCAGGTGCTGCGCGGGATGGCCGACGGCAAGAGCAACGCGGAGATCGGCCGCGAGCTGTTCGTCTCCGAGGACACCGTCAAGACGCACGCGCGTCGGCTGTTCCGCAAGCTGGGCGCCCGGGACCGGGCACATGCGGTAGCCGCCGGCTTCCGCGCCGGCCTGGTCGTCTAGAGCCGGCGTTCCTGCGCCGAGAGCCGCCCCGCTCACCGGGGCGGCTCTCGGCGTCTCTGTGGTCTGGGTCAGTTCTCGCTGGCGTCGTGCTCCCCGATGGCGTCGTGGACGCCGTCGGCGTAGCCGCGGGCGTACTCCCAGGTGACGTAGTTGTCCGGGTCCGGATCGAAGGCCGGCTCGTGCATCCGCGGCCGACCCGAGGCCAGCAGGTGTTGGAGGTTGGCGCGCAGCAGGTCCCAGTCGAAGTAGTGGGCCTCATGGCAGTCCTCGCACTCAATGACCAGACCCCGGACCCCGGCGGGACTCAGCAGGGTCTGGTAGATCTCCAGATCGGCGAGGTCTTCGAGGACGTCGTGGCGCTCGACCTCCGACAGCGGGGCGCCCACGTCGTCGTCAGGCTCGTCCAGGCCGGCGGACGGGTCGGCGGGATCGCCGCTGAACGGGTCGATCGGCTCGTCATGCACCGCTCAACCGTAGCCCGACCGGCTGCCGAGTGGGGACCTGCGTCAGCATGCCGCGGCGGCGACGATCACGACGGGTTGCCGGCCGGGCGCCGTGACCGTCGTCAGGAGAGGCCGGAGCGCTGGGTACGATGAACCCCACGCCGCCGCCGGAGGGACCCGTACATGCCTCTGATGCCCGATCCGTCCGATCCCGGAACCGCCAGTCAGGAACTGCCCTACACGCTGCCGTCGGTCGAGACGCTGCCCTGGGGTCTGACCTTCGACGACGTGCTCCTCATTCCGGGCGAGTCGGATCTGGTCCCCAGTCAGGTCACCACCTCGACCCGGCTCACCCGCACCGTGCGTCTCAACATCCCGCTCGTCTCCAGCGCGATGGACACGGTGACCGAGGCCCGGATGGCGATCGCCATGGCCCGTCAGGGCGGCATCGGAGTGCTGCACCGCAACCTGTCCGTCGAGGACCAGGCTGCTCAGGTCGACCTCGTGAAGCGCTCCGAGTCCGGCATGATCACCAACCCGGTAACCTGCTCGCCGCAGGACACCCTGCGCGACGTCGACAACCTCTGCGGCCGGTTCCGGATCTCGGGTGTGCCGGTGACCGATCCGCAGGGGCGGCTGGTCGGCATCGTCACCAACCGCGACATGCGTTTCGTCTCCGACCTCACCACGCTGGTCCGGGACGTGATGACCCCGATGCCGCTGGTCACCGCCCCGGTCGGCGTCGGCAAGGACGACGCGCTGGCGCTGCTGCGTCAGCACAAGATCGAGAAGCTGCCGCTGGTGGACGACGCGGGCGTGCTACGGGGCCTCATCACGGTCAAGGACTTCACCAAGAGCGAGCAGTTCCCGCTGGCGGCCAAGGACGACGCCGGCCGGCTCCGGGTCGCCGCGGCGGTCGGCGTCGGCGACGACGGCTACAAGCGGGCCCGCGCGCTCATCGACGCCGGCGTCGATGTGATCATGGTCGACACGGCGCACGGCCACAACCGGGCCGTCCCTGAGCTGGTAGCCCAGCTCAAGCGGGAGTGCGACGTCGACATCGTCGGTGGCAACGTCGCCACCTACGCCGGCGCCAGGGCTCTGGTGGAGGCCGGCGCGGACGCGGTCAAGGTCGGGGTCGGACCCGGCGCCATCTGCACCACCCGGATCGTGGCCGGCGTCGGCGTCCCGCAGCTCTCCGCGATCATGGAAGCGGCCCGCGCCTGCCGCCCGGCCGGCGTGCCGGTGATCGCCGACGGCGGCGTCCAGTACTCCGGCGACATCGCCAAGGCGATCGTGGCCGGCGCCGACAGCGTCATGCTCGGCAGCCTCTTCGCCGGCTGCGAGGAGAGCCCCGGCGAGCTGATCTTCATGAACGGCAAGCAGTTCAAGTCGTACCGGGGGATGGGCTCGCTGGGCGCGATGGCAGCCCGTGGCCCGGCGGCACAGTCCTACTCCAAGGACCGCTACTTCCAGGCCGACGTCACCGACACCGAGAAGCTCATCCCCGAGGGCATCGAGGGTCAGGTTCCCTACCGGGGTCGGCTCGCGGTCGTCGCCCACCAGCTCGTCGGCGGGGTCCGGCAGGCGCAGTTCTACTCCGGCGCCGACAGCATCACCGCGCTCCAGCAGCGTGGCCGGATGGTCCGCATCACGTCGGCGGGCCTGAAGGAGAGCCACCCGCACGACATCCAGATGACCGTCGAGGCCCCGAACTACCACTCCCGCTAAGGAGACACCCCTACCATGCGTGACGTGGTCGAGCTCGGCCTCGGCAAGATCGCCAGCCGTGGGTACCACCTGTCCGATGTGGCCATCGTGCCGAGCCGGCGCACCCGGGACGTCGACGACGTCTCGACTGCCTGGCAGCTGGACGCCTACCCGTTCGACATCCCCTGTGTGGCCCACCCCTCGGACGCCACCATGAGCCCCGAGACGATCATCGCGCTCGGGCGGCTCGGCGGCCTCGGCGTGCTCAACGCCGAGGGCCTGTGGGCCCGCTACGAGGACCCGACCAAGCTCCTCGCCGAGCTGGGTGACCTGGACCCCGAAGGCGACGCCACGGCGCGGCTCCAGCAGGCGTACGCCGAGCCGATCAAACCCGACCTCATCGCTGAGCGGGTCCGTCAGATCCGCGCCGGTGGGGTGACCGTCGCGGTGCGGGTGTCGCCGCAGCACACCCTCGCGCTCGCGCCGGCGATCGTGGCGGCCGGCGTCGATCTGCTCGTCATTCAGGGCACGATCGTCTCGGCCGAGCACGTGTCGGCCAACGACGACGCGTTGAACCTCAAGGAGTTCATCGCCGACCTCGAGGTCCCGGTGATCGTCGGTGGCTGCACCGACTACAAGACGGCGCTGCATCTCATGCGCACCGGCGCCGCCGGGGTCATCGTCGGCGTCGGCGGCGACGACTGGGCCACCTCCGACAGCGTCCTGGGCATCCGCGTCCCGATGGCCACCGCCATCGCCGACGCCGCCGCGGCCCGCCGCGACTATCTGGACGAGACCGGCGGCCGGTACGTGCACCTCATCGCCGACGGCGACATCCAGACCTCCGGCGACATCGCCAAGGCGATCGGCTGCGGCGCGGACGCTGTCATGATCGGTGAGCCGTTGTCGCGCGGCGAGGGCGCCCCTGCCGGTGGCGCCTGGTGGCACTCGGCGGCCAGCCACCCGAAGCTGCCGCGCGGCGCCTACTGCGAGGCCGATGAGCCGATCGGCAGCCTGGAGACCCTGCTCTACGGCCCCGCCGACCAGCCCGACGGCGAGCTGAACCTGTTCGGCGGGCTACGTCGGTCGATGGCCAAGTGCGGCTACAAGGACGTCAAGGAGTTCCAGAAGGTCGGTCTGGTTCTCGACCGCTGACCGGACACAACAAGGTGAGGGCAACCGCGTGAGGAATCAGGTTCCGGTGGCGGCCGCGCTGGTCGCGGCCATGGCGCTGGTCGGCTGCACGCCTGAGCGCGACAGCGCGCCCCAGGCCGCGCGGGGGGCCGGCGTGTGGTCCGTCGTGCCCCAGCCGACCGGCCCCCGGCCCGGCTCGCCGGGCGCCGGCGATCCGTACTTTCCCAGCTACGGCAACGGCGGCTACGACGTCACCGACTACGCCGTGAAGGTCCGGTTCAACCCGGCCACCGACGCGGTCACCGGAACGACGACGGTGACCGCCAAGGCCGCCGTCGACCTGTCCCGGTTCAATCTGGACCTGCACGCGTTGACGGTCGCGTCGGTCACTGTCGACGGGGTGGCGGCCACCCACACCCACGTCCAGGACGAGCTGGCCATCTCCCCGGCCACCCCGCTCGTGGCCGGTAAGCAGTTCGTGGCGGTGATCAACTACGGTGGCCAGCCCCGCCGGAAGCCGAACGCCATGCTCGGCGCCGGTGGGTTCCTCAACACCGCGGACGGGGCGATCGCCCTGGGTCAGCCGGAGTCTGCGACGACGTGGTTCCCGGTCAACGACCACCCGTCGGACAAGGCCCGGTACAGCTTAGAGATCACCGTCCCGGCGGGCCTGACGGCGCTGTCCAACGGCAAGCCCGGCCCGACGACGACAACCGCCGGCTGGACCACCTGGAAGTGGTCCGAGAGCACCCCGATGGCCAGTTACCTGACGATGGCGGTGATCGGCAACTACCGGGTGAAGCGTTCTGTCCACAAGGGCCGGCCGGTCGTCACCGCGGTTCCCGCCAGCGCTCCCGCCGGTTCCCTGGGCGAGCTGACGATGGCCAAGACGACAGCCGTCGCCGACTACCTGGAGACGGTTTTCGGGCCGTACCCGGTCGACGCGTACGGCGGCGTGGTCGTGGACGCCCGCCAGATCGGCTACGCGCTGGAGACCCAGAGCCGTCCGGTGTACGGGCCGGGGTTCTTCACCGACGAGAAGTCCGCCGACGCTGTGCTGACCCATGAGCTGGCGCACCAGTGGTTCGGCAACTCCGTGGCTTTGGACCGCTGGCAGGACATCTGGCTCAACGAGGGCTTCGCCTCGTACGCCGAGTGGTTGTGGACCCAGCAGCAGGGCGGCCAGAGCGCCCAGGAGCAGTTCGACGTCGCGTACCGGACCAGCCCGGCCTCGATCTGGCGGGTGCCGCCGGGCCGTCCCGGGCCGGCCCGGATCTTCGACGGCTCGGTGTACCGCCGGGGCGCGATGACCGTCCACGCGTTGCGCGTGACCATCGGCGACGAGGCCTTCTTCCGGCTGCTCAAGGAGTGGACAGCCACCCACCGGGACGGCAACGTCCGGACCGCCGACTTCGTCGCGCTGGCTGAGAAGGTCTCCGGACGGCAGTTGGACCAGCTCTTCGACGCCTGGCTCTACGGTGTCACCCGGCCACCGCTACCGACCGCCGGCGCCTGATGCCCGCCGCTGTCCCTGGGCGGCGGCCCGCGACCAGCGGGCCGCCCGCTCAGCGGGAGTGGGCCAGCTTGGGGTTCTTAACCAGAAACGGCGCCACCGTGCCGCCGCGGACAGCGGCGAGGAACTGGGCGCCCACCGGTTTGAGCGACTCACCCCGGTAGGCGCTGCCCACGCCCACGCCGGCGCCGGGCAGGCTCACCAGCGTGATCTTCGCTGGTGAGACGTTCCGCAGGGTGAAGGCGAAGTCGGTCACCGCCTGGCCGCGTCCGTCGAAGGTCAACGAGTCACGCAGCGCGGTGAGGACCTTGTCCAGTTTCGCCGGATCGGTGTGCGCGTTCGTCTGCGCGACCTTCGTGAGGATCGCCCGGATGAGCTGCTGCTGGTGCTTCTGCCGGGTGTAGTCGCCGCCGGTCAGGTACCGCTGCCTGCTGTAGTCCAGGGCCTGCCAGCCGGTGAAGCGGCGTACGCCGGGCTGGTAGACCATCTGCGGTCCGAGGTAGCCGGTGCTGCTGGCGCCGGGCCTGCGGTGTTCGCCGTTGGGTTTGCGGTGGATCGAGACGACTTTCCGGTCGACCTTCATGTCGACGCCGCCGAGGGCGTCGACGAGCGCGGTGAAACCGGGGAAGTCGATGACGGCGCCGGCGTTGAAGCTGATGCCGGTGTGCTTGGTGACGGTGGCCGCCAGCAGCTCGAAGCCCTGGGCCCGGTCCGGTTTGGCCTTGCCGGGCACGACGCTGCCGTAGCTCATGGCGTGGGTGAGCTTGGTGCGCTCGCCCGGGAAGTTGGCCTTCTTGAACGCGGGGATGTTGACGATGAGATCCCGTGGCAGGGAGTACAGGTACGCCTGGTCGTGGGCGGCCGGCACGTGCATGAGGAGGACGGCGTCGGCGTGCGGGCGCCAGTTGGGGACGCTGACACGGGGGTCGATGCCGACGATGAGGAAGTTCAGCGGTCCGCGTAGCTGCTGCCCGGTGACGGTGACGGTGGCCGGGCGGGCGCTCGGCGCGTTGGACGGGCTGGGGCTGGCATCGCCGAACAGGTTGGCCGACTGGGGCGTGTACCGGCTCTGGGCGGCGTTGACGGCGATCGCGCCGCCGCCGAGCAGCGCCAGGAGGAGCACCCCGACGGTCGTCAGGATCCAGACGCGGCGCCGCCGGATCGTGGCGGTCGGCCGGTTCGCGGCGTCGGCCGCCACTGCGTCGGCTGCCGGTGCGGCGTCGGCGGGCTGCTCGGTCATTGGTCCCCTCCCCAGTGGGCGAAGGCCCATCATGGGCGCGGACAGCCTGCCGGCCGTACCCCCCGACGGCTGGTGCTGGGGGCCCGCGAGGTCGGCGTTGTGAGCCGGTTGGCCTACATGCGGCGTATTTGTCACAGCGGGCCGCCGCCGCTGACCGGGGCGGGCTGGCAGCTCGGTAGACTTTCCTGATGAGCACGCCCCGCCCCGTCCTCGTCGTTGACTTCGGCGCCCAGTACGCCCAGCTGATCGCCCGACGGGTGCGTGAGGCGCGGGTCTACTCCGAGATCGTCCCGTCCTCGATGTCGGCCGCGGAGATGCTGGCCAGGGACCCGGCGGCGATCATCCTGTCCGGTGGTCCGTCGAGCGTCTACGAGCCCGGCGCCCCGCAGGTCGACCCCAAGATCTTCGACGCGGACGTCCCCGTCTTCGGCATCTGCTACGGCTTCCAGGCGATGGCCGCCGCCCTCGGCGGCGAGGTCGCGCACACCGGCGCCCGCGAGTACGGGGGCACGCCGGTCGTCGTCGCCGCCGACCCGGGCGTCCTGCTGCGTGGCCTTCCGGCCGAGTTCAACGTGTGGATGAGCCACGGCGACGCGGTGGCCACGGCGCCGGCCGGTTTCACCGTGACCGCCTCGTCGTCGGCGCCGGTCGTCGCGTTCGAGGACCTCGCGACCCGTCGGGCGGGCGTGCAGTTCCACCCCGAGGTCGCGCACACCGAGCACGGCCAGACGATGCTCCAGCGATTCCTCTACGACATCGCCGGGATCGAGCCCGCCTGGACGCCGTCGAACATCATCGACGACCAGGTCGCGGTCATCCGTGAGAAGGTCGGCGACAGGCAGGTCATCTGCGGCCTGTCCGGCGGCGTCGACTCGGCGGTGGCGGCGGCCCTGGTGCACAAGGCGGTCGGAGATCAGCTCACCTGCGTCTTCGTCGACCACGGCCTGCTGCGGGCCGGTGAGGCTGAGCAGGTGGAGAACGACTACGTCGCGGCCACCGGCATCCGGTTGAAGGTCGTCAACGCTCAGGACCGGTTCCTGTCGGCGTTGGCCGGGGTCACCGACCCGGAGACCAAGCGCAAGATCATCGGACGCGAGTTCATCCGGGTCTTCGAGGCGGCGGCCCGGGAGGTCGACACCGAGCGGCACGTTGAGTTCCTGGTTCAGGGCACCCTCTACCCGGATGTCGTGGAGTCTGGCGGCGGCGACGGCGCAGCCAACATCAAGTCCCACCACAACGTCGGCGGTCTGCCGGACGATCTCCGGTTCGCGCTGGTCGAGCCGCTGCGCACGTTGTTCAAGGACGAGGTCCGCCAGCTCGGTCTGGAGCTGGGCCTGCCGCCGGAGATGGTGTGGCGGCACCCGTTCCCCGGCCCGGGGCTGGCGATCCGGATCATCGGCGAGGTGACGGCGGACCGGCTGGACCTGCTGCGCGAGGCTGATCTCATCGCGCGCGAGGAGCTGACCGCCGCTGGCCTGGACCGCGACGTGTGGCAGTTCCCGGTCGTGTTGCTGGCCGACGTTCGCAGCGTCGGCGTGCAGGGCGACGGCCGCACCTACGGCCACCCGGTGGTGTTGCGTCCGGTGTCCAGCGAGGACGCCATGACCGCGGACTGGTCCCGGCTGCCGTACGACCTCGTCGGGCGGATCTCCACCCGGATCACCAACGAGGTCCGCGAGGTGAACCGGGTGGTCCTGGATGTCACCAGCAAGCCCCCGGGCACCATCGAGTGGGAATAGCGCATAGCGCATGAACTCGTACGAGTGAACGAACTGTCAGCAATCTGACACTTTGGTAATGGATGTTGGTCGGGTTCGGACAGTATCGACGTCGTGACCCCCGCTCTTGAGCCGCTACGCCGGATTGCCGCGTACGCCGTCTGCGCCGACGAGATCGGCCGATTCCTGCTGGTCCGGGCTTCGACCCGGGCAGGCGCCCCGGGTGTGTGGTCGTTGCCCGGCGGCGCCGTCGACCACGGCGAGGACCCGATCCACACGGTCGTCCGGGAGACGGCCGCCGAGACCGGGCTCTCGGTCGCCGTCACCGGCCTGTGTGACGTGCTCGCCGACATGCGCTCACTCCCGCACCGCGGCATCACCATCCACACCGACCGGCTGCTCTACACCGGCGCGGTGCGTGGCGGCACCCTGCGGGACCGGATCGGCCAACCCACCGACCTGGCCCGCTGGATGACCCCGGCCGAGGCCGAGCGGCTGCCCCTGCGACCCTTCACCGCCACCGTGCTCGGGCTCCCGCCCGGCCCGGTGGACCTACGGCCGGAGGAGGCGCCCGACTTCCCGTCCTTCTACGCCATCCCCGGCCCGGACGGCCTGCATCGGGCGCAGCGGTTCGCCGCCTACGCGGTCGCCACCGACCCGGCGGGTCGGCTGCTGCTCACTCAGATCGCGCCGACCTACCCCGGCGCTGGTCAGTGGCACCTGCCCGGCGGCGGCACCGACTACGGCGAGCAGCCCGGGCCGGCCCTGCTGCGGGAACTGGTCGAGGAGACCGGCCAGCATGGCCGCATGGTCGAGCTGCTGGGCGTGGCCAGCCACCGGGACGCCGCGTCGCTGGGCCCGGAGGGCTACCCGATCGACTGGCACGGCGTGCGGGCCTTCTACCGGGTCGTCGTCGACGATCCGACACCGCTGACCGTCGTCGACGTCGGCGGGTCCACCTCCGCTGTCCGCTGGTTCGCCCCAGGCGAGCTGATCGACCTGCCACCGAGCGCGTTCACCGAGGTCACCGAGGAGGCGATCCGGGCAGCCGGGCTGCGCTGAGCGTCCCGGTACCGTCAACGGATGCGACCCAGCCGACGGATCGCCGCCTACGGCCTGGCTACCGACGCCGTCGGGCGGGTTCTGTTGACGTGCCCGGCCGACGCCACCCGTCAGCCGGGGCTGTGGCGGTTGCCGGGCGGAGCGTTGCGTCACGGTGAGCACCCGGCCGAGGCGGCGGCCCGTTGGGCGCTCGCCCAGACCGGACTACGGGCGCGGGTGCGCCGCGTCCGGCAGGTCTGTTCTGACGTGCTGCCACTGGTCGGCCTCGGCCTCGTCGAGCACACTGATCGCATCGTCTACGAGCTTGCGGTCGATCCTGCCCCGGACGTGGGGGCAGCCGTCTGGCTGTCGCCCGCGGAGTTGGCGTCGCGTCCGCTGGCGGGCTTCGCCGCCCGGCTGCTGGAGGCCCCGGCGGCCCCTTGGGCCTCGGCCGCTCCGCCATACCCGTCCGACCCCGCCGCGCCCGACGCCGCAACCGGGCAGCGATTCGCCGTGTACGGCCTGGTCACCGATCCTGAGCAGCGGATTCTGCTCGCCAGGATCGCGTCCGGCTACCCTGGGGCGGGTCTGTGGCACCTGCCTGGCGGTGGCTCGGAATTCGGCGAGGATCCCGTCGATGCGCTGCGACGTGAGCTGTGGGAGGAGACCGGGCAGCGCGGGCACGTGACCGGCCTGCTGTCGGTCTCGCACCAGCACAACCCGGCGGCCCCGTGGCGGGGCCGGACAGTCGACTGGCACACCGTCCGGGTGGTCCTGACCGCAACGGTGGGTCAGCCGACCCCGGCGGTGGTTACCGAGGCCGCCGGCTCAACGGCAGCGGCCGCCTGGGTGAGCCGGGAACATGCTGTGACGTTGCGGTTGTCCGAGGTCGCGGCGGCGGCGCTCGCGACCATGGTCTGACCCCGAGCACGAATTGCCATGCTGCTGCCACCATGCCCGCTTCCCGACGAAAACAGGTCAACATTCTAGCGCTCGATGTGGCCATAAGGGGTGTTTCGCTGGCCTGCCCACCGCTTCGCGGTATCGCCAAGGTCGCGTTTCTGTGGGATGGTGTAGGCCGTTCACGTAGCTGCGACTACGGGTTTTTCGTAGCTACGAGGTTTCCGGAAGCTACGAACCGAACGAGCCGATGGTCAGAGTGTGACGAGCGACCGTCGTGCCGTGATGGAGGAATTCGTGCCGAGAGTGCTCTGGCGTCGGCCTCGTGCCGACAGCCCGCGCCCCGGTGGCAGCCGCCGCTGGTCTGGCGGACTGCGTCGCGGCGGTAGCATCGCCCGCCAGGTCCTGCTGGTGCGCGTGGGTCGCCGCGGCGCCCAGACGAGCGGCGTCGATCCTTTGGTCGAGCGGTTGCCGCGTCAGGGCGCCCTCTCGCGGATCCGGCCCCGTCGCGCCGCGTCCGTCCCTGCCGACGCCGGCAGGCTCATCGTCGCCCAACCCCCCGCCGCCGCCGCGCCCGTGCCGCTGCTGCCCGGCGAGCAGACGCTCTCCCGCCGCGTGAAGTTCGCGTTGGTCAACGTCGCTACCCTGAGCAGCATCGGGCTGGGACTCACCGCCATCCTGGTGGCCATGCATGGGCAGGCGCAGGTCGCGGCCGCGTTGCTGGTGGCCTGCGTCCTGTTCGACGGCCTCGACGGCGCGCTCGCCCGCCGGTTCGGCGTCTCCAGCCCGTTCGGGGCACAGATGGACTCCTTGGCGGACATGTGCTCGTTCGGCCTGGCCACGCCGGTCGTCGTGTATGCCTCACTAGCCGGCACGGTCCCGCCCGCGGCCGCGGCGGTAGCGTGCGCCCTGGTCGCCGGCTCCGCGGCGATCCGACTCGCCCGCTTCAACGTCTCGCCCCAGGACGGCCGTTTCTTCAGCGGCGTCCCGACGACGATGGCCGCGGCGGTGCTGGCGGTCGTGGTGCTCATCGGGCTGCCGATCCCGCCGCTGGCCCAACTCGGCGGTGTCGCCCTGCTGGGGTTCGCCATGGTGTCGAGCTTCCCTTACGCCAAGCTCGCCCGGCTCGCGACGCTGCCACCGTGGATCTGGCTGGCGCCTCTGGCCGCCGCGTTCGTGGACTGGCGGGCCACCTTCGGCCTCATCGTCCTCGGATACCTGATCAGCGGCCCGATGCTCTGGTGGCGCCACCGCCGTGCCGCGGCCATCTGACGCTCAGGATCCCGTAACGCCGCTATCTATTAGTCGACTCAACGGCAGCGCGGGTCCCCCGGTATCGGGGGACCCGCGCTGCCGCCGTCGCACGAGCCTCGCCGCTACGCGCCCGCGGGCGTCGCGATCCAGTGCGCCACCACGGTGTTGCCGCCCAGGACCCGGTCGCCAGGGGCGACTACCACCCGCGCCGTCTCCGCCGGCAGGTAGATGTCGGTCCGCGAACCGAACCGGATCAACCCGAACCGCTCGCCGCGCGCCAGTAACGCCCCGATCGGCGCACGCTGCACGATCCGACGAGCGATGAGGCCCGTCCGCTGCGCCACGACAACCCGCCCGGCTGTCGTGTCGAGCACCGTGTACGCCGCCACGTTGTGTTCGGCCCCCGGTTTCATCGCAGCGGCAAAGCCACCATCGGTGACGAAGTAGTCCACCACTCGGCCAGCCACCGGTGACCGGTTGACGTGAACATCGAGCACTGAGAGGAAGACTGCGATCCGAAGGTACTCATTTTCCGGACCGAAACGGTCGTCAGTGATCCGCTCCACGGCCAGAACCCGTCCGTCGCTGGCCGCCACGATCGCGCTCCGATCCTCGGGCACGTCCCGCTGCGGGTCCCGGAAGAACGCCGCGACCGCCGGGGCGGCCAGCGCAGGCGCCCACCATAGGCGTCGACTGCGCCGACCGGCGCGCATGAGGCCGGCAATCCCGAGCGCGATCCCAGCGGCGGCGACGCCGTTGGAGTCGATGTGCATGTTCCGGGTCAGTGGCACGCTCGACGTGCGGGCCGCCGGCGCCAGTCGGTCGGCCGTAGCCGGGCTGGCCTCGGTGTACCGCAGTCGGTGCACCCGGACCGGCGGTCGCTGCCGGAGCACCAGGTCAGACCCGACCCCGAACAACGCCGCCTGGCGCTCAAGTTCGGCGGCGGCCGACCCGCCGCCGAAAGCGGCCGTCGCGACGCACAGGACGGCGCCGTCTGCCAGGTACTTGCCCAGCTCCGCCAGGCGCTCGCGGGTCTCCTCAGCAGCGCCGTCGACCGGCGCCCCGATGATGACCACGTCAGCGGCCTCGGCCTCGGCCAACGAGTCGACGATCTGCACCCGCTCGGCCACCCAGCTACCGAGGCTGGTCAGGTGAGCGCGCAGCGCGCTCGCTTGCTCGGCGCCGACGATGGTGAGGCGGTCGCCGGGCAACAGGCCGTCGAGGACCGCGGCGAGCACCGGTGAATCGGGCGTCACGTCCAGGAGCAGACCGGTCTTGGGTCCGCGGTCGCGCGTCAGTTCGGTGGTGAGGATCTGCGCGGCGCGGTCGCTGAGCGGGAGGGAGGGCAGTTTCCCGCTGACGGGCAGGGCGGGGGAGTTCGTCATGGCGTTGGGCTCCTCGCGGTATGGGCGTGGGGCGAATCGTCCCAGGCGCCAGCATATTGGCTCGGCGGGGCCGCCGCGGACGCGCTGGGCGAGGTAACCCCCATTACTAATGAGGCAATTTGTCGGCGATGGCGTTTTTGGATTTCGGATTGCCACTGTGTTGCGGTCGGATAACCATTCCGGTCGCTGTTGGGCGCTCTGTACGAGTCGGCGGCAGGCTGTGGGAGCCACCGCTGAGGTCATCGCCGCTGCGCTGGCGCCGGTGCGGGTTGCCTGGTAGGGGTCGGTACGATGACCCCCCGTGCCGGTCGTGTCCATTGACGGGTGACCCTGCCGCACGTATCGGCTTGATAACAGCACCTTCACGCGAAACGCGATGCGGTGCACAGTGTCACTCACCTCACACCCTTCGTGAGCGCCCTGAGGAGGCATTCCCATGCGCGGGAGCACCCCACGTAATCTGGCGGTCGGCCTGACTGCCCTGGCTTTGGTTGCGACCGGTTGCGGCGGCGACGACAACGCCGCCGGCGGCAAGACCGGTGGCGAACTTCGCGCCTTCGCGACGGAGCCGGCGTTCCTGCTGCCGTCCGCCGGTGACGACGAGCCGTCGATCAACGTCATTCGTCAGATGTACCGCGGTCTGGTCAGGTACGACGTCAAGAGCGGCGAACCGGTGAATGACCTGGCGGAGTCGATCGAGTCGACCGACAACAAGGTCTGGAAGATCAAGATCAAGGACGGCCACAAGTTCACCAACGGTGAGCCGGTCAACTCCGACGCCTTCATCCGCTCCTGGAACTTCGCGGCCTACAGCCCGAACGCCCAGAACAACGCGTACTTCATGAAGCGCATCGCCGGCATCGACGACGTGACCGCCGAGGACCCGGACGGCGACGGCCCGAAGAAGGCTGGCGAGCCCAAGGCCAAGGAGCTGTCCGGCCTGAAGAAGGTCAGCGACCTGGAGTTCGAGGTCACCCTGAAGGAGCCGTTCTCGGGTTTCACCGCGGTGGTCGGCTACAGCGGTTTCTTCCCGATGGCTGATGCCTGCCTCAAGGACCACAAGAAGTGCAACGAGGAGCCGATCGCCAACGGCCCCTACAAGATCGAGGGCAAGTGGCTGCGCAACCAGAGCGTCACCCTGGTCCGCAACGACGCCTGGATCGGCGAAAAGGGCAAGGCGGACAAGATCGTCTTCAAGATCTTCGCTGACGTCAATGCCGGCTACGCCGCCTTCCAGGCCGGTGAGCTCGACGTCATGTACACGATTCCGCCGGAGCGGTACACCGACGCCAAGGGCAAGTACGGCAGCGGCCTCTACGAGGCGCCGGGCAACTCGTTCACCTATGTGGGCCTGCCGCTCTACAACAAGAACTTCGAGGACGTCCGGATCCGCAAGGCGATCTCCATGGCCGTGGACCGGTCGGCGATCGTCAAGGCTGCTTTCGATGACCGCTTCGTCCCGGCCACCGGCCTGGTCTCGCCGACCTTCCCCGGTTACCGCGCCGATGTATGCAAGGCGTGCAAGCTCGACGTCGTCGAGGCCAAGAAGCTGCTGGGTGAGGCTGGCGGCTGGAAGGGCGGCAAGCTGACCCTGTGGGCCAACGCCGGCGCCGCCCACGAGAAATGGCTGCAGATCTTCGGTGACCAGGTCAAGCAGAACCTGGGCATCGACTACGAGCTGAAGGTCAACCTCCAGTTCCCGGAGTACCTGGCCACTGCCGACAGCAACAAGTTCACCGGCCCGTTCCGCCTCGGCTGGGGCCCGGACTACCCGGTCATCGAGACCTACCTCAAGCCGCTCTACGGCACCGGTGGCTCGAGCAACAACACCACCTACTCGAACCCGAAGTTCGACGACCTGATCAAGCAGGGTGACGCGGCCAAGGACGTTGACGCGGCCATTCCGTTCTACAACCAGGCCGAGGACGTCGTCCTTGAGGATATGCCG
Source organism: Pilimelia columellifera subsp. columellifera (assembly GCF_039532605.1). Lineage (NCBI taxonomy): Bacteria > Bacillati > Actinomycetota > Actinomycetes > Micromonosporales > Micromonosporaceae > Pilimelia > Pilimelia columellifera. The sequence goes on from NZ_BAAARY010000005.1 coordinate 398,548, forward strand.
GTGATCCCGCTGTGGTTCAACAAGGAGGCCGTGCTGTACGGCGACAAGATCAGCGAGGATGGCTTCGCCTATAACCCGATCTCTGATGTCGACTATGGACAGGTCAGCTTCAAGTAACACCGCTGCAGTAACGCGATAGACACCACTCTGCAGCACATCGCCGTACCAGGGATGTGGCGGCAACGGGCCCTAGCTCGTTGCCGCCACATCGTTCGAGAGGAGGGCCCCGGCAAATGGGGCGCTATGTAATCAGACGGTTGCTCCAGTTCATCCCCACAGTTCTGGGCACCATGTTCCTGCTTCACTACCTCACGTCGGTCGCCATGCAGTTCGGTGGTAACCCAGTGCGTTCGCTGTTCGGCGACCGGACGCCCAGCCCGGCCCTGATAGCGGCGATCTCCGAGAAGTTGGGACTGAGCGATCCCTGCCTGACCCAGAAGTTCAACCCCTGCGGTGGGCTGTTCCTGGATCGTCTTCAGAACATCTTCTTCCACTTTGACTTCGGCGTGAACCTGCACGAACGGCCGGTCACCGACATCGTCGCCGACGCCGCGCCGTTCACCATCAAGATCGCGCTCATCGCGCTCGTCTTCGAGGCGGTTGTCGGCATCTCGATCGGCATCTGGGCCGGTCTGCGCGGCGGCAGCTTCCAGGACTTGCTCGTCAAGGTCTCCACGGTGTTCGTCATCTCAGTGCCGATCTTCGTCCTGGGTGTGCTCGTCCGGGAGTTCGTGGCCGTCAAGTTCGGCAACTACCTCAGCACCTTCGACTGGGTGCCAGAAGTGATCTCGAAGGGCGTCCTCTCGCCGGTATACAAGCCGGAGTACCCGTTCGCCAGCCTGATCCTGCCTGGCCTGGTGCTTGGCGCGATCTCGCTGGCGACCACCGCCCGGCTGACCCGGACCAGCATCATGGAGAACATCCGCGGCGACTACGTCCGCACCGCGCGGGCCAAGGGCCTGACCCGCAAGCGGGTCATCGGCGTCCACACGCTGCGCAACTCGCTCATCCCCGTCATCACCTTCCTGGGCGTTGACGTCGGCGCGCTGCTCGGCGGCGCCGTGGTCACCGAGCGGATCTTCAATGTCCCCGGCATCGGCTCGCAGGTCGCCCGGGCGGCGGTTAACGGCGAGGCCAGCGTCGCCGTCGGCATCGTCACGATGCTCGCTCTGGTCTTCCTGATCGCCAACCTTCTGGTTGACCTCCTGTACGCCGTGCTCGACCCGAGGATTCGCTATGAGTGACCCGATTGACTCCAACGTGCCCACGGCCCAGCCAGGAGACCTCAAGACGCCGGTCGGCGGCGAGGCGGCGGCCATGGCCTCGAACTCCCTGACCAAGGAACGCAACGCCAGCCTCTGGGCGGACGCCTGGCGGCAGCTGCGACGGAACCCGGTCTTCATCATCGCGGGGATCTATGTGGCCCTGGTGACGTCGATGGCGCTGTTCCCGACGCTGTGGACCAGCCAGGACCCGCGGGCCTGCAACGTCGAGAACTTCCGCCAATCGCCGAGCGCCGAGCATATCTTCGGCACGAACACCCAGGGTTGCGACTACTTCTCGCACGCCGTGTACGGCGCCCGGCCGTCACTGCTCATCGCGCTCCTGTCGACGGTGGCGATCATCGTGCTCGGCGGGCTGCTCGGCCTGCTGGCCGGCTTCTACGGCGGCGCGGTCGACGGCATCATCTCCCGGGTGATGGACGTCTTCTTCTCGCTGCCGTTCCTGCTCGGCGCCATCGTGTTCCTGACTCTGATCAAGAAGCAGAACGTCCTGACGCTGTCCTTGGTGCTGGTCGTCCTCGGTTGGACCACCATCGCCCGGATCATCCGAGGGAGCGTGATCTCCGCCAAGAGTCTGGACTATGTGCAAGCGGCCAGGGCGCTCGGCGCGACGAACAGCCGGCTCATGTTCCGGCATATCCTGCCCAACGCGACCGCGCCCATGATGGTCTACGCGACCATCATGTTCGGTGGCTTCGTGTCGGCCGAGGCGACGCTGACCTACCTGGGCGTCGGGCTCCAGGCGCCTGCTCAGTCCTGGGGAATCATGATTTCTAGTAATGAGCAGTACTTCCTTCTGCACCCGTATCTGCTGGCGTTCCCGTGCGCGTTGCTGGTCGGCACCGTCCTGTCCTTCATCCTCATGGGCGACGCGCTGCGCGACGCCCTCGACCCGAAGCTGCGGTGATGTTGTCGTGAGCACAACAAATCTGATCGCGACGGTGGACGCGCTGCCGGGGCTCGACCCGAGCGCCCCGCCGCTGGCGGTCGAGAACCTCCAGGTTGAGTTCCGGACCGACATCGGGGTAGCCAAGGTCGTCAACGGCGTGACGTTCAGCGTCAGCGCCGGCGAGACTCTGGCGATCCTGGGCGAGTCCGGATGTGGGAAGAGCGTCACCGCCCAGGCCATCATGGGCATCCTGGACACCCCGCCCGGGTTCGTCACCGGAGGCGAGATCCGGTACCGCGGCGTCGACCTGCTCAAGCTGTCGGAGCAGCAGCGGCGGGTCGTGCGTGCCAACAAGATCGCCATGATCTTCCAGGACGCCCTGTCCGCGCTGAACCCGGTCTTCACCGTCGGGTTCCAGCTCGGGGAGCTGTTCCGCAAGCACCGCGGCATGTCCCGGGCCGACGCCAGGAAGCGCTCGATCGAACTGCTGGACATGGTGAAGATCCCGGCCGCCAAGGACCGGGTCAGCGACTTCCCGCACCAGTTCTCCGGCGGCATGCGTCAGCGCGTCATGATCGCGATGGCGTTGGCGTTGGACCCCGAGGTGCTCATAGCCGACGAGCCCACCACCGCGCTGGACGTCACCGTCCAGGCCCAGGTCATGCAACTGCTCGCTGAGCTGCAGGCCGAGCGGAACATGGGCCTGATCCTCATCACCCACGACATGGGCGTCGTCGCCGACGTGGCCGACCGCATCTCGGTGATGTACGCCGGCCGGGTCGTCGAGGAAGCCCCGGTCTACGACATCTACGCCAACCCGGCGCACCCGTACACCAAGGCCCTGTTGGAGTCGATCCCCCGGGTCGACCTCAAGGGCCAGCAGCTCCGGGCGATCGGCGGCCTGCCGCCGGCGTTGACGAACCTGCCGCCCGGCTGTTCCTTCGCCCCGCGCTGCCGTTATGCGCAGGACGTCTGCCGGCAGTCGCCGGCGCCCCAGCTGCACACGGTCTCGCCCTCGCGCGGCGCCCGGTGCCACTTCTGGCAGGAGGTGATCGGCGATGAGTGATGTCGTCCTGGAGACCCGAGACCTGGTCAAGCACTTCCCGTTGACCAAGGGGATCCTGTTCAAGAAGCAGGTCGGCGCGGTCCGTGCTGTCGACGGCATCAGCATCACCCTGCGTAAGGGTGAGACGCTGGGCATCGTCGGCGAGTCCGGCTGCGGCAAATCCACGCTGGCCAAGCTGCTGGTGGGCCTGGAGAAGCCCACCGCCGGATCGATCGTGATCCAGGGGCGCGACACCTCCAGGCTGAGCCCGGCTGAAACGCGTCGCGCCCGGCGCAACCTCCAATTGGTCATGCAGGATCCGTACACCTCGCTCAACCCCCGGATGACGGTCGGCGACATCGTCGGCGAGCCGTTCGAGATCCACACGGATGTCATTCCCAAGAGCGGGCGTCGGACGCGGGTCAAGGAGCTGTTGGATCTGGTGGGTCTGAACCCCGACCACATCAACCGCTACCCGCACCAGTTCTCCGGCGGGCAGCGGCAGCGCATCGGCATCGCCCGGGCGCTGGCCGTGAACCCGGAGATCATCCTGTGTGACGAGCCGGTGTCCGCGTTGGACGTCTCGGTCCAGGCCCAGGTGGTCAACCTGCTGCAGAAACTGCAGAAGGAGCTGGGCCTGTCGTATATCTTCATCGCCCACGACCTGTCGGTGGTGCGTCACATCGCCAACCGTGTCGGCGTGATGTATCTGGGCAAGATTGTGGAGTTCGGCAGCGAGACCGAGATCTACGACCACCCGAACCATCCATACACGCAGGCCCTGCTGTCAGCGGTGCCGGTCCCGGATCCGACTCTGCGCGGGCAACGGGCCCAGATCGTGCTTGAGGGCGACGTCCCGTCGCCGGCCAACCCGCCGTCGGGGTGCCGGTTCCGGACCCGTTGCTGGAAGGCGCAGGACCTGTGCTCGCGTGAGGAGCCCGCGCTCATCGTGCGCGACGGGCTCGGGCATCCGAGCGCCTGCCACTTCGCCGAAGAGCGGGACGTCACTCACGCGGTGCTCTGACCGCTCGTCTCGAACAGCCACAGTGGCTGGCCCGCCGCGGCTCGTCGTCGCGGGGGCCAGCCACTGTGTTGTCAGAGCCGGCCGCGGCCGGCCTGTAGGGCCAGCATCGCCAGTGGCACCCCGTCCGCGCCGAGCGCCGCCCGGTACCGGCGCAGGATCTCCCGCTCCCGGGCTAGCGCCAGCCGGGTTCCGCCGTCAGCGATCCGGGCCGCCCCGACCTGCCCGGACAGCTCGGCTCGTTCCTGCCACAGGTCGATGAGGGCGGTGTCGATGGCGTCGATGCGCTCTCGTAACGCGGTGATCCGGGTCACGCGGGCGGCGGTCGCCGCGGAGATGCTCGCGGCGGCATCGATGGTCAGGTCGGTCATGGCGTTTCCTCTCGATCTGGCCGCCGGCCTGATCCGAGCCCGCACCCGACACCCCCGAACACGATGTCGCCCCGGACTCGAACCGAGTCCGGGGCGACAGTGCCAGTGAGTCAGACGCTCACCGCGGCCACCACAGCTCGGTGCGGCCGCGCAAAGAATCGCGTCTGAACAGTCATGCGGTCGAGTATGGGAGGCTCCGACGCCCGCCGCAACCGAATCGCCGAACACCGACCGGATCTCAGCCCACCTTGGTGATCCGGTCGGCCGGTCCGGGCGCGACCGGCGACTGTCCGCCGAGGTAAGCGGTCAACGCGTCCACGTCGAAACCTGGGGCGACGACCCGGTCGGTCCCGCCGGTGAACAGGGAGAATCCGTCGCCACCGTTGGCCAGGTAGTCGTTGACGGTCACCCGGTAGCGCGTCGCCGGGTCGACGGGGGCGCCGTCGAGTGTCAGGGAGCTGACCCGGTCGCCGGGTGGCCGGGCCGTGTCGTAGCGGTAACGCGCCCCGGCGGAGACCTGAAGGATGCGTTGTGCCGTCTGGCCGGTGTAGCCGACGAACTGCTGCTCCAGCACCGCCTTGAGCTGGGCTCCGGTGAGCGTCTGGGTCACCACCAGGTTGTTGAAGGGCTGCACGGTGAACGCCTCCCCGTAGGTGACCTGCCCCGGAACCTCCCCGCCGGCCGTGTCGTTGAAGCCGATCGAGGCCCGTATCCCGCCCGGGTTCATCAGGGCCAACTGCGCGCCGGCCGCTTTCGTGTATGCCAGCTGCGCGTCAGCGATCACGTCGCCGAGCGGACTCTCGCCGTTGGCGCCAGCGACCCGGGTGATGTCGGCGGTGACTGTCCCGACGACCCGGTTGGCCAGCGGGGCGACCGCCGTCCGGTACTTGTCCGCCAGCCGCTTCGCCGCCGGGTCGACCCGGGCGGGGTCGCGCAGGTAGACACCGGGGGCGCTGGTCTGCCAGCCGCCGCCGCCGTCCGGGACGCCGTTGACGACGATTTCGTTACGGGCGTCGATCCGCGCGAACCGCCTGGTGCGTTGGTCGACGGCGATGTCGATGTCGGTGACGATCTGGCCGTTGCTGCCGGCGCTGGTGACGACGGTCCGGTGGCCGGCGGCGTTGTCCAGGGCGCAGGTGTAGTACCGGTGGGTGTGCCCGGAGACGACCAGCCCGAACTCGGGAACCAGGTTGCGGACGATGTCGACTACCGGGCCGGCGAAGTCGGCGCAGTCGGAGACGCCCGGGTCAGGCCCGCCCGGCGTCGCGTTCTGGGCGCCGCCTTCGTGCAGGAGCAGCACGAGCGCCTTGACGCCCAGCCGGCGCAGCCGAGCGGCGTGCCGGTTGGCGGTGGCGGCCTCGTCGAGGAACGCGACGTCCTTGACGCCGGCCGGGTTGACGATGCCAGCGGTGCCACGCAACGTTATCCCGACGAAGCCGACCATGACGCCGTCCACCTGCCGGACCGCCACCGGCGGCAGGATCGGCCGCTGGTCGGTCCGGCGGACGGTGTTGGCGGCCAGGTAGGTGAACCGGGCGCCGTCGAATCCGTCGCCGTCGGCGCAGCCGTCGACCGGGTGGCAGCCGCCGCGGGTCAGTCGCAGCAGCTCGGCGACGCCCTCGTCGAACTCGTGGTTCCCCACCGAGCTGATGTCCAGTCCCACCAGGTCCATCAGCTCGATGGTGGGCTCGTCGTGGAAGGCGGCGCTGACCAGCGGCGTCGCCCCGATGAGGTCGCCGGCGCCGACGGTCAGCGAGCGCCGCCCCTCGGCCGCGGCCCGCGCCCGCAGTTGCCGGAGCGAGGTCGCCAGGTACTCGATGCCGCCGGCGGGCGTGCCCAGGACGGTGGCGCCGCTGCCGCCGGGCGGGTCGATGGCGCCGTGGAAGTCGTTGTAGCTGAGCAGGTTTCCTCTGGCGAGGCCGCGTCGATGATCGGCAGGTTCGTCTCCCGGCTGGTCGTAGGCGACGCTGACCTGCGAGATCGTGGGCGTGACGGCGGACGCGGGGGCCGTGGCCGGGAGCGCGGTGAGGGCGCCTGCGGCCAGCAGAGCGGCCCCGAGACGGACGAGGGCCCAGCTTCGACGGGATCGATGTGCACTCATGGCGTCCATCCTGTATCAGCCGTCCAGCGTTGTTCGGGTGCTTCGGTGGCGGGGACGCGACGTCGGGGCGAAACCGGGGCGGCGGCGTTGTCAGAGCCGAGGCATAGACTTCCCGACTGATGCATGCGCTATTCGAGCTCCCGCCCCAGTCTCCCCGTCCGGCCGCCGAGCGAGGCGGCGTCGATGGCGCGGCCGCCGCCGCCCGTGCCGCTCCCGTCAGCGTCGCCGACCCGGATGCGTTGCTGGACGGGCTGAACGATTCCCAGCGCGCCGCGGTCATCCACCATGGCGCGCCGCTGCTCATCGTCGCGGGCGCCGGCTCCGGCAAGACCCGCGTGCTCACCCACCGGATCGCCTACCTGCTGGCCGCCCGCGAGGCGCACCCTGGCGAGATCATCGCAATCACGTTCACCAACAAGGCCGCGGCGGAGATGCGGGAGCGGGTCACCGCTCTGGTCGGCGCCCGGGCACGGTTGATGTGGGTGTCGACCTTCCACTCCGCGTGTGTGAGAATCCTGCGCGCCGAGCACGAGCATCTGGGTCTGAAGTCCAGCTTCTCGATCTACGACGCCGACGACTCCCGCCGGCTCATGCAGCTCGTCGCCCGGGAGCTGGACCTGGACCAGAAGCGGCACCCCGCTCGCGCCCTGTGCGCCCAGGTCTCGAACCTCAAGAACGAGCTGGTCGACCCGGAGCGGGCCGCCGCCGAGGCCAAGGGCCCCAACGAGCGCGCCGTCGCTGAGGCATACGGGCTCTACCAGCGGCGCCTACGCGAGGCGCAGGCGTTGGACTTCGACGATCTGATCATGACGACGGTGCATCTGCTCCAGGCGTTCCCGGATGTCGCCGAGTCGTACCGACGCCGGTTCCGCCACGTCCTGGTCGACGAGTACCAGGACACCAACCACGCCCAGTACACGCTCATCAAGGAGCTGGTCGGTCCGGCCGACGGCCCGACCCCGCCGGCGCAGCTGTGTGTCGTCGGGGACGCCGACCAGTCCATCTACGCGTTCCGCGGCGCGACAATCCGCAACATCCTGGAGTTCGAGGCCGACTTCACCGATGCCCGCACCATCCTGTTGGAACAGAACTACCGTTCCACCCAGACGATCCTGTCGGCCGCCAACGCCGTCATCGACCGGAACACCTCCCGCAAGCCGAAGCGGCTGTGGACCGACTCCGGCGACGGCGAGCGGATCACCGGCTATGTCGCCGACACCGAGCACGCCGAAGCCGACTGGGTGGCCCGGGAGATCGACCGGCTCACCGACGAGGGTCTGGCCCGCCCGGGCGATGTCGCGGTCTTTTACCGCACCAACAACCAGTCCCGGGTTTTCGAGGAGGTTTTCATCCGCCACGGCCTGCCGTACAAGGTCGTCGGCGGGGTGCGCTTCTACGAGCGCAAGGAGGTGCGGGACGCCCTCGCCTACCTGCGGGCCGTCGTCAACCCCGACGACACGGTGAGCGTGCGCCGGGTGCTCAACACCCCGCGCCGGGGCATCGGTGAACGCGCCGAGGCGTGCGTGGAGGCGCTCGCGGCCCGGGAACGGATCTCGTTCGGGGCCGCGTTGCGGTTGGCTGGCGACGCGCCGGGCATCTCCACCCGGGCCGCGAACGCGATCGCCGACTTCGTCGCTCTGCTCGACGGTCTGCGGGAGCTGACGGTGGCCGCGCCGGCCGAGCAGGTGCTGGAGGAGGCGTTGCGCCGCTCCGGCTACCTGCCGGCGCTGGAAGAGAGCCTTGACCCGCAGGACGCCGGCCGGGTGGAGAACCTTCAGGAGCTGGTGAGCGTCGCCAGGGAGCACACCGAGCGAGCCGAGGCGGCGGCCGACGGTGACGCCCCGCCGCCGTCGCTGGCGGGCTTCCTGGAGCAGGTCGCCCTGGTCGCCGACGCCGACCAGATTCCCGACGACGACCCGGACCACCAAGGCGTGGTCACCCTGATGACGCTGCACACCGCCAAGGGCCTGGAGTTCCCGGTGGTGTTCCTCAGCGGGCTGGAGGACGGCACGTTCCCGCACCAGCGGTCGCTGGGCGATCCGAAGGAGCTGGAGGAGGAGCGCCGGCTGGCCTACGTGGGCATCACCCGGGCCCGCCAGCGCCTCTACGTCTCCCGGGCCATCACCCGCACGGCCTGGGGGCAGCCGCAGTTCTTCCCGTCCTCACGATTCGTCGACGAGGTGCCGGGGGAGTTGGTGCGCTGGGAGCGCACCGAGGACGCCGCCCATTCGTGGTCCGGTGGGGTCGGTGGGCGGGCTGCTGCCGCGGAGCGGTCCAGTTTCGTCGGGGGCACGCCGAAGGCCGCGCGGTTGGCGTCGAGCCTCGGTGTTGACGCACGCCACTTCCGGGCGGCGAGCGAGCTGTCGGCGCCGCCGGCGTTGGCTGCCGGAGACCGGGTCAACCACCAGCGGTACGGCCTCGGCCGGGTGGTCGCCGTCGAAGGGGAGGGCCCGCGGGCCCGGGCCCAGGTCGACTTCGGCGACCAGACGGTGTGGCTCATCCTGCGCCATGCGCCGATCGAGAAGATCTGACGGACGCGTCGTGGGACCGCCGGCTGCTGCCGGCGGTCGACCGGGCCGTCAGCAGCTGATGTTGACGCCGCGGGCGCGCAGCCAGCCGGTGGGGTTGACCTGGTTCCACATGCCTTTGTGCACCTCGAAGTGCAGGTGGGGCCCGGTTGAGTCACCGGTCGATCCTTCGTAGCCGAGGGTCTGGCCGGCGGCCACCCGCTGCCCGGCCTGGACGGCTTTGCGGGACATGTGCGCGTAGTGGGTCAGGTATCCGTCGTCGTGCTTGACCATGACTGAGATGCCGTAGCCGCCGTAGTTCCAGCCGGCGGCGACGACCCGGCCGGCTTTGACCGACTGGATCGGGGTGCCCGAAGGCTTGGCGAAGTCGATGCCGGCGTGCAGCGTGCCCCAGCGCTGTCCGAAGCAGGAGGTGACCGCGGCGCCGGGCATCGGGTGGGCGTAGCCGCGGTTGACGGTGCGGGCCCGGACGGTGCGCACCGCCGGCTTGGCGGCCTTGGCCACCGGTCTGGGGGTCTTGGCCGTGGTCTTGGCCGTGACCGGCTTGATCGTGGCCGGTTTGGCGACGGGCTTGGTAAGCGCCCGGCCGGCCTGGGTCTTGACCTGGGCGGCGGGGTTCGGCGCCTCGGCGCGTTCGTCGCCGCGGCTGGCGGCGTCGGACTCGCGTGCGGCCAGGGCGTCCTGGAGGTCGTCGGTGTTGTTCGAGGCGGCGTCGAGCAGGGGCGCCTCGTTCTCGTCGTTCTGGGCCGGCGCGGCGGCGGAGGCGGACCCGAGGGCGACGGCGGCGGCGGCGACGCCGAAGACCGCGGCGGTGGCGGTCTGTCCGACCTGTAGCTCGATGGGGGCCCGGTGGGCGCCGCCGCCGAAGGTCGGGGCCCGGTGCAGGCCGCGCTCCATGGTCGGGGGGCGGCGCAGGCCCTGTCCGAGGACCGAGTGACGGCCGTGACGGCTGGTTGACGTCGCGCGGTGCTTCATGGGTGCCTCCTCGTTGCCAGGTCCCTATAAGGAAACCGTGGCAGGAGGCGCCGTCGCGTCGTCCCGATGAGGTGGGGCAGCGCCGCTGACAGGGCAGCGTGGTCAGCCGAGAGGCCCTACGTTTGGCGACGGTGGGTCAGAAACGCCCCATCCAGCAACCGGACATAACGGACAGCAATGCTGTCGTCACAGAACGTGGCAACGTTCAGTCCAGTTCGAGCTGGATGTCAACGCCCTTGGCCTGCAGGAACGGGATCGGGTCGATCGCCTCGTCCTGCGCCTGGACCTCCAGGTAGAGCTGAGGCTGGTAGGCCAGGCCGGTGCTGCCCACGACGCCGATCTGATCGCCGGCCTTGACCTGCTGTCCGGCGGTGACCTGAAGCGCGTCCTGGTGCCCGTAGAGCGCCTCGACGCCGTTCCCGTGGTCGATCACCACGGTGTATCCGTAGCCGCCCATCCAGCTGGCCGACACCACTGTGCCGTCGTACATGGCGGTGATCGGGGTGCCTTCGGCGGCGGCCAGGTCGATGCCGGGGTGCATCCTGCCCCCCAGAACGCCGAACGGGGAGGTGAACCGGTAGCCCTTGAGCGGGAGCAGCCAGGAGTCCGTGCTCTCCAGCTCGGCGAAGCTCGTCCCGGTGGCGCTGCGGCCGCGGGAGGCCTGTTCGGCCTCGGTGCTGCGGGCGGCTAGCTGCTCAGCGACGGACCGGGTGTTGGCGATGTTCGCCAGGGTGGTGTCGTTGACGGCCTTGGCGTCCGGCATCATCGCGCCGGCGCCGAGGGCGACCATGCCGGCTCCGACGACCGCGCCGGTGACGACGACGGCGTACCGGCTCCGGGGTGGCGTCGGCACTCGCCGACGACCGCGATACCGGTCGGGCTCAGACGACAGACGCTGACGCACTCATATCCTCCGTAATCGGTGTCCATGGTGGTCGGCGGGCGGTGGTTCCGGGTGGCCCGCTGGCCGTGGCCGTCTCACGTGCGGATTGCAATGTCTGCTGGTGCGGGTGGCGCTGTTTCGGCGGTGCGTGTTCTTCGGCGGTGCGTGTTGCAGGTGAGCGCGACCAACGGGAACTGCTTAACTGCTTGATCGACGCTCGGATGACGGCCGTGGGACACCGTAGCGAACGGCGACGGTGCGATACAAGTTGCCGCGCCGGCACTTTCACGCGGGGTGGATGAGGTCCCCACAGGACTGCCCGCATTTAAGGCGAATTATGGCTATTCGCAGTCCTACCCAGGGTAAAAACGAACGTCACTGACAGTAATCTAGCCGGATGGTTGCTGATTCCTGGCGCAACAGTCGGCCTGGCCGGACATCAGGCGGCGCCGGGCGGCGTTTGGTCGGGGCGGGTGCGGGCGCCGGCAACCCCACCGGTTACCGTGCGTCTGGAGTATTCCTTGCCGGAAGGGTAGTGCCCATGAGCTCTCGGATCCGCGTCGTCGTCGCCAAGCCCGGCCTCGACGGTCACGACCGCGGCGCCAAGGTCGTGGCGCGGGCCCTGCGGGACGCCGGCATGGAGGTCATCTACACCGGCCTGCACCAGACGCCGGAGCAGATCGTCGAGACCGCCATCCAGGAGGACGCCGACGCGGTCGGCCTGTCGGTCCTGTCCGGCGCGCACATGACGCTGTTCCGCCGGGTGCTCCAGTTGCTCGCCGAGCGCGAAGCCACCGACATCGTGGTCTTCGGCGGCGGAATCATCCCGGACGCCGACCTCCCGGAGCTGGCCGAGATCGGAGTCGCCAAGGTGTTCACCCCTGGCGCCACCACGGCGTCGATCGTGGACTGGGTGCGCGGGAACGTCGCCTCGGCCTCCTGACCGGCGGCCTCCTGGCCGGCGTCGCGGTGGCGATAGCCGCAGGCTTGGGACCACACGAAATGAGGGACCGGGCGCACCCCTCACACGCCCGGCCCCTCGATGCACGATGCCCCGCCGCCACCCCTCGACCGACAGGGCATCGGCCGTCCTGTCGCCGGGCGACGCCAGCCTGGCCCGTTGCGCCACCGGAGTGGCGACGCGGGACATCGGCCAGCTTTGTTGTCGTCAGCGACATCCTTTTAAACGAAGGCATATCCGGTAAGTGACGGCGGACACTAAGAAACTTTGGACGCATTTGTCGGGTCTGTCCGTTCCGAGGGGCGGCCGTGCGTCAAGGCCCCGCCACCGGCCCCGCTGTGCCCCACGGCACATCGCGTACCCGGACATCCTGGCAGCCCCGTCCGGTCGCTAGGCTGCGCCGGAAGGGCCCGTCTCGACCGGAGCAGACGGGCGGCACTCTCATCCTCGCCGGCGGGCACCCACGCGCGCCGCGCAAGAGAACGGGACGGACGCGCAGGTGGACCTGTACGAGTACCAGGGGCGCGACCTGTTCGAAAAGCACGGGCTTCCCGTGCTGGACGGCGGCGTCGCGACGACCCCGACCGAAGCCCGCGCCATCGCCGAGCGGCTCGGCGAGCGCGTGGTCATCAAGGCCCAGGTCAAGGTCGGCGGCCGAGGCAAGGCCGGCGGCGTCAAACTGGCCGAGGGCGCCGACGAGGCCCAGGCCCGCGCCACCGACATCCTCGGCATGGACATCAAGGGTCACACGGTCCACAAGGTCATGGTCACGGTGACCGCCGACATTGCCGAGGAGTACTACTTCTCGTACCTGCTGGACCGCGCGAACCGCACCTTCCTGTGCATCGCCAGCGTCGCCGGCGGCATGGACATCGAGGCGGTCGCCGAGGAGACCCCGGAGAAGGTCGCCAAGATCACGATTGACGCGAACAAGGGCGTCGACGAGACCACCGCCCGTGAGATCGTCACAGCGGCGCAGTTCCCGGCCGACGTCGCCGACCAGATCGTCGTCATCGCGCAGGACCTCTGGAAGGCGTTCGTCGCCGAGGATGCCACCCTCGTCGAGGTCAACCCTCTCGCGAAGACCGGCGAGGGCAAGGTGCTCTGTCTCGACGCCAAGGTCACCTTCGACGAGAACGCCGACTTCCGGCAGTCCTCGCACGCCGCCCTGGTCGACCAGGCACAGGTCGACCCGCTGGAGCAGCGCGCCAAGGAGAAGGACCTCAACTACGTCAAGCTCGACGGCGAGGTCGGCATCATCGGCAACGGCGCCGGCCTGGTCATGTCCACGCTCGACGTGGTCGCCTACGCCGGCGAGGATCTGGGCGGCGGCGTCAAGCCGGCGAACTTCCTCGACATCGGCGGCGGCGCCTCGGCCGAGGTCATGGCCAACGGTCTGGAGATCGTGCTCAGCGACCCGGCCGTCAAGAGCGTCTTCGTCAACGTCTTCGGCGGCATCACCGCGTGCGACGCGGTCGCCAACGGCATCGTCCAGGCGCTGGAGCTGCTGCACCAGCGCGGCGAGGACATCGACAAGCCGCTCGTCGTGCGCCTCGACGGCAACAACGCCGAGGCCGGGCGCGCCATTCTCGATGCCGCCGCCAACCCGTTGGTCCAGCGCGTGGACACCATGGACGGCGCGGCCCGCAGGGCCGCCGAGCTGGCCGCGGCCCGCTGAGCCGGAGAGGAATCTGACATGGCCATCTGGCTTACCAAAGACTCCAAGATCATCGTCCAGGGCATGACCGGCTCCGAGGGCATGAAGCACACCCGGCGGATGCTGGCCTCGGGCGCCAACATCGTCGGCGGCGTGAACCCGCGCAAGGCCGGCACGAGCGTCGACGTGGACGGAGCCGACGTTCCCGTCTTCGGCGCCGTGGCCGAGGCGATGAAAGCCACCGGCGCCGACGTCACCGTCGTGTTCGTCCCGCCGGCGTTCTGCAAGAGCGCCGTCGTCGAGGCCATCGACGCGGGCATCGGTCTGGCGGTCGTCATCACCGAGGGCATCCCGGTGCACGACACCGCCGCCTTCTGGGCGCACGCCGTGGCCACCGGCCACAAGACCCGGATCATCGGGCCGAACTGCCCCGGCATCATCTCGCCCGGGGCCAGCAACGCCGGCATCATTCCGGCCGACATCACCGGCGCCGGCCGGATCGGCCTGGTCTCCAAGAGCGGCACGCTGACCTACCAGCTCATGTATGAGCTGCGGGACTTCGGCTTCTCGTCCGCGGTCGGCATCGGCGGCGACCCGATCATCGGGACGACGCACATCGACGCGCTCGCGGCCTTCCAGGAGGACCCGGAGACCGAGGCGATCGTCATGATCGGCGAGATCGGCGGCGACGCGGAGGAGCGGGCGGCGGAGTTCATCAAGAGCAACGTCACCAAGCCGGTCGTCGGCTACATCGCCGGCTTCACCGCTCCGCCCGGCAAGACCATGGGGCATGCCGGCGCCATCATCTCCGGCTCGTCCGGCACGGCCGAGGCGAAGAAGGCCGCGCTGGAGGCGGTCGGCGTCAAGGTCGGCAAGACGCCGACCGAGACGGCCACGCTCATGCGCGAGCTGCTCAGCTGAGCGACGCGTCCAGGCGCAACATGAGAGGCGAGCCCAATTTCGGGCTCGCCTCTCATGTTTCCCGGCGCCCGTGCGGGTGTCCGATGTCGAGTCCGGTCCCCATCGACCTCCAAGATCTGGGAAGGTGGTCAACGATGGCAGTCAGCAGCGACCAGAGCGGGTCCGGACCCACCGACGCCGACCCGAACCGGGACACGGTGCGACTCGACGACGTGCGGCTCGGGGCCACCCCGACCGTCCGCCTGGATCCGCGGCGGCTCAGCCAGCAACCCACCGTCCGCCTGCCCCAGCAGCGGGCGGCGACGTCACGGCGGCGTGCCCCGCTGGTCGTGGCCGCCGCGGCTGCCGTGCTGTGGGCGAGCGTCATCTCGCTCGCGCCAGCGTTGGCCGGCGCGGCCCTGACTGAAGGCGCCGACACCCTGCGCCTCGGGCTGGCGAGCTGGCTGATCGGCCACGGGGCGCCGGTGCGCACCTCGATCGGCCAGCTCGACCTCATTCCGCTGGCCCTCGCGGCGTTGGCGTTGTGGCGGTTGGAGCGGGCCGGCCTGCACACCACCCGGGCCATCGGGGCCAGAAACGGCGGGAACTGGCGCGCCGTGCTGTCGGTCGCCGGCGCCATCGGGCTGATCTACGGACTCGTCGGCGGTTTCGCCGCCCTGGCACTGCGTGGCGACACCCCGACGGCGGCGCCGGCGCGAGCGGTGCTCACGTTGGCGTTGTTCGGGTTCGTCGCCGGCGGGTTCGGGGCACTACGCGCCACCGGACTTCACGCGACGCTGTGCGCCTGGCTGCCCGGCCCGGTCAGGCACGGAGCGCGCGCCGGAGCCATCGCCGCAGGGCTGATGCTCGCTGCGGGGGCGATCGCCGCCGGGCTCTCCCTGGCGCTGGGCTGGCGGGAGGCCAGCGAACTGGTCGGCGCCTACCGCACCGGCATCGCCGGGCAGGCCGGGATCACCCTGCTCTGTCTGGCCTTCCTGCCGAACACGGCGGTCTGGGCCGCGTCCTACCTGTTGGGCCCCGGTTTCGCCGTCGGCGAGGGCGCCACCGTGAGCATCGCCGAGGTGACTGTCGGCGGGCTGCCGGCGGTGCCGTTGTTCGCCGGGCTGCCCGACGGCGAGCTGGGCGGGCTGGGCGCCGTGCTCATGGTGACGCCGGTCGCCATCGGGGCGCTGTGCGCAGTGTTGATGGCACGGGGGCCACACTCGGACCGCCCGCTCCGGGCGGCCAGTCTGTTCGCCGCCGCGTTGGTCGCCGGGCCGGTGGCCGGAACTCTGCTGGGGTTGGCCGCTTGGGCGTCAGCCGGGGCCCTGGGCGGGCAGCGGCTGTCGGTGATCGGGCCGGTCGCCTGGAAAGTCGCCGCGGCTGGCGGCGGGGCGGTGACCGTCGGACTCCTGCTCGGCGTCGCCGTCGCCGGGATGGTCCGCGGCGGGCGGGCCGCAAGCCCCTGACGGCGCGAGGGCCAGCCGAAGCGGGCCACCTCGCGCCTCACGCTCAGGAGGTGCTGCTCGTCATGCCGCTGAAGGCGCCGGTCGCCGCCGAGATGATGCCGATGATGATGGACAGCGCCGCGAGACCGAAGCCCACGTAGGCCAGGGTCGGCGGCTTCCCGACCTTCTTGGCCTCGTTCATCGACAGAACAGCGAACACGATGCCCAGCGGGGCGCAGCAGAGCGCGAACACGATGCCGAGCACGCCCCAGAGCGTGGTCTTGTCGTTGCCGCCGCTGGCGGGCACGGGCTGGTAGGGAGCGGTCACGGGAATGTTCCTTCCGATTTGGTCACGTCAGAAGACGGGTCGGCTGAGCCCGCGGGCGCGGCCGCACGTCGTCCGGAGCGTACCGTTTTCCGCAGGTCCGCTCGTTGCCGTTTCGCCAGAACGACGGCGAACGCTCGGTAACGATCCGGGACCAGCGCTGGCCAGCGCGCCCGGTAGGGTGCTCGCGTGAGTGACGCCGTCCAGCCCCCCGCCCGCCACCGGCCGCCCACCCCGGGGGCCAGGCTGGTCGTCCTCGTGTCCGGCGGCGGCAGCAACCTGGCCGCCCTGCTCGACGCGTGCGCCGACCCGACGTACGGGGCCACGGTCGTCGCGGTGGGCGCCGACCGGGACAGCGCCGGCGGGCTGGCGCTCGCCGCCGACGCCGGCGTGCCGACGTTCGTCGAGAAGGTGCCAGATCACCCGACCAGGGACGCCTGGGACGCCGCGCTCACCGCGCGGGTCACCGTCCACCAACCCGATCTGGTGATCTCCGCGGGCTTCCTCAAACTGGTCGGTCCGACGTTCCTCGCCGCCTTCGGCGATCGTTACCTCAACACCCACAACACCCTGCTCCCGGCGTTCCCCGGCATCCACGGCCCGCGCGACGCGTTGGCCTACGGCGTGCGCGTCACCGGCGCCACCCTGTTCTTCGTGGACGCCGGCGTCGACACCGGCCCCATCGTCGCCCAGACCCCGGTGCCGGTGCTCGACGACGATGACATCGACGCGCTCACCGAACGCATCAAGGTCGCCGAACGCGCCCAGCTCGTCGACTGTGTCGGCCGGCTGGCGCGTCAGGGGTGGACCATCACCGATCGGAAAGTCACCATTCCATGAAAGAGGTCACCGTGAGCCAGCGGCCGATTCGCCGGGCCCTGATCAGCGTCTACGACAAGACCGGGCTGGTCGAGTTGGCGCAGGCGCTGCACCGCGCCGGGATCGAGCTCGTCTCCACCGGCTCCACCGCAGCGATGATCATCGACGCCGGGCTGCCGGTGACCGCCGTCGACCAGGTGACCGGATTCCCCGAGTGCCTCGACGGCCGGGTCAAGACCCTGCACCCCAAGGTGCATGCCGGACTGCTGGCCGACCTGCGAAAGGACACCCACCTCGCGCAGCTCGACGAGCTGGACGTGGCCCCGTTCGACCTGCTCGTGGTCAACCTGTACCCGTTCCAGGCCACTGTCGCCTCCGGGGCCGGCCCCGACGAGTGCATCGAACAGATCGACATCGGCGGGCCGGCCATGGTCCGCTCCGCCGCCAAGAACCATGACAGTGTCGCCGTCGTCACCGACATCGCCGCGTACCCGCTGCTCCTGGCCGCCGTCCAGGCCGGCGGGTTCACCCTGGAGCAGCGGCGGGCGCTCGCTGCCCGCGCCTTCGCCGTCATCGCCGAGTACGACGTCGCCGTCGCCCAGTGGTGCGCTCGGGAGCTGGTCCCGTCCGAGCAGGTGTGGCCGGACTTCGCCGGCCTGGCCCTCAGCCGCGCCGCCGTGCTGCGGTACGGGGAGAACCCGCACCAACAGGCCGCCCTCTACGCCGACCAGTCCGCTCCGGCCGGCCTGGCCCAGGCGCAGCAGCTGCACGGCAAGGAGATGTCGTACAACAACTACGTCGACGCCGACGCCGCCTGGCGGGCCGCCAACGACTTCGCCCAGCCGGCGGCGGCGATCATCAAACACGCCAACCCGTGCGGCATCGCCGTCGGCGCCGATGTGGCGCAGGCGCACCGTAGCGCACACGCCTGCGACCCCGTCTCGGCGTTCGGCGGCGTCATCGCCGTCAACCGGCCGGTCACCGTCGCGTTGGCGCGGCAGATCTCCGAAATCTTCACCGAGGTCGTGGTGGCGCCCGGGTTCGAGGCCGGGGCGGTCGAGATCCTGTCCGCCAAGCCGTCCCTCCGGCTGCTCGTCGCCCCGCAGTGGCAGCCGGCGCCGGTCGAGCTTCGGCAGATCACCGGCGGTGTGCTGGCTCAGATCGCCGACCGGGTGGAAGCCCCCGGCGACGACCCGTCCACCTGGGTCCTGGCCTGCGGCGACGCCGCCTCGCCAGCGCTACTCGGCGAGCTGGCGTTCGCGTGGCGCGCGGTGCGGGCGGTCAAGTCCAACGCCATTCTCCTCGCCGCGGACCGGGCCACCGTGGGCATCGGCATGGGCCAGGTCAACCGGGTCGACAGCGCCAGGCTCGCGGTGTCACGCGCTGGCGACCGGGCGAACGGGTCCGTTGCCGCGTCGGACGCGTTCTTCCCGTTCGCCGACGGCCTTCAGGTGCTCCTCGACGCCGGGGTGCGCGCCGTCGTCCAACCCGGAGGCTCGGTACGCGACGAGGAGGTCATCGCCGCCGCCAAGTCCGCGGGCATCACCATGTATCTCACCGGCGCCCGCCACTTCTTCCACTGACCGGACTTCCCGCGGGTCGCGGAGCCACGCGTCGTAGGCGTCGTCATCGGCAAGGCTGGGTGGCTCAGGATCGGGCGATGGCGTGAGTGCTGATCTCGTTGTCGGTGAGCTGGCGGTCGTATAAGGCCACCTCGTCGATGGTGCCCACCAGGTAGTGGTTGGGCGGGGCGTTGGTGTAGCCGGTGAGGTTGTTGCCGCCGACGCGCCAGTACCCCGCGTAATTCTTGGCAGTTGTGGTGGGGTCGGTGGCGATGCGGACGCCGTCGAGGTAGAGCGTCATGCCGGCGGGGCCGAGGGAGGCGGCGGCGTGGCGCCAGGCGCCGTCGGTCACGGCCGAGGGCGATGCCACGCGTTTCTCGACGCCGCCCGGTTTGACGACGAACGCGAGTCGGCCGGTGCTGTCGATGTAGAGAGTACGGCCGGAGTCGGCGTCGGCGGTTCCGGTGGCGCTGCCGGCGAATCCGATGACGGCGCCGCCGGTGGCCGCGGTGGTCCGGAGGAAGCATTCGATGGTGAACGGGCCGGGGTTGACGCGCTGGGTGGGGTGGTAGGCGCCCGACACGCCGGTCAAAGCCACGGCGGTGGAGGCGCTCTGGCCGGCCCCGGTGAGCGCCCCGGCCTGTTCGGCGGCCATCTGGTGCTGGGGCCCGGTGAAGGTGTTCGGGTCCAGCATGAGTTGGGCGATCTCGTCGCTGGTGAGGACCCGCTGGTACAGGTACACCTGGTCGATCGGTCCGGTGACGTAGTCGGCCCAGGTGTCGTCACAGGCGGTGAGGTAGCCGGTGCGGCCGACGGAGGTGAACGCGGTCTCCTTCCAGAAGAAGAAGAAGCAGTTGATGACGGTGTGGTTGCGACTGTCCCACTGGGTGAACGCCTCGGACAGGCTGTTCTGGAGCACCCCGTCGACGTACAGACGTAGGGTGTCTGTCGCGGAGTCGTAGGTGCCGAGCAGGTGGGTCCAGGTGTTGAGCTGGGCGGTGTTGGCGCTGGTGTTGACCACCTTGCGGGCGGCGTTCGTGCTGGCGGACACGGCCATCTGGAATGACCATCCGGTGGCGGCGCCGACCCGGCTGCTGCTCGCGGGGTAGCTGCCGTTGCCCTCGTAGCCGAGTTGGAAGTTGACGCCCTGGGCGTTCGACTGCGAGACGACGACACGGTCCGCGGCGCCGAGAGCTGTGGGGTAGACCCACGCGGCGACGCTGAAGCTGGACGCGGTGTTGATGACGCCGCCTTCGTGGTACGCCGCGTTGTTGCCCGGGGCGTTGTAGGCGTGCGACCCGAGGTGCCTGGTGGTGGTGTACCCGCCGCCGCCGTTGGCGCAGGAGCGGCCGTTGCCGCTGGAGTCGTTGCAGTTGTTGTCGAACTCCCACCGAGACAGCGCGGTGGCCGGCGGCGCGAACGAGGGCGCGAACGTCGCCGCCTCGCTCGCCGACAGGGCGCGGCGGAAGATCCGCACGTCATCGATACGGCCGAGCCACTGGTCGCCGGTGGCGCCGGCCCACCGCGAGGCGCCGGCCATGAGGCCGCCCGTGGCGTTCCAGTCGGCCGTCGCCGTGGCGGGCGCGCCCTGGGCCGCGCCGTCGACGTACAGGTGCAGCTTGTCATTGGGGTCGTCGTATACGGCCAGCACATGGGTCCAGGTGTTCAGCGGCGCGCTGGAGGCGTTGGACACCATCTGCGTGACGGCGGGGGCTGCCGTGTCCGCCGCCGTGGTGAGGAACTGCCACCGGTCGCTGCCAGCATCGCGTTTGATCATGAATGCGCTGCTCGCGCCGCCGATCTGGGCAACCGCGGCCCCGCTGTGGTCCGATGCCGGATAGAGCCACGCCGCCACGCTGAAGCTGGCATCGGTGCGAACCCGGCTCGCGCCCGTGACGTGGCCCACGCCGCTGCTGACGGAAAACGAAGCGCCGTACTTGCCGCTGGCGCTCCACGCGGCGTTGGCGCCGGCGAGCGTGCCGGGGGCGGCAGCGCCGGAGGAGTCAGCCGTCACCGTGCCGGCCCCGCCGGCGCCCTCGTTGAGCTTCCACCACGTCGATGGCCCGTCAGTGCGGCCGTCGTACACGCCCGGGCTGTTGTTTCCAGAGGTGTCCGCGGCGGCGGAGCTGGAGGTCGCGGACTGCGCGTCGTCGCCGCGCAGGTAGAACTGCGGTCCGGCGTCGACGACGATGGGGTCGTAGTCGAACGACGAAGCGGCGCCCAGAACGGCCGACCCGGCGGGGGTGATAGCGCTGAACGCCGCATACGTCGTCCCGGTCGCCGAGAGCATCAACACCATGCCGAACGCCACGAGGCCGGTTCGTAGCGCCGGCCAACGGAGCCCGCCCATGATCCACCTCCATCGCGTGTCCTGCCCCACCAACCCCTGATCGGCGGCGGAGAGACCCGTTTTACCTGAAGTGACAATCGGCGACGGAAAGCCGACTCGCAGGTAGTAACCGCCGGCGGTCCTCTCGGCGGTCTGACGCCGAGAGGACCGGGCCGCCGGTGGTCGGCGGATCTACGATCACCAGGAGGTGGTGGCGTAGACGCCCTTCGACCAGGCGCCCCAGCCGCCGGAGTTCTTGGCGCGGACTTTGAATTGGTAGCGGGTGCCGGATCGTAGTCTGTTGACGTCGGTCTGGGTGGTCCAGGAG